>DAOTXA010000494.1:0-31007 GCA_034435595.1 Anaerolineae bacterium | reverse complement strand
CGCCGTTTGTGCTGGTTCATGGCGAGGGGATGGTTCTGTACGATAGTGAAGGCAAGGCGTACCAGGATTGGGTATCGGGCATTGCGGTCAACGCGTTGGGCTATGGTGACGAGGGGCTACAAAACGCAATTCAGCAACAGATTGCAACGGGTATGCTGCATGTGTCCAACCTGTACCATACGGCCCCGCATGTTGAAGTCGCGCAATTGTTGGTTGAGAAGTCATTCGCGGATCGTGTGTATTTTTGCAACAGTGGCGCAGAGGCGAATGAAGGCGCGTTGAAATTCGCAAGGAAGTTGCAGTACAAGCTCGGCAATCACGAAAAAACGGAAATTGTGACCTTTACGGGCGGCTTTCACGGTCGCACGATGGGCGCGTTGGCGGCGACTCCGCGTGAGAAGTACCAGAAGCCATTTGCGCCATTGATGCCGGGGGTTAAGGTTGCAGATTTTAATAACCTCGATAGCGCGAAAACGGCAATTGATGCGAACACGGCGGCGGTTATCGTTGAACCTGTGCAGGGGGAAGGCGGCGTGAATCCGGCGAACCCGGCGTTTTTGCAAGGTTTGCGCGACCTGTGCGACGAGCACGGGGCGGCCCTGATTTTTGACGAGGTGCAGTGCGGTGTTGGTCGAACGGGGACACTTTGGGCTTACAAGCAGTTTGGCGTCGAACCGGATATTATGACGCTGGCGAAACCGTTGGCGGGTGGTCTACCGGTTGGGGCAGTGCTGGTGAAACAGCGCATTGCGGATGCAGTGGAACCGGGCGATCATGGCTCGACGTTCGCCGCGAGTCCAGTGGTGATGGCGGCGGCGAAAGAGGTACTTACACGGGTTAGTGACGCTGCGTTTCTGGATCAGGTCCGCGAGACGGAGACTTATCTCATGGATCGCCTTAAAGAGATCAACAGTCCGCATATCAAAGAAGTGCGCGGGCGTGGTCTGATGGTCGGTGTGGAACTTGATATTGAGGCAAAAGGACTGGTCGAAGCTGGATATGCGGCTGGTCTGCTGACTGTGAGTGCAGGGCCGAATGTACTGCGCTTTATACCGCCCCTTATTGCGGAAAAGTCACATGTCGATACAATGATTGACCGCATGACCGAACTATTTGCGGCGTTGTGATTGGGGGCTGGATGAATATCGGTGAGTTGAACACAGAAATTAGCAGCGTGCGCGGATTTCAAACTGCGGGGGTTGCCAGTGGTTTGAAGAAAGATGGTGCCCTTGATTTCGCGTTGATTTATAGCGAAAGTCCCTGCGTAGCGGCAGGTGTCTTTACCGAAAATCGGGTGAAGGCTGCCCCTGTGATTCTTGATATGGCACGTCTGGAACATCACGCGGACGAAATCCGAGCGGTGGTGATGAATTCTGGCGGCGCAAATGCGTGTACCGGGCAGCAGGGTACATTCAATGCAGAGGCGATGACAAGGCAGGTCGCGGATAAACTCGGCTTTGGTGAGGAAGCAGTGCTGGTGTTGTCGACCGGGGTGATTGGTCAGCAGTTGGATATGGAGAAGGTGTCGCAGGGTGTGACACTTACTACTGATGGGCTGGGTGATCACTGGCACGATACTGCGCAGGCTATTATGACGACTGACACGCGCCCCAAGCTGGCGTCCGTGACCGTATCCACCGATGAGGGGGATTTTACGGTGGCGGGAATCGCCAAAGGGTCGGGGATGATTGCGCCGAATATGGCGACGATGCTGGCGGTTGTGGTGACAGATGCTTCCGTGAACAAGACTCAGGGCGACCATGCATTGCGCAAGGCTGTCGATCACAGCTTTAACCGGATCGTTGTGGACGGCGATATGAGTACGAATGATACGGTTCTGATGCTGGCAAATGGGACCAGTGGTATCCGACTCAAAACATCTGAACATCAGGAGGCATTCCAGAAGGCGCTGGACGCGGTTTGCCATAAGTTGGCGCGTGATATTGTCCGCGATGGAGAGGGCGCGACCAAGTTTATTACGATTAATGTGCATGGCGCGGCGAGTGATGCCGATGCGCGGAAAATCGCCAACACGGTTGCTACTTCTGCGCTGGTGAAAACTGCCTTCTATGGCAATGATGCCAACTGGGGGCGGATCATCGCGGCGGCGGGGCGTGCAGGCGTTTCGCTGGATGCGGATAAGCTGGCATTGTGGATTTCTCCGCACGAAGAAGTGACCGATCTTTCTGGCGATGCGCTGTTGATGGTTCGCAATGGCACACCGACGAAGTACAGTGAAGCGCGTGCGACCGAGATTATCAGCAATGAGTCAGTATTCCTGCTGCTTACATGCGGTATGGGTGATGGCTGGGCGACGGTGTGGACCTGTGATTTGAGCCATGATTATGTGTCCATCAATGCCGATTACAGAACGTAGGAGATACAGTTTATGCAAGGGATAATAGCCCTTGAAGACGGCAGGTTGTTTCCCGGCGTCGGATTTGGCGCGGACGGTGTGGAAACTGGGGAAGTCGTTTTCAATACATCGATGACGGGGTATCAGGAAATTTTAACGGATCCGTCATACTACAAACAGATTATCACGATGACGGTGCCGCATGTCGGCAATACAGGCATCAACCCGGAAGATATTGAGTCTTCGCGCAGTTGGGTGTCGGGATTTGTCGTGCGTTCGTTGAGTCCGGTGGTGAGCAACTGGCGAAATGAGGGCACGCTGGACGGGTTCCTCAAAGAGCAAGGCGTCATCGGGTTGACGGAAGTATCGACACGAGCGCTGGTGCGGCATATCCGTGAGAAGGGGGCAATGCGAGCGGCAATCGCGCATGGTGAAGCGGCGGCTGATACTGATGCGCTGGTAGAGATGGCACGCAATTCGCTGGATATGTCAGGTGCGAATCTGGTTGATGAAGTGACCACGGCTGAAGCCTATAATTGGACGGAGCGCAGTGATCCGCAGTGGTATCAGAATCACCGTTATGATCCTGAAGGGCCGTTGATTGTCGCATATGATCTGGGGATCAAGCGCAATATTCTAAGACTGATGACGGATCGTGGCTTACGCGTTACGGTTGTTCCGGCAAGTATGCCGCCGGATGAGATTCTGGCGATGAAACCGGATGGAATTTTCTTGAGTAATGGTCCCGGCGACCCGGCGGCGGTCGGTTATGCGATTGAAAATGTTCGTGGTGTGCTGGGTAAAAAGCCGGTTTTCGGGATTTGCCTCGGTCATCAGATTCTTGGTCTGGCGCTGGGCGGGAAAACTGAGAAGATGCGGTTCGGGCATCGTGGCGGTAATCAGCCGGTGAAGAATCTCCTCAATGATGTCGTGGAAATCAGCAGCCACAATCACGGCTTCGCGGTGACATCCGATAGTGATCTGAGTGGCGCAGAAGTCACGCATATCAACTTGAATGATCAGACGGTTGAAGGGTTGCGTCACGAGGAGTTGGGTGCGTTTAGCGTGCAGTATCACCCGGAATCTTCGCCGGGGCCGCATGATTCGCTTTATCTCTTCGACGAGTTTGTTAAGCGAGTGAAGGCGGAGGTTTAGTCGATGGTGCAGCAGGTTGCCATTCAACGGGAAACGGATATTGTTTACGCTGAAGTGGACGGCGTTTCTTTGACTTTGAATCTGGCGTTTCCCGATCCATTGCCGGAACAACCTGCGCCGCTAGTCTTTTTTCTGCCGGGTGGTGGATGGCAGACTCGCTTCAAGCCGGTTGATGCGAATGATTTTCTGGTTGATAAGGGCTTTATCACTGCGAGTGTGACCTATCGTGTCATTAGCGAGGCGACCTTCCCGGCGCAAATCCATGATGTCAAGGCGGCGGTGCGCTGGTTTCGGCTGAATGCTGAAAAGTATGCGATTGACCCGGAGCGCATCGGCGTGTGGGGGCATTCGGCGGGTGGTCATCTGGCTGCGCTACTGGGAACATCCTATGATGTCGCGGAACTGGAAGGTGATGCGAATCCGGGTGTGTCGAGCCGGGTGCAGGCAGTTGTCGCCATGAGTGGTGTGTATACTATGAACCATCCGCGCCGGAAAGACCCGGTTGCATTGGTCGCGCTGGAAGAGGAGTTGTTGGGCGGTCCGTTGGAGGAGAAAGCGGATTTGGCGCGATTGGCTTCCCCTGTGACGCATATCCGCGAAGGCGCGTCACCATTTCTGCTGATTCATGGTCCGAACGACGATATCGTGCCAATGGCGCACGCGGAATTTCTGTATGATCGTCTGGTGCGGTTGAATGTCGGTGCGACGATGATCCCGATTGCGGGTGGTGATCATGGATTGTCGGCATATTGGGAATTGGCGGAACAGCTTGTGAGTGACTTTTTCGTTCGTGTGTTGAGTGAGACATTGTCATGATAATGAAAGAGCGTATACGCGAAATTGTGTCACCATCACAAAGGCATCAGGGGATTTGCCAGCAATTAAATGCCTACTTGGGCTATGGTGTAAAGCAAGCATGTTTAGCCATGCCTACTTTTAAGCAGGTTGAAGTGGGTTATCCTGAGGGCATTTCGCGGAGGTTTGACATAGGCGATACCATCCCCGTTGGGGACCTGTTGCCCGGTTTTTCGCTGGATGCGGCAGCCGTTCTCAAAGATTAGCCATGTCTGAACGGGATCGGCGGTTCCAACTTTTGGGATGGGGGCTATTTGTCGTCTGTGCGCTGATGTACATCGTCAGCAGCGCGGAAAGTGGCAGCCTGTGGAATTTGCTAGGCAGTGTGGTTTTTCTGGTCGCGTGTTTTGTATTTATGATCCCGCTTCTTCGTAAATAGTCCTTATTTTGAGAAAACGTGATGCTGTTTTGTCTCTGTATATACATGAGTGAGATCGTCCATGCCCAAACGTGAAGACATCAACACCATTATGGTGATCGGCTCCGGGCCGATTGTGATCGGTCAGGCCAGTGAATTCGACTATTCCGGCGTGCAGGCGTGTAAGGCGCTGCGCTCGCTTGGATACCGGATCGTGCTGGTGAACTCGAACCCGGCGACGATCATGACCGATCCCGAATTTGCCGATGCAACATATATCGAGCCGCTGACGCCGGACATTTGCGAACGCATTATCGAAGCTGAAAAGCCCGACGCGCTGTTGCCGACGGTTGGCGGGCAAACGGCGCTGAATCTATCGCTGTCGCTGCAAGAACAGGGCATCCTTGACCGTCACGGCGTCGAGTTGATCGGTGCGTCGATGACGAGCATTGAGCTTGCCGAAGATCGCCAGCAATTTAAGGATGCGATGACGGAAATAGGTCTGAAGTCGCCGCAGTCGGAAGTGGTGGGCACGGTCGAGGATGCGCTGAAGGTCGCGGAACAGATTGGCTATCCGGTGCTGGTTCGCCCATCTTATACGCTCGGTGGGAGCGGTGGCGGAGTCGCCTATAATGCGGACGAATTGCGCGAGGTCGCCCGTAACGGAATCCAGCAAAGCCCTGCCAGCGAGATTCTGATCGATATGAGTCTGCTGGGCTGGAAGGAATATGAACTCGAGATCATGCGCGACGGGCGTGGCAATTTCGTCGTTGTGTGTACGATTGAAAATCTCGATGCGATGGGCGTCCATACAGGAGATAGCGTCACAGTTGCGCCGGCGCAAACGCTGACGGACAAAGAATTGCAGCGTCTGCGCGATATGTCGAAGGCGATTTTCGATAAGGTGGGTTTGGCAACGGGCGGCGCGAACGTCCAGTATGCGATTAGCCCGGAAGACGGCGAAGTCTATGTCATCGAGATGAACCCACGTGTGTCGCGCTCGTCGGCGCTGGCTAGTAAGGCGACGGGTTTCCCGATTGCCAAGATTGCGGCACTGGTGGCGGTCGGCTTTACGTTGGACGAAATCTCCAACGACATCACGCAGGAAACGCCCGCTAGCTTTGAACCGTCGCTTGACTATGTGGTGGTTAAAATTCCGCGCTGGGACTTTGAGAAGTTCGCAGAGGCGAATACGGTGCTAGGCCCGCAGATGAAGGCGGTGGGCGAGGTGATGGCCATCGGGCGCACGTTCCCGGAAGCGTTGCAGAAGGCGATTCGCTCGCTGGATATTGGCATTATGGGCTTTGGTACCGATATGCTCAATGTGCCACTGGATACACTGAAGGTGCCAACTGCGCAACGGTTGTTTCAAGTGGCGGCGAATTTATATGGTGGTGCAACCGTCGAAGAAATTGTTGAAACCACACAGTTCGATCCCTGGTTCGTGCAGCAAATGGCGGATATTATCCAGATTCATCGCAATGTGCTGGATGTTGCAAAAGACGCCGAAAATCCGTTGGCATCATTAGGCCATGACGACTTCCTGAAACTCAAACGTTTCGGATTTGCCGATGCCTATATCGCGCAGTTGCTCGGTACGGATGAAATGGCGGTCCGTTCACGCCGGAAGTCGCTGGGTGTGGCGGCGGTGTTCTATCGTGTGGATACCTGCGCAGCGGAGTTCGAGGCACATACACCGTATCTGTACTCGACGTATGAGCAGGAAGACGAAGCAGAGCCGAGTGACCGCAAGAAGATCATGGTGTTAGGCGGCGGACCCAACCGCATCGGGCAGGGGATTGAGTTTGATTATTGCTGTGTTCACGCTTGCTTCTCGCTGAAAGAACTTGGTTACGAGACGATCATGGTCAACTGTAACCCGGAGACGGTCAGTACTGACTATGATACGGCAGATCGTCTGTACTTTGAGCCATTGACCGCCGAGGATGTGATGAACATCATTGACGTGGAAAAACCAGAAGGCGTGCTGGTGCAATTTGGTGGGCAGACGCCGTTGAACATCGCAAATGCGCTGGCAAAAGCCGGTGCGCCAATTCTGGGGACTTCGGTCGATACGATTGACCTTGCTGAGGACCGCGAACGCTTTAATGCGCTGATGGCAGAGTTAGATATTCCGCAGCCTGCTGGGGCGACGGCGACCGACCGTGAAGGGTGTCTGGCGGCGGGTGAACGTATTGGCTATCCGGTGCTGGTGCGTCCAAGTTATGTGCTGGGCGGTCGTGGGATGGCGATTGTGTTTGATGACGAGCAGATGACCGCGTGGATGGATAATAACGTTCGCTGGACGGGTCATCCAGTGTTGATTGACCAGTTCCTTGACGACGCATTTGAAGTCGATGTGGATGCGCTGTCGGATGGTGAGACGGTCACCATTGGTGGGATTATGCAGCACATTGAGGAGGCAGGCGTGCATAGTGGTGATTCTGCCTGCGTGCTGCCGCCTTACAAGATCAGCGCTTATCATCTTGAGATCATCCGAGAATATACGAAACGCATCGGCAAGGCGCTTGGTGTCAAGGGGATGTTCAATATTCAGATGGCGATTAAAGAGGATGTCGTATATATCCTCGAAGTGAACCCGCGTGCCAGCCGGACAGTTCCGTATGTGAGCAAGGCGGTTGGCTATCCGATGGCAAGCTATGCGGCGCGTATCGCTGCTGGCGAGACGCTTGAAGAAATCGGGTTTCTTGAAGAACCACGTGTTGACGGCTTCTTCGTCAAGGAGGCTGTGCTACCGTTCCAGAAGTTCCCCGGTGTAGATGCGCGTCTGGGGCCGGAAATGCGCTCTACGGGCGAGGTGATGGGACACGCGGCGAGTTTCGGTCACGCATTCGTTAAAGCACAGATGGCAACCAATGTCGCGCTGCCGACTTCAGGTACAATTTGCATCAGTGTGAACGATTTTGATAAGGGCGCAATTGCTAAACTCGCACGAGATTTGCACCAGATGGGTTTTAAGCTGATGGGTACGCCGGGTACGGCGAAATGGCTGGAGATGATCGGTTTGCCGGTAGAATCGGTGAACAAGGTCGCGCAGGGGTCGCCGCATATTGTGGATGCGATGCTTGGGGGCAAGATTGACCTGATCATCAATACGCCGCTTGGCGGTCAGGCACATGAAGCCGGGGCGTTGATTCGTGGTACGGCGCATCTGCTTGGCATCCCTATCATTACGACGACGAGTGCGGCGATGGCATCTGTTCAGGGGATTCGTGCATTGCGCGAAAAGCCGCTTAGCGTGCGTAGTTTGCAAAAGCATCATGCATGATGCCAGCACGTGTAGACACATTCAAATACACAATGGAAATTCGTCATCCCTTACGATGAATAACGCAACCGGGCGCGTTACAATACGCGTTTGAGAGACGCAAAACGACACAAAATGAGGAGCGAAATCGCTATGTCCCCACATAATCGCCTGCAAGAATTGCGCGGGCAAATTGATGAGATCAACATACAGATACTCGATTTACTGAACAAACGCGCTACCGTTGCTTCGGAGATTGGTCAGGTGCAGTCCGAACTTGGTACGCGCCTTTACGATCCAGTACGTGAAGGGCAGATGCTTCAGGAATTAGAGCAGGTAAATAATGGCCCGTTCAGCAATGCTACAATCAAGGCGCTGTTCAAGGAGGTCTTTCGGGCCACGCTGGCTTTGGAAGAAAAAGAGGCCCGTCAGAAAATGCTGGTTCAACGCAAGAGTGTAGATGAGAAAACGGTGATCACGCTGCCGGATGGGACTGAACTCGGCAACAATCATTTTCAGGTGATTGCGGGTCCTTGTGCGGTCGAAAGTGTAGAGCAGATGGACACGGTCGCTGCGGTATTGGCGCAGCACGGAGTGCGAATTATGCGTGGGATGGCGTATAAACCACGCACATCTCCCTATGATTTTCAGGGGTTAGGCGAACCTGGACTGCAAATTGCACGGCAGATTGCTAATAAATACAACATGTATGTTGTTAGCGAGGTACTTGACCAGTCGCTTATTCCGATGATGTCAGAATATGCCGATCTATTGTGGGTGGGTGCACGCAATATGCAGAACGCATTTTTGCTGCGTGCATTGGGCAAGGTGAAGCAGCCTGTGATCCTTAAACGCAGTTACGGGGCCACAGCACAGGAACTCCTGTATGCGGCGGAGTATATCGTAAGCAGTGGTAACCCGAATGTAATCCTTATGGAACGCGGCATTCGCACGTTCGAACCCTGGACGCGGATGACGCTTGATATTAGTGCTGTGCCGTTGTTGCAACAGGAAACGCATTTGCCGGTGATTGTAGATATCTCGCATTCGGCGGGAAGACGTGACATCGCGGTGCCACTGGCAAAGGCGTCGAAAGCGGTTGGCGCGGACGGGTTGATGGTTGAAGTCCATCCGAACCCGCCCGTTGCAATGAGCGATGCCAAGCAGCAGCTTTACATTGAGGAATTTGAGACGCTGATGAAGGCGATTGCTGATCCGGTGGCGGTCGGCTAATTAACCGCGAATATTCCAGATGCGGGCGGTTCCATCCCACGACCACGAGAGTAGTTTTGTCTGGTCGCTGTTCCAGCTTGCGCCAGTGACGAGTGCGTCATGATCAAAGGTTCGGATGAGTTGACCGTCCGCACGCCATAGCCAGAGTGTATTGAACGACCATGTGAGGATACGGGTTTCATCAGTGTTCCATGTTGCCCCGGTGACCCAGTCCTCATGGCGCAGCGCCATAATTGAGTCGCCAGTTTGCGCATCCCAGATACGGGCGGCGTCGTCTGCACCCCATGACATAATGCGGGTTTCATCGTTGTTCCAGATCGCACCTTCAACGAATGTGCGATGGTTGAACGCTTCCATGCCCCGGCCTGTTTCGATGTTGAACAACTGTACCTGATTGTTGCCGCCCCACGCTATGACATACTGTAGGTCTGTGCTCCATGCTACGCCGAGCGTCTCGTCGTCGAGGTTGACGGTGGTGATCTCGGTCCCATCAGTAGCGTCCCAGACGTGAGCGATGCCGACTAATTCGACGGTGAGAACACGGGTTTCGTCTGCGTTCCAGCGTGCATCCAGCACGGTTGACTCATGCTCCAATACAAAGCGAGCAGAGGTGAAATCATCAGCACCGCGCAGAGTGGGTGCGCTCACCATGTTTTCTTTCCACACGAGAATAGTCGCGCCGTCACTATGCCAGCGTGCCCCGTTGACCGGCGCATCGTTGTTTGAGGGTAGTTCGGCGGTTTGCGTGCCTGATTCGGTGTTAAGTAGAATCGTGTTTCCGCTGGTTGTCCACGCTAGGACGAGGGTTTCGTCGGGATTCCACAGTGCGCCGCCAACAGGTGCGGATAGATCACTTTGCCAGATGGTTTCGCCTGTGGTGACATCCCACAGGCGAACGAAGCCGTCTTCGGATGCGGTCAGGAGTTGGGTTTCGTCACTGTTCCATGCTGCGCTGGTGACGACGCCGTCATGTGTAAACACGGTTACGGCGGTTTGTTGCGCAACACCAAAAAATGCGAAAAGCAGTAGAATCAATATGGCTGAGAAAAGTCGTGCTTTCAACGGGTGTATCTCCCTTTGTCTCTCAAGGACTAAACTCAGCCAGTATAGTTCAATTGTCTTAAGCGTAAATTACCGGGCAGCGGCAACCGCAGTGCGTGCACGTTCCAGATTCTCTTTCGCTTTCTGGGCGGCAGCTTTCACGATATCATTGCTGCTGGCAAGCGCATCGTTCAGGATATGATTCGCGGTGTCGCGCTCAGCTTCGTTGGCTCCGGCGGTTTGGTTCATCAAACTGGTGGTGATGCGAACGATTTCCGCCTTCACGTCGCTATTTTGCTCGATGTTGTAGGAACGCTTTAGGATGCCAGGTGTGCGTGCATGGCGCATCCACGCCAGCGGCCATATAACCGCCTGCCGGACTTCGTCCATGTCGTCCATCATGGCGGTTTCGAGGGCGTCAATCATAAGGTCGGCGGCTTTGCTTTGACCGACATCAATTTTCAGGTAGTTGGTTGCGTGGAAAAAGGCACGCAACACTTGACGTAGTGTTTCGCCGCTGGTGCGCCCGATAATGCCGGAAAGCTCGCTCAACCACGATTCGCCAGATAGTTCAAGCAGACTCAGGCAGGCCGCATACTTCACATCGGGTTCGGGGTCGTTCATGGCTTCGCGGACGACGGGCATAGCTTGCGGCGTATCGTTCGCGCCGAGCGCTTCGAGCGCCTTGATGCGCACATCGGCGTCTTTTGCCTTGAGTACGACTTCTAATACCGGAACAGCTTCGGGGTCTGTGCTGTCACGCAATCCCCATGCAGCGGCCTCGCGGACGCGGTCCTCTTCGTTTTCGAGAATTTCGACCATGAGGCTATAGGCGTTGAGTTCGCGTAGATCGCAGAGCGCGTAAATGGCTGCTTCACGGACACGGTAGTCACTATCCTTGATGGCTTTGCGCAAGAGTGGTTCGGCGGCGAACCATGTGAATCCGTACAGATGGCGGGCAACGCTGGCGCGTGAGGGCGATTTGCCGGTATCCAGTACGTCTTGCATGATGAGGCGCGAATCACGGTCGGCGCGGCGTCCGAGCATCTTCGCGGCGTTGTACCGCACGTAAAACTCATCGTTGTTAACGGCGTGGGCGAGTGCATCGAGTGACACGGCTTCTGGGGGAAGCATATTGAGCATGGTTGCGAAACGCTTCAGTGAAAGGCGGCGCTCGCCCTTTTTTACATATCCGCTGGCGAGACGCGGCTCGCGCCCGCTGATTTGCGTATTGGTCATTGTTTGCGGCCCTTTCCTTAGCGCAGCGTGACGACTGGGATGTCTTTCAAGAGTTCTGCGTTCTGTTTCATGTCGATGACAGTCAGCCGGAGTTGACGGCGATCATCAATCGAGAATTGCGCTTTGAGACGATCCTCGCCTGCTTTTCCGGTGGGATCAAGGGGTGCGATTGTGAGCGTTTCGGCGTTGAGTGGCACAATTTGTTGTTCCTGCTCATCCGCTTTGGCGACAAATACAGCCTGCCCGTCTTCATACTTGACTTCGATCATGGTGACCGAGTCAGTGTCGATCTCACCAATCATGAATTCGATCTCGCTTTGTCCGTCATGTGCCGCGCCAAGTGTGACTTCAATGGGGGATTCGGTCGGGTAGCGACTGCCCATCGGGATAATCTCGTCGTAGTCGTGTGCGCCCTGCTCGTTTAAATGACGCAGTCCGTAGCTGTGGACGAGATAGTCATCCAGACCGTATCCGGCGGCGACCTGAAGCGCACCCTCGGCAACGGCGGTAAATGGTTTATCGGCACGGACCGCCATATCGGTAAAGTACTTGCCGAGTGTCTGCTGAACGGATGGCATCAACGAAGTTCCGCCGACCATCAGTACGTAGTGAATATCTTCTTTGTAGATGCCGCGCTGCCGTGCAACGTGCATGACTTTGTCTACGATACGGCGCAGGGCGGTGTAAAATCCGTTGGCTTCGAGAAGTGTTTCGAGTTCTTTACGGGTGATTTTCACGCTGTGTGCGCTGCCTGCCGCCTCGAACTCAATGACAGTTTCCTTGACATCCGAGAGCGTGATCTTCGCCTTTTCGCATAAAGTGAGCAGGGTCGCGTAATCGTTGCCAAGTGATTCGGAGGTGATTCCGGTACGTTTGAGGACTTCTGCGATTAACCATTGATCGACATCACTGCCGCCGATGATACGTCCGGCTTTGGCGATGACGCGAGCGGTGTGTTGTCGGGCTTTGCCGCCCATAAGTTTGCCGAGGATGCCCCCGGTTTTCTCGCGGCTTTCGGGCAGTTGGACGAGCGACAGGTCCAGCGTGCCGCCGCCGAAGTCGAATACCATCACGACCGCACCCGGTTTGGTGACTGCGTATCCGAGTGCCGCAGCGGTAGATTCGTCCACGATACGGATTTTATCCATTTTGATCGAGTTCACAACGCTGTTGAGCCAGGCTAAATAGCCCTCGAACGAGGCGACGGGAGCAGTAAGTACCAGCTGCTCAATGTCTTCGGGATTCTGGGGCAGAGACGAAATGAGCTGCGTTACGAATTTTCGGGCGGCGTCTTTATCTGCCCAGGGGCTATCGTCAATCATACGCGGTTCAGGTGCGGGATTTGCCGCTACACCACGCTTAAAATTGCGAAACAGGCGATTGTCGCGTTTAGCGTCAAGGCCCTGGTCGCGCACCTGTTGCCCATAGATTACTTCGCCGGATTTGCCATTTTGCACATAGAGCAGCGAGGGCACGACCGGCGGTAGGCCCGGTGTCGTCGTATCGCTAATATGCTGTGCGGCAATGATGGTTGCCGGTTGATCTTCGCCGTTCCAGTGTGCGATGACACTGTTGGTTGTCCCGAAATCTATCGCAAGTTTGTGCCCCATGCGTGCAACGTCCTTGTGTCAACAGGGTTCATTAGTCTTTCGTATTGTAGGGTAGGTTTTAGGTTAGAGCCAACAAGGTTTCTTAATGCTTCATTCAATCTGTGTCATCATCAAGGGTAAGCGGCACATAGTCAGAGAGGCTTAGTCCGCCAAGAAACTCACGCAGGAGGGATGTTCCAGGAATCATAGTGCGATATTCTAGCGTTAGCGGATGCACCCAGTTTAAGAAGGACAAAAGCCTTTTGGCTTCAATGTGCGGCGGCGTATTTGGCTCGACCTGTAGCAACAGTGGTTCTGCAAGGGGGCGCATCGCCGCGAGTTCGTAGACCAGTGCAGAATTGAACATGAGGTCGGCATTTTCCTGATACGGAAAGATGTTGTTCTTTTCTCCCCGGCGCACACTGGGCCAGCGCTCAATGGTTTGGGTGGCACTGTAGCCACGATGCTGCGCATCGCGGACGAGCCGGCGAATGAGGCGGACATCGGTGGTTGGCACGCGATTGTGGGCATCAATGTTGAGTTGAGTCAATGCAGATACATAAATGCGGAAGATGTACTCATCGGGTATAGCAGGCACAAGGTCCGGGTTGAGACCGTGTATGCCTTCGATGATGATGATTTGCTTGTCTTGTAATTGTGCTTCGCGACCGGGTTTGCTGGCTCCGCTTAAAAAGTCGAAACGGGGTAAGGTGACGGTTTCGCCTGCCGTCAATCGTAGTAGGTGCTCGTTAAATAGCGGCAGATTGACCGCATGAAGTGATTCAAAGTCATATTCTCCATGTTCGTCAAGCGGGGTTTTGTCGCGATCAACGAAGTAGTTGTCGAGTTCGAGGACGAATGGTCGCATTCCATGTGCGAGAAGTTGAATGGCGAGTCGTTTGGCGAAGGTGGTTTTGCCTGATGAGGACGGACCGGCGATCAATACAATGCGTGTGGCGCGGGTCTGATGGGCGCTGCGGATTTCTCCGGCGACACGAGCGATGTGTTGTTCATGCAGGGCTTCGGCGACGAGGATCAACTCGAACAGGCGACGTTCCTCGCGAACGACATAATTTAAGCGACCGATATCCTCAACCGCCATGCGCTGTAACCATTCGTCTGTTTGCTGGAACACGGCACGCAGCTTCTCGTGGACGCGCAGAGGTTTGATCTGCGTGGGGTTTTCTTTGCGCGGGTATTGCACGATGAAGCCGCCATTCATGGGGACAACGTCGAATGTGTTCAATATACCCGTAGATGCGACCATGTACCCGTAGTAGTAGTCCTCGCGCCCATGCAAGCCGTATAAGGTGAGATCGGTACGGGTGCGTTGTTCGAGCAGACGAACTTTGTCTTCATCTCCGCGCTCGCTGAAAAGGGCAACAGCTTCGCTAATGGGTACGGTTCGTTTGATGATGGGGGCGTCCTCGGCAACAATTTCTCGCATACGTGTGCGTAATGCAGCAAGTTCATTCTCTGTAAATGGTGGTGCATCCAAACGGGTGCAGTAGAATCCACCATCGGGGACGGCATAGCGAACGCTGATCTGGCAGCCGGGCCATAGTTCGGCGGCGGCAGTCGTCATCAGTAAGACAAGGGATCGACGGTAGATACGTCCGCCATCGCTGCTCGAAAGAAATACCGGTTGAATGTGTGCGTCGCCATGAAGCGGATAGGTCAGTTCGCGTAGTTGACCATCGCAGATGGCGGCAATTAGCGGTGCTGGATGGTTTAGGACTGGACTATTCAAGAATACGCTGATCGTTGTGTTGACGGGACCTTCCAGCACAGTGTTCCTGTTGATAGTTACACGAATGCGATCCCGCGGGACAGAATGAACGATCAAGGTTTTTGAGTTCGACATGAGTTTGCTCGATTATGTTATACTATTTTAAACCGTCTGTAGGTGTAAAGATCATACATCAATGACTCCTGATATTGACGATAAGACGCCCGCACGCCGCGATAGATTACCTAACGAAAAGCCGGAAACTGCAATCTTGCCTTCGAAGCGTCGTCGTTTGCTTGCCGCAAAAGGTACGGACAGTGATGTGTCTGTGCCAGACACCCGTGAATTGTTGCTGGTTGTGCGTGGGATGATTGAACGGCTTGATATGCCCGATGGTGGTGATATCGTTCTCGGACGCAGTGATTTGAATGCTCGTTCTCACCCTGATGTTGATTTGACGCCATATGGGGCGCTTGATCGAGGTGTCTCACGTCGACACGCCCGAATTCACATCGAAGATGACAGGCTTTATATTACTGATCTTGGCAGTACCAACGGGACTTTTATGGGCGGCGAGCGACTTAACGCGAATAAACCAGTACCTGTGCGCAAAGGGGCTGATTTATTGCTTGGTCGGCTGAACATTGCATTGCTATTCCGATAATGTAATGCTGGCGTCGCCCGGTTCGATCTCGCCTGATATAATGTGATCCCACGTTGCCGGGAGACGATTTGATGCTGAAGACCTACGAGAAGTATCTCGCTGAAATCCTCATATCTGAAGAAGCTGTGCAACAACGTGTGCGCGAATTGGGCGAGACTATTTCACGCAATTATGCGAATTGTGATAGTTTACTGCTCATTTGCATCCTCAAAGGCGGGGTGATGTTCCTTACCGATTTGACTCGCCATATTCGTGTACCACATGAGATCGATTTCATGGCGGTTTCGAGCTATGGCAAAGGGGTGCGCACCTCCACCAAAAATGTCCGTATCGATATGGACCTGACATCCGAACTTGTCGATAAAGATGTGTTGATTGTCGAGGATATCATTGACAGTGGTCATACGCTGGATTTTGTGATTAATATGTTGCAGGCACGCTCACCCCGTAGCATCAAGCTATGTACGCTGCTGAATAAACCCTCTCGCAGGGAGATTAATTTGACAATCGATTATGTGGGTTTCGACATCGAAGATCGTTTTGTGTTTGGCTACGGGCTTGATCTGGATGAAAAGTACCGGAATCTGCCATTTATTGGCGTGGTCAATCAGGACGCCTTGTGAGCGAGATCGAAGCTCGAACTCCGGTACGCCCGCTAATATGGCCTGACTTTGTTGTCGATATTGGCGATGTGTTGATTGATGACACAACCCCAGTGTACCTTGTTGGCGGCGCGGTACGGGATGCTTATTTGCATGTTCCGGTAAAAGATATTGATCTTGTCACGCCGCAGGATGCTGTCGGGATTGGGCGCAAGATCGCCAATGTGCTGGGCGGTGCGTTCTATGTAATGGATGCCGAACGCGGGGTTGCACGTGCGATTATTGAGCTAAATGGCGAACACGTGGTAATCGACATTGCACGTTTTCGTGGTAATGACTTGATGGCAGATTTATCGGCACGGGATTTTACGATCAACGCAATGGCGGTTGATCTGCGCGGTGATTTGTCTCAAATTTTTGACCCCTTGAATGGTGAACAGGATTTACGTGACCGGGTAATTCGCCGGTGTTCTGTGCAATCGTTGCCGGAAGATCCGATTCGTGGCCTACGGGCGGTCCGCCAGAGCGTGCAATTTGGCGCAAGAATTGAACCTGACACACTTTCTGATATTCGTGCAGTTGCTGCGAACATCGCAAATACATCACCCGAACGCGTGCGTGACGAACTCATGCGCCTGTTCGCAAGTAGGGCACCTGCGCGAGCACTACGCGTTGCCGAGGTGCTGAGTCTGCTTAATGCGTCGCTCCCGGAAGTTGCCAGTCTGAAGGCGCAACCCTTTACCAATTCTCCGAATATTCACGACACATGGACGCATGTATTGCAGGTTGTCGAAAAGATGCGTGCCATCCTGAATACAATTGGCCCACAGCGCACTGAACAGACTGCCTCGATATTCGGGTTGGGGATGATTGTGATGTCGCTCGATCCGCTGCGGGCGGATTTGCAGAAGCACATTTTGCATGAGTGGCCTAACGAGCGTCCACACGCGGCGCTGTTGATACTGGCGGTGCTGCTACAAAATATTGATGGCTCTGTGACAACTGTTGTGGAACGTCATGTCACTAGTTTGCGCCTGAGCAATGGAGAGGACTCACGCTTAAAGAAGGCGCTGCATGGATACTCTTTGCTAGGTGATGTTGACCCTGATGACAACATTTCGCTGCATCGATTCTGGCGAGTATGCGGGGATGGTGGAATCGATGCGTGTTTGCTGGCAATGGCAGAGCATCTGGGTACACGCGGGTCTGCACTTGATCAGGATGAGTGGGTACTTTTCCTCGAACGTATACAGGGGGTTCTTGCGGCGCGTTTTCGCCGGTATGACGAGATTGTGGAACCGCCGCCTCTGATTGATGGTAACTTATTGATTACTGCCTTGCAGATACAACCGGGGCGATTCGTAGGCGAATTGTTGGATGCTGTTCGAGAGGCACAGGTTCGAGGCGAAGTTGACACAGAAGCGCAAGCGTTACAGTTCGCCAGGGCTTATATGGCGGATCGAAGCCAGGACTTTTGAAGTTCGGATTAATCCTGTTCTGCATCGTCTGGTGTCTCTGATGGTGTATTTGTGGCCTCGACATTTAACTCAAAGAACCAGAGTAATGTGTGTCCATAGCGTCGCTCGTTGTATGGGTTGAGATGTGTCAGTTGTAATTGTACATCCCGTTGTTCTTTAGGGTCGATTTGGACGATAACAATTGTATCTTCGCCAACCCACGCTGGATGTTCGTCAAGCGTTTTGAGCGTGTTTAGCCACAGATTCTTGTACTGCGGCGGCGCAATGTAGATGAAATCGTAAGGTTCTGCGGGGGCGGGATGTCTTAGAAAGGCGAACACATCGGTTCGGCGGATAATGGCTCGGTCACCCAATTGTGTCGCCGCCAAATTGGATTGAATGGTCCTGACGGCAGCCTTTTCTAATTCTACGAAAACCGCTTGTTTCGCGCCCCGGCTCAGGGCCTCTATGCCTACACTGCCGGTTCCTGCAAATAGGTCAAGGAAGCGAGCATCAATGACCTCTCTGCCCAGGATGCTGAATAGGGCTTCTTTAACGCGATCCATTACGGGGCGTGTCGTGTCACCCGGCACAGTTTTAAGTTTTCGGCCTTTTGCGCTTCCGGCGATGACTCTCATTGGCATGTTGTTTTTTCCTATAGTTGGTCAACGGCTTCGCGGACAGCGCGCAGGTTTGAGAGCGGTGCCGTCACTGGGAAGGGTGATTCTGCCGCTACGATCAAGCGTCGTCCGTTAGTTGCCTGTATAGCACTGCGAACTGCGTCACGGATAATTGTCGGCGTTCCCATATTCATGTGCGTATGGCTGCAAATTCCGGTACAAACAGCGCCGTTAAACAAGGTTCTTCCCTGTGTAATGTTGATGTCAGAATGCACTGCATCCCAGTTAATTGCTTGTACGGGATAGCTCCCGACCACCGAGAAAAGGGGAGAAGCTCCGGTTAGGGTTACCATGTTGATGTTGAGGCTGTTCGGGAGTGACTCTAACACTTTTCGATCATATAGTTCGCCAAATTCACGATATTCGGCTTCTGCCATCATCGTATGGCAGGCATGTTCGATGACGTAAGCTATGCCGTCAACTTCTTCGTATTTCAAGGCTTCGATGAAACGTAATAGGCTCTCGGTCAACGAGCTTAACCCGGTGCGCAGCCGGTCAGGATGTGTTCGCATATCGCGGAAAAGCTGATCACGTCCGCCGACGCGTTCTGCCTGAGCGAGTGGGCTATAGACTGTTGCGATAAGAGGCGTATCTTTGCCGATTTGCTGGCGTGTCAATTGTAGTGCTTGAACATATCGCCCGGTGCTGCCTCTCGTCGGGTCAAGCGTTCGAAGCTCGGTCCACTCTAGCGAGCGTGTGACCGAGAATTTCAGTGTTTCACGATCACCAGAGCAGTCCTTGCGTCGCGCATCTTTAATCCCGTGATCGATAGCTGTATAGGTGGTGGGTGGAACAAGTCGGACGAAATCCCAATCGTATGCATATTGAAAATCGACGGCGGCGCGGGCAAGATCGGCGGCACGTTGATCATCGCCGGGCCAATGTCTCCACAATGCTACCGGCGGACGATCAACAGACTCGCCAATTAACGCTTTTTCGAGCCGTTCTCGTTTGTCCATAAGCTACCGAATGTTTGAAGTGATCATAGATGTAGTTATGCGGTGCTGCCCAGTTCTTCGAGGCGCTGTTTTAGCATACGGATAAGCATCATGTACCGATCATCGTCAGTCGAACCGAGTTCATTGCTGGTGTTCAAGTTGCCACTGGTATCGGAGACTTTACGAACTGCAATGAGTGCAGCCTGTGCGAGTTCAAGTGCGGTCTGAAAGCTCTGAATCGCATCATCGTTGCGCCCCAGTTTACGCAGGGCCAAGCCCTTGCCGTAATGGGCATCTACACTATCTGGCTGACGAGAGAGTGTGCGCTCAAACCCATCTATTGCGGATTGTTGATCGCCGGAACGGTGAGCCGCCCATGCGTTGCCGATATCCTGTCCAACGTTGCTTTGTGACATCATTATTGCTCCATTCGTATTGCGAGATTGGCGGTATTTTACACGATGAACTGTAGCTTACCAAACGTCAAAATCAAGGCAGGAGTGTAATTGTGGATGGCAGCGTGAGGATTTGCCCGTATTGCTGGTTATCTGGCCCGACGAATGTGAGGCGACGCATATCAAGGCATTCGGGGTCGCAAATTCCGATTTCGACGGCGATTTGATAGGTTCCAGGTGGAATAGTCGGGGATAGTGTAAGGCGGTGCGTGTCTTTGACGTAAGCAAAGTTGATCCAGCGCGTGGTTGGATAATTGCCTGGATGCTGGGCGTCTCCTTGCTGCCAGCGCACGTTTTGCTCTATGTCACGAATGTGGATATAGGTCTGGAAGTTTGTATCGACTTGGTCCACTGTGTGCCATGCAAGGGTTAGTTCCAGGGTATCGCCGCTATGAAATTCAATATTGTCAATGTCATATGAAATGAGTTTGAGGCCAGTTTCTGTGCGGCTTTGAACGGCAATTGTGTTGTCTAGGCCATGTCCGGGGCGGGCGTGTAAAGAAAATGGGGCATTGGGTGCGACAAAAAGAGTGACAAGTGCGAAGAGTGCGCTGTAGACGATACTCACAAGTCTTGCCTCATCTATTGTAATGAGCGGTGTGATCATGTGCGATGTGGTGTTGCCATGACGCATACGTAACAATGTAACGATAGCAATCACACAGAGGGTTAGCCAGGATACCAACCATGATTGTCGCCGTTCAAGGGTCGGGCCGAAAGCCAAGACAAGTTCACCGCTCTGGTTTCCGCTAATGTTGATGTTGGTAAGATTGGTCCCCACTTGTGGAGAAACAGCTAGAGATTCTCCGCCAAGTCTCGCCTGCCAGCCTGGGAAATAGCTGCGCAATACAGTCAGTGTGGAAGACTCTGCGATATTGACCTGGAATTGATCCATATGGGTTCGGCTCGCCAGCAGACTACCCTGCCGGTCTGCTGCGATTTGATCTGGCGTAATTCGGTTGATGTTTGGTGATTGATATTCACCTGCCAGAAACCGCTGAGACGGGAGGGGCAGATTCACTGAAACGGGAATTTGAGCGTTAGAGGGTAACGAAGCGATCCCCCACCCGCGTTTCTCGTAGGTGATCTGATCATACTGAGTTGTGGTTCCGAATTGTTCAGGCCATCGGGGGGCGAGTAGCACCGGAATCGACAGAAGGATGTATAGGCCCAGTAGCAGCGGTAATTGTCGATGATGACCGTTTTTGTCCTTGGATAACAGGCTGCCGATTGCACTTGCACCTACTGACAACAGAAAGACTGAGGGTCCCATCAACCATGCAGAAGTCGGTGTGATGAATGTTCCGATTAGAAGCAGGCTGATCCCACCGCCTAAAAAAAGATGGTCAAGAGAACGTTCAATTCGACCGCGCATAGTTGCGACTACCACAATGATAATCGTTAGAGTGAGTGAAACCCCCAGGGTGAAATGTGGGCGGACAACCAGTTCATTGAGGTCAACGCGTGGTAAAGGTGTTAGCAGGTGCCTGAGTGACAACATGTGTTCTGCTGGTGGGATAGGTTGGGATACCCAGCGTACTTTGTCGTAGTCGAGCATCGCTGGAATCCAGTAGAATGCTGCTAATGCAGGACCTAGCAACAGTGACAGAATAACCCGTAGGATTCGCCCGCGTTGCCCGGTGGCAGTTCGCGCATAATAGCCAACCGGTAATATCAGGATAATCTGCGAAAGCGCCCAGAACGCTGGGTCAGTCAGTAGAAATGCGCTTGATGTCAGGCTGACTAACGCAAAGTCGAAGGGGCCATTGATATTTAACAGGCGTTGAACTCCCCACATCATTGTCGGCAATAAAGCCATTGCTAAAACGCCATTAAGATCACCGAGGATGTGTGGAGCATTTAACCCCAGGTGGGGACTATATACGTATAGAAAACTACCAATAATGGCGCTTGTGGCCCCACGAAAGCGCTGTATAAAGGCATATGTAGTCGTACCTGCAAGGCACATAGCGATAATATATAACAGTCGCACTGCGTTGACCGGATCATTGGTCAGTAGCACATCAATTGTTCCCGCAAGATAGGGTGTAGCGGGCGGGTAAAAGTGAGGTATAGGAGCGCCATATCCTTCGACAGCATGGGCGGACCATCGGGGATACAGCCGACTTTCGCGAAACGATTGCGCATAGTCAGAGGTCAAAAATACGTATCGTTCGCTGTCGTTTGTGCGGGGTAGCCCTGGCTGTAAGATAAACGGCCAGGTAGCGATCAAACTAAACGCGAGAACGAGTAAGACGCCCCAATCGATCGTGGTGCGCGATTGCCGCATCCATATTGGCATTCTCTCATTTGATACGTGGATTGTGGATGTGTTTCGCATGGGTCTATTGTACAGTACTTGCTTGATTTGCATGTGGGTCAATGCTATGCTGTCCCCGCTTGTTTAGTTGGAAGTGTTGGTTGTGATCTTTCGCGCTGCGCAGTTAGATGATTTAAAAGCATTGAGTGACTTATGGGAAGAACGCCGGATTATTCAAGCGCAAACTGATCCGCAGTTGAGCATTAGAGCAAACGAAAAGGAAAATTGGCGTGCGCGTATGGAGTCTCTGATCTCAGTTGGATCTGCAGGACATGTCATTGTTGGGGAAAAAGAAGAGAGTATCGTTGGGTTTATTGCGGGCGATTTCATCGAATCCTCGACCGGACGTGTGCTTGATCTGGCGTTAGACGCACACACTTATCATGGTGGTCTTGGACGCGAATTAGTTGCGGCACTGCGAGCATGGTACGTCACGCAGCACACGTCTACATTGGTAGTGTGTATTCCGCGATTTCAGGCGGTCGAGCAGGCTTTCTGGCGTTCGCTTGGTGCGAGAGAAGCAGATGTTAATTTGCCTTGCGCGGCGGAGTATGTATGGCTGCAATTATAATTCGAACGATCCAATCGGAAGACGCTCCCACTATCGGTGAGCTATGGGAAAAGCTGGTGGCTTATCACGGTGATTTGGACCCTGATTTGCCTCGCTCAACTCGTGATGGAGCGCAATTATACGCGCAACGCATCCGTGGGAAGATCGGTGACTCACACACCCGCATTTTTGTCGCTGAGGTCAATGGTCAGGTCATTGGTTTTGTACTTGGTGTGATTGTCGATTTAGTACCGGAGATGTTCACGTCAGAAACCGGGGGATTTCTGGCAGATATCTACGTTGAGGAAGCATATCGTCGGAATGGGGTTGGGCGTAAATTGGTGCAGGCGTTGGCTGATTGGTTTCGTTCTCGCGGCGTGACATATCTTGAACTATATGTGGCGAATAGCAATACGGATGGTCGTGCATTCTGGTCGTCGCTGGGGGGGCGCGATATGATGCGCCGTGTTAGAGTTCCTTTGAAGGAGTCATAAGATGACAGAGTTGATCTATTATGTTGACAGTTATGTGAAGGAATTCTCTGCGAAGGTTGTTTCAGTCGATGAGCAGGCCAATGCTGTTTTGCTCGACCGAACTGCTTTTTACCCCGGTGGTGGTGGGCAACCTTATGATACCGGTAAACTAATTGCGGGTGATAAGTCGTTTATCGTCAAGAAGACTTCGAGAGGCAATCTCCATGTGATTGATGGAGACCTGCTGCCCACAGTCGGTACCGAAATTCAGGGTGTGATTGACTGGGACCGTCGCTATAAGCTGATGCGCACACACACGGCGATGCATATTCTATGTGGTGTGGTCTGGCGGGATTATGGCGCTAGTGTTACCGGTGGCAATATGGAACCGCTCAAGGGACGTATGGACTTTGAATTTGAGCGGATGCAAAAGGAACTCGTAACAGAGATTGAGTCGACGATTAACGCTGAGATGAAACAGGGGTACGAGGTCGTCGTCAATGTGCTGCCGCGTGATGAAGCGTTTGCGATCCCTGACTTAATTCGAACGAAGATCAATCTGCTTCCCGAAGGGATTGCTGAAGTACGAACTATCGAAATCGTTGGGTTGGATTTGCAGGCAGATGGCGGTACACACGTTGCGAATACGCGTGAGGTTGGGCAGATTCGCATCACTGACTACAAAAGCAAGGGTGGTATTAACAAACGGCTGTATGTCGAACTGACAAAAGGCGATGAGTAGGCGATATGCGATATCTGCATCCTGTGTTGATGAGTGAGGCTTTTGTCGCAAGCGGCATTTACACGGTCATTGGCTTGGGCGAAACAGTTGTTGCTGAAGAGTCATGGACGTTTCATGAGTTTCCTGATGGAGCCTGGAAAATTCGGGTGGATCATGACCGGCGAATGAGTGGAGATGCCAGCATATTGATTGAAGCATGGCGTGCACCTGAGAGTGCAGGAGCGCACATTGAACGATTTGACATCAGTGCGTTTGGCCCGAATGATGCACCTGTTCAACATGTGCGATCTACATATTCTGTTGTCGGCGATTCTCTGGAAGTTGGTCGAACGGTGGACCGTGGGGAACGTGTGTACGAGTCTATCGCGCTGGCTGGGAGCTATGTGCTGCATCCGGGTGGGGTGTTGTTTTCAGGATTGGCGCTTGCCGAGCAGATGGACTCGACTGTACCGTTGCCTGTACTGAATGCCAACTGGTTGTTTGAGCGGGAGACTGGATTTCAGATCAACGAGTTGAAATGGGATGTCGCAGCGGATGGCGACTCGTCGCAGACGATTGATGGGATGCTGAGGACCGGGGTGAAGTGGTTCGGCAGCATAAATGATGTGACACTTAACGCGGTTGTGGACGAGCATGGTATTCTGCTCGCAGGTCAGATCGGGGATGAGTACATTTCTTTGAACCGCTATGCACGCCGGTCTGTGCACAATCAATAATCTTCTTTATGTACGTGTCTAAGGCGATGGATAAGGTCTATGCATTTCATCACACCGATACAGAATGATGAACGATTCCTCGCAAGTGGTATCTACACCCACTATCAGCAAGGTCAACCAACGGGTTTTTATCAGCATTGGACCTTGCATCAATTGCCGGATAATCATGAGCGTGCCCGCGTCCATATGGACGGGCGCAATGCTGATGGGCGTGACATCCTGATTGAGTTTGTCCGGCGAGTGGACGGGCATAGTGGCAGAGTTGTACAGTGTCACGTTCATGCGACCGGGACTGCGCAAGATAGCCTCAAGCTGGTGCGTGCAAGATATACGTTCGAGCAGGATCGCGTGCGTGTGGAACGTGAGATCGATAGTAATCCAATTCCTGAAGAATTTCTCTCTGTGCCAGATGGCTATGTTGTCCGTCTAGCCTCGGTCTTGCTTACCGGGTACGCGGTTGCAGAGATGGCGGTAAGAAATGGGAAGGATGTGCCTGTCGTGGCGTATCTTCCGCAGTTTAAGGACGAAAAAGCATTTAGCCTGCATGTTTACAATCAATCCGCACAGTTTTTGAAGAATGACACGATTACGGTAGACGGCAAGCTCGTCAAATCACGGCTCTATAAGCGCTGGGTATCCGACAATCCTGAAACGGTATTCAATGTCTGGTTGGACGATTATGATGTTCCACTGAAGCACGCGGATGGCGATGGTTATCGGCGTTTTGTGTTGACCGAATACAAGCGTGAGACACGGTAACAAACTATGGCTAGACGCTTTATGGTGTTTCTAGGTCCAGCGCGAATCCGTGCCTTGTTTTTGTTGCTGGCTTTTACCGGACTTGCCAGTTTAATGTTAAATGTGGCGGAAGATGCCAGTGATTGGGTGACGGACGCTCAGACTGTACTGGTGTTGGTGTTCGTTTTCGGATCAGCAGTCATCGTTGGAACGCGCCTTGATGCGTATGATCGTGGGCGTATGATCGGTTTGCTGCTGCCCGCTTTTGTCGCGGTGGTGATCGGCGTGTTGTTGCTGCCGGATTTGTCGCTGTTGTTCGTTGGTTTGGCTGTAGGGTGGGTCGTTGCGGGTCTGTTCCTGTTTCGTCCGCGTGGGCCGATGGAATATCAGCAGGCTGTTAAGCTGATGCGCAAAAGCGAATATGCGGACGCTGTGAAGGTGATGGACGGCCTCATCAAAGAGGAATCTGAAAACCCGAATCATTACCGTTTCCGTGCAGAGATTCTGCGTCTGTGGGGTAAGTTGGACCGTGCGCGGCGCGACTATGAAAAGATGGCAAAGATCGAGCCGGAATCAGCGGTGGCTTATAATGGTCTAGCAGAAGTGCTGCTACAAAAACAGGATTATGAGGCGGCGCAGTTGGCAGCCACGCGTGCGAATGAACTCGCGCCGGGAGAGTGGGTGGCGCTTTATAATCTTGGCATGATCGAAGATCGAATTGGTGATTCCGATGCGGTTGTTGACCATCTGGAATCGGCACTGACGCTGAAAGTGCCGGATGCACGCCATCGGCTTCTGATTCACTTTTATCTGGTGCGTGCTCATGTGCGTCTTGGCAATACTGAGGCGACTTTGGAGCAGCTTCAGAAACTGAAACGGCACTCTGACGGGTTGGAGGAATGGCAAACTATTCTTGCCAGTCCACAGGCGGGGACGCTGCGTGAAGTCATCGGTGCGGATATTGAGTTTGCGAACAAGTTGATTGCAGGCGAGATTGACCCCACAGAATTAGTTTCTGCTGCGCAGGTGGCGCAATAGCAACTTATGACACAGATACTATTCGGTTTGATCAGGCAGTTCCAGCAATGGGAACCGACGGCGCAAATTGGGTTTGGTCTGGCGAGTCTGATGATGATTCCGTTTGCGATTGTCGCACGAACCGGACCAGAGGGTATCCGGCTTCCGGCGACAGTTGGTGTGATTGTGCTGGTGATCGTCTCGCAGGGGATTTTTATGTGGGCGAATCGCGGGATGGTGACAACGCTCGGACGTGCGCAGCGCGACTATCGTAATGGTGACTTTGAAGCTGCGGTTGGCGTCTTGGAATCCTTACGCAACGATGAGAATGCTGATTATCGTGTGCTGACGTTGTTGGGGAACACGTATCGACAACTTGGTCAACTTGAGGAAAGTGAGGCGGTTTTGTACGAAGCCGTTAACATCTCTCCTGATCACTATTTTCCTCATTATGGCTTTGGGCGTACACTGCTTATTGGAGGGCACTATCAAGAGGCGATTTCGCATTTTGAGCAGGCGCTTGAATATGCGGCTCCGTCGGGTGTGCGTTTTGATCTAGGGGAGGCGTTGTACCGTTATGGTGACTTCGCGTCTGCTCTGGAGCAGTTTCGACTCGTACAGGGCGTTAAAAACATTGAAGATTACCGTCTTTTGATGGCGGTTTATGTGTTGTGTAAGGCCCAGGAAAGTGCGCCGCCGGATAGTGATTTGATCGAATCGGGGTTGCCGTATTGGAAAAATGTCGCTCGTCTGTATGCGGATACGCTATATGGTGAAGCGGTATTGCGCGATATTGAGTCGATTACGGCCTTAAACAGGGAGGGCTAATCGCATGTCGATGTTTGTAAACCGGGACGGCAGTATCTCTATTGTCCGGGTGGGAACGTTTGTTGCAGTGCTTGGTGTATTGTTTGGGATTGTGGGTTTCATCCTATTCACGTTGGATCAGCAGCGTTTCGGCTCTCCGTTGGAGGTTGATTTGTATCCCGGCTCGGAGGCGTGGGGCGCAGCCGAAGAGTTTGGCCCGGCTGCGACGCGATCTGTCTACCGCGTTTCTGGCGTGGATGCGGAATTGGTCGCTCAGTTTTATCGGGAGCAAATGTATGATTACTATGATACGTCAGCGGCAGAAGCGGACACGGATGAGGATTGTCAGCGTTTCCCGGTTGCCGGGGTTTCGGAATTCTATGTGGAGGGGAATGGGAATGTTCCCTTTGAGTACGTATGTTTCTTCAATGACAGCCAATATGGTAGCAATCGCTCGACCGAGATCACAATTCAGCCAGGTGTACGCAATGACGAAACGGGTACGGATACAGTCGGCAGTACGGTAGTGGTATATGAGCAGTTCTGGCAACCCTAACGAACCGGACGCGAATCTACCAGAGACGCGCTCGGTAGAGGATACAGAAACAGAAGGGGAAGCTTCTTCCTCACCATCGCTGCGGCAGCGGATCGGCTTGCTGTTGGCGGCATTGTTGCTGGTAGGTGTTTTTCTTGTGGGAGTGCAATTGGTTGATATCATTGCCGGGTTGATTTTTATTCCTGATCCGCCAGTGCCATCTAACGTCAGCCTCGTTGAGCATGAGAATTTTGCCTATGGTGTTGATGAGTGGTTGTACTCTGCATCGTTTAATGCCTGTGATGTAGTGACATACTATCTTGAGCGTGGCGGAGAATGTCGCGTGACGCCGGGTCAGTGCGGAACGAGTGGTACGATCCCGCAGGGGCAATCGACGCAGAATGTCGCCACCTGCACTGGAAGCGTGGATTTTTCGATCTTTAACATGGGATGGGAAGCCAACATCGCCACCGGGTACCGGTTTGGTGATCCTACGCGCTTCCGTCTGAGGCGTGAGGTGTTCTGGGTGGGGTCGTCTTCTGCTGCGCCTGAATAGATAGCAGGTGTAGCGATTCGATTAGGTCTACCCGTTTAACACGATCTGCGTCATAATACCAGCGAATTCCCCGTACAGGTCGCTGCATGATTGGAGCGAATTAAAGAGGAGGTGTCCCGTGGTGGTGAGTGAGGATGCGCTCACACCGCGGCTGATTGCCGTATTGATACGTGCCTGATTGAGATGTCCGGCAGAGATTTCGCGTATCAATCGTATTATCAAACTCACAGGAGAGTTTCTATGTTTGAGGCAGTCAGCCCGAAAGTTGATGTACAGAAGGTTGAGCAAGAGGTGCTTGACTTCTGGCGTAGCAATAGAGTTTTCGCACGGTCGATGGAAGAGCGCGAGGGTGGCCCTACCTATGTCTTTTACGAAGGCCCGCCTACTGCGAACGGTAAACCGGGTAGCCATCATGTGCTGGCGCGTGCGTTTAAAGATTTGTTCCCTCGCTACAAGACGATGCAGGGCTATTATGTGCGTCGGAAAGGAGGCTGGGATACGCATGGTTTACCCGTTGAGGTAGCCGTGCAGAAAGAACTTGGCCTGCAATATAAGTCGGATATCGAGGAGTATGGTGTCGCGCCATTTAACGAGAAGTGCCGCGACAGCGTTTTTCGGAATATTACCGACTGGGAAAAACTCACCGAGCGTATTGCTTTCTGGGTGAACCTGGACGAGGCTTACGTCACGTTTACCAACGATTACATCGAAAGCGTGTGGTGGATTCTTAAGCAACTGTGGGACAAAAATCTGATCTATCGCGGGTATAAGGTCGTCCCCTATTCGACGCACGCAGGGACGGTTCTCAGTAGCCATGAAGTTGCGCTTGGATACGAGGAAGTCGCTGATCCAAGTGTATTTGTGCGCTTTCCTTTGAAGGATAAGCCGGGTGTCTATTTTCTGGCGTGGACGACGACGCCCTGGACGCTACCCGGTAATACGGCGCTTGCGATTGGCGAGGACCTCGATTATGTGCAGGTCAAAGGCCCGACGGCGGACGGTGAAGATACCGAGCAACTAATTCTCGCAAAAGCGTTGCTGGAAAAAGCACTCGAAAATGCGGATGAGTACGAAGTCGTCAAGACATTCAAAGGCAAGGACCTGCTTGGCGTTCACTACAACCCGCTATATACGTTTTTGCCTGTCGAAGAAGGCAAAGACTATGCATATGTCGTGCCGGGTGATTTCGTCAGCACCGAAGATGGTACTGGGATTGTGCATATTGCTCCTGCGTTCGGCGAGGATGACATGCGCGTCGGTCAGGAAAATGATCTGCCGCTACTTCTTACAGTAGATAGTGAAGGCAAGTTCATTGACGCGGTGACCAAGTTTCGCGGATTGTGGTTCAAGGACGCGGACAAAGAGATTGTTCATGATCTGCGTGAACGTGGATTATTGTATAAGTCGATGCAATATGTTCACAACTATCCGCATAGCTGGCGTACTGGCGAGCCGCTGATGTACGTTGCGCGGGAGACGTGGTATATCCGTTCGACTGAATATCGTGATCGCATGATCGCCGGGAATAATGAGATCAACTGGACACCGGATCACATTCAATCCGGGCGTTTTGGCAACTGGTTGGAAAACCTTAAGGATTGGGCGCTGGGTCGTGAGCGCTTCTGGGGAACGCCGCTGCCGATCTGGATAGATGATGAAACCGGTGACGCGCTGTGTGTTGGCAGTGTAGCGGAGTTGGAGCAATTGACCGGGCGAGAACTGCCTGATCTTGACTTGCATCGCCCGTATGTGGATGACATCACATTCCCGAATCCAAGCGGTAAGGGCGGCACAATGCGTCGCGTGCCGGAAGTGATCGACGTGTGGTTCGACAGCGGGTCGATGCCGATTGCACAGTGGGGATACCCATTTAAGAACAAGTCCTTGTTCGAGGAGCAGTTCCCGGCGGATTACATTTGCGAAGCCATTGACCAGACGCGTGGCTGGTTCTTCACATTGCACGCGATTAGCACGATGTTGTTTGACAAGCCAAGTTTCCAGAATGTGATCTGTCTGGGTCATATCCTCGATGAAAACGGCAAGAAGATGTCGAAGAGTCTGGGCAACATCGTTGATCCCTGGGATGTGCTGGACAACTATGGCGCAGATGCGTTCCGTTGGTACTTGTACACAGCCGGTCCTCCCGGTGAACCGCGTCGCTTCTCGGTCGATCTGGTCGGTGAGGTCATCAAGAAATTCTGGTCCACGCTATGGAACACGTATAGCTTCTTTGTGACATATGCCAATCTCGACGGTTGGACGCCAGAATCAGACGCGCCACCTGTTGAAGAACGTGATTTGTTGGATCAGTGGGTGCTGGCCGAATTGCACAAGCTGGTGCAGACAGTTACTGAAGCGATGGAGAATTACGACGTTACGGCGGCGACGCGCCCGGTGCAGGAATTTGTTGAGCAGTTGAGTAACTGGTATGTACGCCTCAGTCGTCGTCGCTTCTGGAAGGGCGAAAGTGACGCTGAGAAGCTCGGCGCATATGCAACGCTATATGAATGCCTTGAAACGGTTTCACGGTTGATCGCGCCGTCGATGCCATTCCTCAGTGAGTCACTGTATCGTAATCTCGTAGCCGGGTCAGATTCGGCTGCACCGAATAGCGTTCACCTTGCACGCTGGCCCGAAGTTGATGAGGCCAAGTTGCGCATGGACCTGATTGAAGAGATGGACCTGGTTCAGCGTCTTGTGAGTCTGGGGTTGGCGGCGCGTAACAGTAACATGGAAAATGGTGAAAATGTCCCGATTGGGGTGCGTCAACCGCTGGCGAAAGTGGTGTTTGCTTATGGAGATGGTTCGTCAGCAGTGGTGGACAAGTACGCTGATTTGATCATGAGTGAACTCAATGTCAAGGCGGCTGAGGTCATGAGTGCGGACGAGTCAAGTGAGTTGGCGCGTACCGTGTATGCGCTGAATCCGCTGCCG
>DAOTXA010000493.1:0-10050 GCA_034435595.1 Anaerolineae bacterium | reverse complement strand
GCCCGGTTACGTTGCGATACTGCTGACCGTCGAAGTCGATCAGGGCCAGCAAATCGGTATCCGGGTTTGCACCCAGATAAACAGTTTGCCCCTGGGATGTGTCCTCGCGGCGATTCTCGCGCAGGCCGATGATGTCGGTGTAAAACAGGACCAGCGGCTCAAGGTCTTGCACGCGTAAATGGACGGTTCCAATGGCGGCGGTCATGCGGCGTTCTCCTGAGTTGACAGCGAAAAGAGGCGTCGGTGTGACGCCTCTTTGTTAGATGGGAATTTGCGGGCGTTTCTTACCAGCCTGCTAGAGCAGGCGCATGATGTTTGGGTTGACGTACAGCACCGCCACGCTGCGACCGGGCGCGGGCAGGTCTGCGTCTCTCAGTTGATTGTGTGTGCCCTTAACCTCCTTTTCAATGATGATTCCATCTGGCGTGCGCACAACATAGCGCATATCGAGGATAAAGTTATCGTCGTTATCTAGCTCACCCGAAATGGTGTTGACCTTGCCGGGGATGACCTGACCCCGCCGGATCAACAGCAGTTCGTGCCGTCTGCTGTAGATCATAGCGATCAGCAAACTCCAGCTAATCAAATTCCAGATGGTCGAGAAGACGAATAGGAAGGTATGCGTATCGGCGGTGTTTGTGCCATCAATGCGTGAGTTCGCCGGATTCAGTGGATCGTAGAGGATGCTTACACGCTGTCCGCGTTCTATGCGGTCATAGGTACTGCGGCTGACCGACTGCGAGCGGTTAAAGGTGCGTCCGGTTTCTGGCACGATGAACTGGTATTGCACATGATAGGTGTCGCCGCCGTCGCCGTCGTATTCGGTGTACTTGTCGTAGTATTCACCGGTTGTGACGACGCCGCGCTGTGCGAGTTGTGAAAAACGATCTTGCTCGATCAACGCCGCGAAGAACAAACCAATCCCCACCATGCAGAACAAGCCGGTCAACAGGAACCCGCACCCAAATATCCTGCCACCCAATCCAGCAGGTTTAGATGCTTTGCCGGTCAAGAAATCGTGGTTTCGCTGGTTGAGCAAAAACACGTCCTGCGCAATGCCGGGAACAGCTTGTTCGGTCATGGGCTGCTTTCTCATGGATCATCGTTATGCATTGAACGCCTGAAGGCTTGTTAAACCCCGACTCATTCAGGGGAATCGGGCGCGACGTAGGGCCTGCCGAGTGCGGTCCGCCACGCCTCAAGAGACGGGCGTGCGTCGCCGTTTTCGTCGTAGAGTCCGGTATCGCGCCAGATGGAATTAAAGTCACCGCCGCCGATTTGCTCCCAGAGTTGGTCATAATCGCGCAGGACGAAGTTAATCACGAAGCGATATTCGTACTCGGTCGCCGCTTGCAGAACCCGCGTGATGAAGGCGTGCTGTTTGGCGTCGTCGCTGGGCATGGTCAGGTTGAAGGTGGGTAGGTCCAGCGTTTGCGCCGGGAACCCGGTTTCGCTGATCGCCATTGGCAGGCCGTTGCTGAATTCTGCCAGCCGCGAGAACAGGTCATCGGGCAGGGTATTGGTCATGAACCCGGTCATAAACGGGTACATCGACACCGCGAAGTAGTCGGTGTAGTCGATGATGTCTTCGTGGGCACGCAGTTGGTCGTCGTAGTTGGCCTCGGTGACGCCTTGCCAGTAGTTCAAGCCCAGCATACTGACCATCAATGGCGTGTCGGGGAATTCGGCCTTGAGCGTGCTATAGGCGGCGCGGTGCAGCGTGACGTAGCCGTCCCACAGATCGGGGCGGTTCTGCATCAGCAGATTGACCTCAATGCCCATGACCACGTAGTCGGGTTCGTAGATTTCGATCATGCGGCGGGCATAGTTGGTGTAGGCGGTGATGGTATCGGGATGGTCAAACGTGCGAGCATCCCACGGTGCGGGCAGCGGCATTTCGTCAGATTCGCCGCGATAGGGTGCGAGGCTGTCGCGCCCGATGCTAATGGGCGTAATCGACAGCAGAACATCGTGGTCTTCCGGCGTTTGCCGCAGGCGCGAGTCGTTTTCGTTGCGGATATGCTGTGAGAAGTCGTCGCCGCTCAAGGCTTCGGGCCAGGGAACGCCATTGTCGAAGTGGTGCATGATGATGTCGGCATCCCCGGCGATGCGCTCGTAGACGTATTCGACCGCCTCGCTGCTGATTTCATAGGGGAATGGCGTGAATCCGAGCCGGAACGTGCGCTCTGCCTCTGCTTCGACGGGGACGGCTTCGGGGAAGCTTTGCCCCTGCGAGATGACCATGATCCCAACCAGTAAAATCACCAGGATAATCGCTGAACGTCGAAAGAACCTGCGCATTATTTTATCTCCGTCGTCTCTATTTTGACTACGTTTTGTATAAGCGTATACGCAGTATAAGCCAGATGCGTAGTATGGGGGTGACAATTCGCCGGACTGAATCAAAAAAGCGCCTCAACAATGAGACGCTCGTTTGCTCCACAGCCTGGACTCGAACCAGGAACCCATCGGTTAACAGCCGATTGCTCTGCCATTGAGCTACTGTGGAAGGACTGTGTCACATGGTAGCAATCTGCCGGGAGCATGTCAAGGCGCAGACCGCGCATTCATGATAAATTCGGAGGCAGATTTCGTCGCATCAGGCCCGGAACGGGTCATCGTCCGTGTATCGACGTTCCCGGCGTGATTGCTGCGGCGAATTTTCAACCGTGCGAGCAATATGTAAGTCGTCCGCATCGTCGGCGTAGAACGGGTCGTCATCCGCGAAGGCATCGTTTTTCAGTTTGTCGCCGAACTCGTCATTTTTGCGCTGGCGCTCACGGTCCCTGAATGGGTCGGCGTCAATACGGGTGTACTTTGCACGCTGGACCACGACCGGCTCGGTCAACATGCTCTCACCGAATCGCCGCCACACTTCCGCGATTCCGTTGAGGAAGCGCAGACCAAGCGGCGCACCGAACACACCGAGGATCATCACCGCTAATGCTGTGGCAAATCCCCCTGTGATCGATTCTCCAAGAACGACGACCAGCGCGACATTTCCGTCGAAGACCGCGCCCAATGGTGCGAACACAAAGCCGAGAATGAGCGCGAGGATGGTCAATGTCAGTGTGAACGAGAAGATGCCGAATATGAACTTGGCAAACAGGTAGAACCCGGTGCGCCAGACCTGCCCACTCCGTACATGATCCATGACGCCTTGAAACGACATACTGCGCAGACCCTCAATTGCCAGTTCTCGCCCGCCATCAATATCACCGCCTTTGAGCAGCATGTGATTCAATGCCCGTTCGAAGCGACCGAATCCCTGAATGACGCCGACCATCGCCAGCAAAATCGGGATGCCGACCAGCACAATCGCCAGACTGAAGCCCAATGACAGCCCGGTCATCAGCAGGACAAAATAGATCAACCCCAGTGGGAACGCTGCAATCAGATAAACGAGATTCAGGTAGGTCTGTTTATTGAAGAATACGCCAAAGTATTCGCGGAGAAAGTTCGGTTGCTCGTCCATGTGTGCCGCCTGTTCGGTGACTGTTTGTGGCTGTAGGGTATACGTGTTTGAGCGGATGGGGGTTGTAGGGGGCGGTTAGTCGTCCTCGAATATCTCAGAGACAGGCAGGGTGAACCCCGGTAGCACATCAACACCGTGCAGCGCGATCCGTCGCAAATCAGCGGCGGATCGCGCTGGTTGAGGTTCTTGTCTATAGCTCGAAGAAGGTCATGCCATCAGGCTTCATTGTCTCGTCTTGCATGGCTTCATTCAGCACCAATATCCACGTTTTGCCTGATTCGATGGGCATCGTGATCACCAGCGTGCCATCCGGGGCGAGCATGATCTTGATGCTATTTGGCGCGTAGGTATAAACGGTGACCGGTCCGGTCGGCATTTGCGTGTCATACGGGGCGAAATCCGCACGTGTCACATTGAACAGGAAAGAGGCGGTACCATCTCCATTTGACAACCAGAACGCGTAGAATGGTTCGCCATCCGCATCAATCCGGTGATACACCACCAGCAGATAATCGCCCAGATCGGGGTTCAGCCGCCCATCGGCCTGACACACGTCACCGATTCCGTTGTCGTCTGCGTCGGCTTGATCGGCATTCGGCGTGTACATACAGTTGTCTACATCGTTTGCGATTCCGTCGCCATCATTATCTTGCAGGCTATCGCACACATCACCCAGACCGTCACCGTCACTGTCGGCCTGATCGACATTGACAGTCAATGGGCAGTTGTCGTCACCATCGAGGATGCTGTCGTCATCGTCGTCGGGGTCACAGGCATCGCCCTGCGCATCGCCATCGGTGTTGGCTTGATCGCTGTTGGCGACCGTCGGGCAATTGTCGCTGATATCGAGTAATGTGTCGCTGTCGCTGTCTTCGCAGACATCACCCGCTGTGCCGCCGTAGTGGTTCGCTTGATCGAGATTCGGCGTCACGGGGCAGTTGTCGCTGGCATCGGGGACCGTGTCGTTATCGTCGTCCGTGTCGCAGACATCGCCCTGTGCGTCGCTGTCGTTGTTGGCCTGATCGGAGTTGGCGATCATGGGGCAGTTGTCGCTGGGATCGATGATGCCGTCGCCGTCGCTGTCCTGGCAGACATCGCCGGTCCCGTTGCCATCGCTGTCGGCCTGATCTGCGTTGGCAGCGTTGGGGCAGTTGTCATAGGCATTCAGCCAGCCGTCGCTGTCGTTGTCAGAGAAGGTGATCCCCCGACATCCCGACGCGCCACCGCCGATTCCGGTATCCACGAAACAACCCTGTGTCACGTTGGTGAAATTGACCCCGCTAAACGTATGGCTGTAGCTACCTGATTGGTAGTATCCCGCGCTCGCTGCCGTGATAACCGCCGCGCCGTTGCGAAGCTGCCAATCCCCTTCGTCACATGCCCACATGCCGCATGCATAATCCATACTGTGTGGTGAGAGGTTGCCAGTAACCCGAATACTCACCGTATATTGTGCAGATTGGCCCGTTACCGTGACCGAGGTAATATTCACGCCCGTAAATGCTGTGCTGAACTGCGCGTGCGCCAGCAGCAGCACGCTCATTACCCCCAATAACAGCACGATGACCCGCAGCCGTCGACCACTGAAATTTGAGAACATCTTACAATACCCCGCATCCCAAAAAGTAAATACCAACAGTGTTATGAGAGCGATGAATAACATAATGAATATACACATTATTTCAAAACATATTATAACATTTCTTCACTCGTGAATCATTGAGATTTCTTCTGTGTATGAAATTTTAAACTGTTCTATGTGAGGATCAGCGCAGCACCACGATACAAGCGGGTTGCTCGCTGCTTGGCTGATGAAACTGTTCAGTTGACCCGCTTCATCGCTTGTGAAGAATGGTATAATCGCGCTGGAAACCAACTCAGGAGCGATGCATGACGCAAGACACCCGTTGGACCAGCTTTGATCTCATCTTCTTCGACTGCGACAGCACCCTTTCCACCATTGAAGGCATCGACGAACTCGCCAAGCTCAAGGGCAAAGAGTGGCGCGTCGGTCTGTTGACGCAAAAGGCGATGGACGGTGATCTCGATCTGGAGGAAGTCTACGGCAAGCGTCTTCAGGCGATCCGCCCCACACGGGGGCAGTTGAAGGCCATTGAAGATCGCTACGCGGAAACCATCGTCTCTGATGTGCCTGCGGTGTTGGAGGCGCTGCGCTTCCTCGGCAAGCAGATTTTCATCATCAGCGGTGGATTGGCGGAACCGGTGCGCGGATTCGGTAAACGTCTGGGGGTAGACCCGGCGAATATCCGCGCTGTTGAAGTCGAATATAACGAGCTTTCCGGCGATTGGTGGCGCTATCACGAACCGGGTTCGCAGCATCGCCAGACCTATCTGGACTACAACGAGGGGCCGCTGACCGTGACCAGTGGCAAGCCGGATATCATCAAAGAACTTTCTGCGGGCAAACACGGACGCCGCCTGATGGTCGGGGATGGCTCGTCTGATCTGGCGACGCACACCGTCGTAGACCTATTCGTTGGATTCGGTGGCGTCGTAGCGCGAGATAAAGTCAAGGCACAGGCTCCGGCATTTATTCATAGCGAATCCATCGCGCCCATTCTGGCGCTGGCGGCGGGGCCTTCTGGCTATGAACGGGTGAAAGGCACGCCGCATCAGGCGATATTTGATCGCGGCATCGCCCTGTGGAAGCAGCAGCAGCTTACTTTTAACGCGGATGAACTGGGCACTACGTTCACCGCCGCATTTTCCAACAACGACGAGGACTAAATGACGAACAGGTCAATTCCCTTTGAAGGGGTCATTTTCGATATGGACGGCCTGCTGGTCGATTCCGAGCGCATCTGGCATCTGGCAGAAACCGACTTTGTCGCAGCACGCGGCGAGGTCTACACCGATGACGTGCGCGAGTCGATCATCGGCACGCGCCTTGACGCGATGATGAAAATCGTCAAAGAGCACTACGGCTTTGAGGAACCTGCCGAGGACTTGATCGCCGATCTCGTGGACCGCATGGTTACGCTGATTCCAAACGAAGTTGCTGCACAACCGGGCGCACAGGAAATGATCGACTTCGTGCGCGAGACCGGGCTGCCTTTCGGGTTGGCGTCCAGTTCTGCGATGGTGATTATTGAGGCGACACTCAAGGCGCAGGGATGGATGGACATCTTCGTCAACCGCTATACTGCCGACGATGACGCGCTTGGCAAACCGCACCCGGATGTGTATCTGCGGGCAGCGCGGGAAATCGGCGTTGATCCGGCGCATTGTCTGGCCCTCGAAGACAGCCCAACCGGGGCGCGAGCAGCGGTCGCAGCAGGCATGACCTGCTTCGCGGTGCCTGACCCGACTCACGCTACGCCGGAAGCCTTCGCGGGCATCACGCCGCATGTGTTCGGCAGCCTGCATGAAGTCATTTCCCATCTAAAGGGAAATGAATAAAGGGGAAAGAAAAGCTCAGAGGGTGTTTGTAAAAATGCTGATTCTACCGGAATTGGTGGAAATACAGTTTTTATGCCCCCTTACCCCTAAATCTCAGACCTCTTGCCCTTTGAAGATTTAATTGGGTAACGGTATGCCGTGAGATTCATCTACGGCGACCAAAACATGTATGGGATGCGCTACAGCGCGTCCGTGCTAGTATTTCTCCCCTTATGGGTTCATGGGCCGGAGGTGAGGGGAAAGTCGCATATTTTCGTTTCCACCAAAAAGGTTAGAACGAGTAACTGTGGGCGGTATTTTGTTGTCCTTACAAATTTTCTCTTCACACTCTGGCCTTAACCCTCACCAACAACACGCCATCAAATCACCCGCACCAGCGTGCCGACTTCCGCGAAGTTGAAGAACCATTGGGCCTCATCTGGCGGCAGATTCACGCAGCCGTGGCTCATCGGTCGCCCGAAGCTGTTGTGCCAGTACGTGCCATGAATCGCATAGCCCTGATAGAAGTACATCGTCCACGGGACCTGTGGCAAGAAATAATCGGGTCCTGACATATCGTCCGCGACATATTTGACGTAGATATTGTAATCACCTTTGACGGTGGGCGTAAGCTGCGTGCCGGTGCTGACCAACTGCGAGTAGATCATCGTGCCATCCTGATAGGCGTAGATGCGCTGCTCGTTTGTGTCCACAACGATGGCTTTACCCTGTGCTCGTGGCGCGGGCGGCGGGTCTGGCGTGTATTCCCCGGATGAGGGAATAAGAAGCTCCTGCCCCGGATAAATCAGGTCGATGTCGGTAATGTCGTTAAAGGCGACGAGTTCGTTAATGGTCACGCCGTACTCGCGGGCGATCAGCGCCAATTCCTGCCCTGCTTGCACCGTGTGCGTAAGGACCGGCCCCTCGTAGTGTTCGGCGGGATCGTACTCCGGTGGGGCGACCTCAATCATCGTCAGATCAAGGATGCCGTCCGCCAATTCGCCGCTCGGATTCAGGCGCAGGCGGTCCATCATAGCGGGAATATCGAGGGCGCGTCCGGTTTGGGGGTTGGTTTCATCCGGGATGGCTTCGATATCGGTCATCGCGCTGAGGGCGATGAGTCCGTTTTGCGCGGTGTAAATATCCACGTTGTAGACGGGTTGCAGGCGGGCGTTCTCACGAGCGTTTTCGGCAGAGGATAATGTGTCGTCAAGGTCAATGCTGCCGCCGATGTCGCTGAGAAAGATCGTCCACGAGCGGTCGCCATCTATGGCTTGCACCATCTGCGGAACCGATGCGCCATAGGCTGCTGCCAATGCAGATTCGGCATCGTCCATGCGGTCGCCGCCGATCTCGACCGCGCCCACGCGCACACCGTCGGGGATACGGTCTACCGACGCAGCGAACACGATCACCAGCAGCAGGCAGGCCGCCATTGTGGAAATTCCCAGCACAACCGCACCGCCGACGATCAACAACGGTAACTTTTTGTTCTTGCGCGGCGGACGATCCCCGCGCTCCGGCGGGGTTGGCGGCAGCGTATAGCGTGAGTCATGCTTTGCGCCCGGCGCGACAGGCGCAATCGGCGAAGGGACAGTGTTTTGTGAGGGTTCAAACGACATCGGCGTACCCGTCAGTAGATTTCAAGCGTTGCTACCAGTATATGCGCGACGGGGCGAAATTCTGCTCTACGAGTGGTCTACGCGGGTGCAGATCACCGGGCGCTTTCCCTACGCGAAGGTAGATGAACGGTTAAAGATCAAATGCGAATAGCGCATAAGCAGATTTCGACCGAATCATATGTGGGTACGTGTACAGAAAGCGTAATGCAGTAATTTTAATCAGCGCAGACGGCAAAAATGCCGCCCGCTCAAAATATCGACCACATTATTTTTGGCTGTACCCGCGTCTTCGTGGCTGGAAGGGATTAAATTTCGCCCTGACTTTCAAGCCATGCGCGGTGCCATTTGATCTGCGCGGAAAGTCCATCGCGCAGGGTGGTGGATGGTTCGTAGCCCAGATGCTCGCGGGCACGGGTAATATCGGCAACCGCACGCGACTGTTCGCCGGGGCGCGACGGTCCGAATTCGATGCGTGCTTCTTCATCTGCCAGTTCTTCAATCAGGCGAATCACGTCAATAACGTTAACTTCTTCGACACCGCCGAGGTTATACACACCGCCAGACTGGAACTTTTCCGTCGCTTTAACCGCCCCCTGCACGATGTCCTTAACGTAGGTATTGGCACGCGACTGCTTGCCATCCCCGAAGATGGTAATCGTCTCGCCGCGCAGAATTTTGTCGACAAAAATCTGATAGCCCATATCCGGGCGCTGGCGCGGACCGTACACCGAGAAAAAGCGCAGAATCGTCGTCGGCAGGCCGAACTGATGATTGAAGGTATTCACCAGATGCTCGGCGGCGAGCTTGGTGATGCCATAGGGAGAAACCGGCTGCGGCAGCGAATCCTCCGGGCCGATGACGTATTTGCCATAAACGCTGCTGGTGCTGGCGTGGATGAACTGGCTGACGCTGGCATCACGCGAGGCTTCTAGCAGGCGATGGGTGGCGTTGATGTTGCAGGAGACGTAGATGTCAAATTCGGTCCAACTCTTCAGCAGACCCGCCATCGCCGCAATGTGGTAGACCACGTCCACGCCGTCCAGCAGCGGCGCAAGGTCGGCGTCGCGCAGGTCGGCCTCGTGAAAGGTGTAGCCTGTGCGTCCGTGTAACGCGCTCTCGTTGCGTTCTTTGATCGGGCGCGGATAGTATGGCACGAATGAATCCATACCCACGACCTCGTGACCCGCGTCCAACAGCGATTCTGCCAGATGCGACCCGATAAAGCCTGCTACGCCTGTGATGAGATATCGCATTCCGATTTTTCGCTCCTGAGTGATAAGAAAGCAGCTTTTAGCTTTTAGCCATCAGCCCTTAGCTTATGGCTCCTCTTGATACATCATGTGGCTTGCAGATTTGAGTAGAGCCTATATCGAGGCTTTCATCAATGCAAGAATGCAAGCAAATACGGTTTTATTAAAGCCAAGAAGGTGTTTGTGACGCTCCCCACGCCTAAAGGCGAGGGCTTCTGTTGCACGCTTGCCCCAATGGGCTACGTTAAGCAACACGGACACGTCCTGCCCGTTTTAATATATTCCTTGCTGCGTTGTGGTCCCG
>DAOTXA010000492.1:0-11520 GCA_034435595.1 Anaerolineae bacterium | reverse complement strand
CGTCGCTATTCACAATGGTCGCCAGCATGTCCCCATCTACATCACCGAAAATATGGTGGGACATAAGCTGGGTGAATTCGCCCCGACCCGGACCTTCCGTGGTCACATTGTCGAGAAAAAGATCAAGAAACGGTAGGGTGCGGGCATGGAAGTACGTGCAAAGAACACGCATCTCGCCATCTCTCCGCAAAAGCTGCGCCTCGTTTGTGATCAGGTGCGCGGCATGGATGCGGAGCAGGCGCGAGTTGTCCTTGAGTTCATGCCCCAGAAGGGCGCAGAGTTGATCCGCAAGACGCTGGCTTCTGCCATCGCCAACGCGGAAAACAACTTCGATCTCGACCCGGATGACCTGTTCGTCAGCGAAATCTTCGCCGATGAAGGGCCACGTCTCAAGCGCTTTACCGCCGGTGCGCGTGGTCGCTACAAGCCGCGTGTTAAGCGGACAGCGCACCTGACCATCATTCTGGCAGAGCGAGAAAAAGAAGAGGAATAGTGCTTTATGGGGCGTAAAGTCCATCCGATTGGGTTCCGGCTCAAGGTTAACCGTGACTGGGAAACGCGCTGGTATGCAGAAGGCGAACGTTACGTCGAACTGCTGCACGAAGACCGCGCAATCCGCAGTTACGTAAAAAAGGAAACCGGGCGTGCTGGTGTCTCGCGTATTGAGATCGAGCGCTACCCGAATCAGGTCCAGGTCACCGTTCACACCGCACGTCCCGGCATCGTCATCGGGCGTAAAGGTGAAGCCGTTAAGCGGATTAAAAATGACCTGCAAGAAATGACCGGTAAGTCGGTGCGCGTCGAAGTCAGTGAAGTTGAACAACCTGACATGGACGCCACACTGGTTGCAGAAAATATCGCCGGACAGCTCGAACGCCGTATCGGTCACAGCCGCGCCATGAAGCGTGCAGTCGGTCAGGCTATGCGTCAGGGCGCAGAAGGCATCAAGATTCAGATCAGCGGTCGTCTGGCTGGGGCAGATATGGCCCGCCGTGAGCAAATGAACGAAGGCCGTATCCCGCGTCAGACCCTGCGTGCCGACCTGGACTACGGCACCGCCGAAGCGCTGACTACTTTCGGGCGCATCGGCATCAAGGTGTGGATCTACAAGGGCGATATTCTGCAACTCGAAGACGACAGTAACAATAACAACAAGCGGTCGGGCGATCAGTCGGATGTGTACGTCAGCCCCTAACGGTGGTTGATACGGCACATCACGACCCGCCCAGCGTGAGGAGACAATGCAATGTTAATGCCAAAACGAGTAAAGTACCGCAAGCAAATGCGCGGTCGGATGCGCGGTCAGGCACATCGTGGGGCCGTCGTCCAGTTCGGTGACTATGGTTTGCAGGCCACCGAGCCGGTCTGGTTGACCAGTCGCCAGATCGAAGCCGCACGCCGGGCCATGGTTCGTTATGTCCGCCGCCGTGGGAAAATCTGGATTCGCGTTTTCCCCGATAAGCCCGTCACCCAAAAACCGGCGGAAACCCGCATGGGTAAGGGTAAGGGGTCGGTGGAATTCTGGGTCGCCGTTGTCAAACCAGGGCGCGTGCTGTTCGAAATGAGCGGTATCCCCGAAGACGAGGCCCGCGAAGCACTGCGTCTTGCGGCACACAAATTGCCCTGCAAGACCAAGTTCGTCAAGCGCATCGACCCCATCTCCGGCCTGGAGGTGAGCTAATGAATGTGCAAGACATTCGTAAACTCAGTGACGAAAAATTGCTGGACGAGATCGAAGATAAGCGCATTGACCTGTTCAATCTGCGCTTCCAACAGGCATCCGGTCAGCTTGAAGACCTGAATGCTATTCGTTATGCCAAGCGCGACTTGGCCCGAATGCTCACCGTTCAGCGTGAGCGTGAACTGGCAGTTGAAATTGCGGCGGAGGATAACGACTAATGGCGAATAATCGCAAGCGGCTTCAGGGTCGCGTCGTCAGCGACAAGATGAATAAGACGGTCGTCGTCGAAATCGAACGCCGTACCATGCACCGCGTTTACAAAAAGTTCGTGACTTCGACCCGGAAGATTATGGCCCACGACGAAACGGATTCGGTCCCGGTTGGGGCAGTCGTCCGCGTTGTGGAAAGCAAACCCATCAGCAAGAATAAGCGGTGGGTGGTCGAAGAAGTGCTGGAACAACCGGCAGGCTAGGAGAGCGACTCATGATCCAAACAGAATCTCGCCTCAAGGTCGCCGATAATAGCGGCGCACAGGAAATTCTTGTGATCCGCGTACTGGGCGGTTCCAAGAAACGTTACGGTCACGTAGGTGACATCATCGTCGGGACGGTTAAATCCGCCTCGACACAGGGAAATGTGAAGAAGAGCGATATCGTGCGTGCGGTCATTGTCCGTACCGCTAAAGAGTATCGCCGCAGCGACGGCTCATACATCAAATTCGATGATAATGCCGCCGTTGTTCTCAACGAGGATATGACCAACCCCCGGGGAACGCGTGTTTTTGGCCCGGTGGCGCGTGAACTGCGCGACAAAGGCTTTATGAAGATCGTCTCGCTCGCCCCGGAAACGCTGTAAATAGGAGAGCGACGATGCAGAAAATCAAAAAAGGTGACACCGTCGAAATCATCGCCGGTAAAGACATCGGGGAGCAGGGCGAAGTTATCGCCATATTCCCCAAAGAGAACCGCGTGATCGTTAGCGGTTTGAACATGATGAAAAAGCACGAAAAGGCGCGTCAGGCCGGGAACCAACAGGTCCCCGCCCAGATCGTAGAATTTGCCGCGCCCATGGACCTGTCGAACGTGATGCTTATCAGCCCGTCGGGGGTCAAAACCCGCGTCGGCTTCCGCATCACTGAAGATGGTCGCAAAGTGCGTTACTGCAAGGCAACCGGCGAAGTGCTGGATAACTAACCGGAGCGCGAATAACAATGAGTGCAGAAGAAAAAACCAGTCCCGTGCTTCAGGGTCATTATCGTGACGAAGTCGTCCCGGCACTGATGCAGGAATTTGGATACGAAAACATTATGCGGGTACCTGGCATCGCCAAAGTCGTCGTCAATGTCGGCGTCGGTGAAGCCATCGATAATCCGCGTTCACTGGATGGCGCAGTCGAAGACATGCGCATCATCACCGGGCAGCAGCCCATCATCACCCGGGCCAAGAAGAGTATCGCCGGGTTTAAACTGCGCGAAGGCCGCGCTATCGGCGTCAAAGTCACCCTGCGTGGTGAAAAGATGTGGGCACTGCTGGACCGTCTCATCAACGTTGGCCTGCCACGTATCCGCGACTTTCGCGGTGTGCCAGCCAAACTGGATGGTCGCGGCAACTATACCGTTGGCCTGCGCGAGCAGCTTGTCTTCCCGGAGATCGATCTCGACCAGATCGACAAGGTGCGTGGGATGGAAATCACCATCGTGACCACCGCAGAGACGGACGAAGAAGGCCGTCGTCTGCTCAAACTGCTCGGTATGCCGTTCCGAGAGAATTAGGACGACGGAGGTTATCATGGCGAAAACGTCAAGCATCAACCGTGAGAAGAACCGCAAGTACAAAGTGCGCGTGGTTAACCGCTGCAAAAAGTGCGGGCGCTCACGGGCGTACATGCGTCGCTTCGGCCTGTGCCGCATTTGTTTCCGCGAGATGGCGCTAAGGGGTGAAATCCCCGGCGTCGTGAAATCAAGCTGGTAGGAGCCAAGCGATGAATTCCGATCCCATTGCAGATATGTTGACGCGCATCCGTAATGCGCTGATGGCCCGCAAGACCGATGTTCAGGTCCCGTGGTCCAAACTCAAAGAAGAAATTGCGCGCATCCTCAGTGAAGAGGGCTACGTTGGCGATTACGTCATTGGAGACGAAAAGCCTGTGCGCATGATTACCATCAAGCTCAAATACTTCGGGCCGCGCCGCAGTCGTCGCCCCGTCATCACCAACCTGACACGCATCAGCAAGCCCGGTCGCCGTGTGTATCGCGGTCGCCGAGAAATGCCTCGCGTGTTAAGTGGGACGGGCATTGCCATCGTCACCACGCCAAAAGGTGTGATGACCGCGCAAGAGGCACGCCGCCAGCGTGTCGGCGGCGAAGTGCTGTGCTACGTCTGGTAAGCAGGAGCAATCACTATGTCGCGTATTGGCAAGCAACCGATCAACATCCCCGATAAGGTGGATATCAAAGTCGATGGGCAAACTGTCACCGTCAAAGGCCCGAAGGGGCAACTGACGATGGCCGTTCACCCCGACATCAGCGTTTCGATGGAAGACGGCATACTGAATGTGCTGCGTCCCAACGAAGAACGCCGCGTTCGCGCCCTGCATGGCCTCACCCGCGCCCTCATCCAGAACATGGTGACCGGCGTCTCTGAAGGCTTCCGCCGTACCCTCGTGATCGAAGGCGTCGGGTATCAAGCGCAGTTGCAGGGGAGTAACCTTTCGCTGCGCCTGGGACACTCGCACGATGTTATCGTCGAACCACCGGATGACAACACCAGCTTCGACGTTCCCAAAGAAAGCCGTGGTACGACGATCCACATCGACGGCATCGACAAGCAGGTCGTCGGGCAGACCGCCGCGAACATCCGGGGGTGGCGTCCGCCAGAACCCTACAAGGGTAAGGGCGTCCGCTACTCCGACGAGATCATCCGCCGCAAAGCGGGTAAAGCTGCGAAATAAGGCAAGGGTTACCAATGGCAGATATCAAGGGCAAGAAGAAATACGTATCGCGTAAACGCCGTCACAAGCGGGTGCGCGGTAAGATCGAAGGGACGAACGCACGCCCGCGTCTCAACATCTATCGTAGCCTGTCGAACATCTTCGCGCAGGTCATTGATGATGAATCCGGCGTGACAATGGTGTCCGCTTCGACCATCGACAAAGATGTTTCGAAAGAAGTCGCCGGAAAATCAAAGGTTGACGCTGCCCGCATCGTCGGGCGTGTCGTTGCCGAACGTGCCAAAGAAGCCGGCATCGAAATGGTCATATTTGACCGGGGCGGCTACAAGTATCACGGGCGTGTCGCGGCACTCGCCGAAGGTGCCCGTGAAGGCGGCCTGAAGTTCTAAGCGGAGAGGGAAACCGATGGCAGACAATAGAGACAACAGAAAGAAACGCGACTCACGTCGTGATGATGACCGCGACGATCTTGATGAGCGCGTAGTCGATATCACCCGCGTCGCCAAAGTAATCAAGGGTGGTCGCCGCTTTGCTTTCCGCACCGTGGTGATCGTTGGTGATAGTAAAGGCCGCGTCGGAATTGGCGTTGGTAAGGCCCGTGGCGTGCCAGATAGCATCCGCAAGGCTGCCGAACGCGCTCGTCGCAAGCTGACGAAGGTGTCACTCGCCGGACCGACCATTCCGTATCAGGTGACCGGTCGCTATGGCGGCGCGAAGGTGCTGCTCAAACCGGCTTCACCCGGTACCGGTATCATTGCCGGTGGTGCGGCGCGTGCCGTGCTCGAAGTCGTCGGTGTCAACGACATCCTGACCAAGAGCCAGGGCAGCCCCAATTTGCTCAATGTAGCGATGGCGACCATCGACGCGCTGGAGCAGTTGCGCAGCGCCGAAGAACTCGCCGCTATGCGTGGCAAGCCGGTGGAAACCGTGCGCCCCTTCTGGGAACGCCGCAAAAACGTTGGCGTTGAGGTGTTCGATGCGGATGGCGAGGGCGAGGAAAACGCCGAGGCCGAAGCCGCGCCGGAGAAGGAGTAGTCTCATGGCGGAAGAAACACTCAAAACCTTGCGCATCACGCTGGTTAAAAGCCCTATCGGGTATAAGAAAAACCAGCGCGTCACCGCCGAAACACTTGGCCTGCGCAAGCTCAACACAGTCGTTGAACACAAAGCTACCCCGCAGATTCTTGGCATGATCAACAGGATCAGCCATCTGCTGAACGTCGAAGAAGTCGAAGACTAAAAAACCAATTCGTTTCTTCAGACCAAATCGTCAAACACGAATTTCTGATCTGAAAGGAGAAAGGCGCAGGGAAGCCTTCGCAGCCACCATAACGACTGCCAAGCACCGCGCCATCTTATATGAAGCTACATGACCTGCAACCCGATCCGGGTTCCAAAAAGAAGCGGACTCGCGTTGGTCGTGGTATCTCTGCCGGCAAGGGTAAATACTCCGGGCGAGGTATCAAGGGGCAGGGCGCACGTAGTGGCGGCGGTAAAGGACCGTATTTTGAAGGTGGTCAGCTTCCGCTCGTGCGCCGTCTCCCGTTCAAACGCGGGTTCACCAATATCTTCCGCATCAACTATCAGGAAGTCAACGTTGAGTCGCTTGAAGAGCGCTTCAACGCCGGGGAAGAAGTCACCCCGATGACACTGGCGGAACGTGGCCTCGTTCGTGACGGCGATAAGCCAGTCGTGATCCTCGGTCGTGGTGAACTTAGCACCAAGCTCGACATCAAGGCGCACCGTTTCACCAAAAGCGCACTAGAGAAGATTTTCGCCGCTGGTGGGGCCGCTAATAAAATTCCGCTCAAGATTACGGGTGCTCGCGCAACGGTCAAGAAATTGCGCAAAGAAGACTATGCCGCGCTCGAACAGGGCGACGCACAACCGGTTTCGCTTGACGCGACTGCCGGTGATGCCGAAAGCAGCGACGAATAATGCGATAGCTTCACGTAATGGGTCGATGTTACAACGCTGGCATCGGCCCGGCGCGTGTTTGCCGCAGCCGTGATTTGATAGAGACTCACGAGGTTTTTTGCAATGATCCAAGCTTTGCGTAACGCCTGGCGCTTGCCTGACGTGCGAAACAAGCTCCTGATTACAGGGCTGATTCTGCTGATTTACCAGTTCGCCGCGCATGTTCCCGTCGTTGGCGTCAATCGAACGAATCTGGAACTGCTGCTCGATCCCACGACCGCCGGGTCCAATCTGGTTCAGGTGTTGAACCTGCTCTCCGGTGGCGCGGTGGCGAACTTCAGTATTATCGCCAACGGTGTGTATCCATACATCACCGCGTCGATTATCTTCCAGCTTCTCGTTCCGGTGATCCCACGCTTGCAGCAGATTCAGCGCGAACCGGGCGGGCAAGAAAAAATTCAGCGCTACACCTACTACGTCACCATCCCGATGGCCTTCTTACAGGCGTTCGGTCAAATTCAGGTCTTTAATACCCTGCTTGGCCCCGGTGTCGAAATTATCCCCGGCTTCGGTAACGACGCATTGTTGACGGTTTCAGTGTTGTTTACCATGACCGCCGGTACGATGTTTGCAGTCTGGTTGGGTGAACTCATCACCGAACAGGGTATCGGTAACGGAATTTCGATCATCATCTTCGCCGGTATCGTCGCCCTCGCGCCGACCAATCTCATCAATCTGGTGGCGAATTCGCTGCGTCCGGCATGGGATATCTTCCTGTTCATCGCAATTACGCTCATCAGTGTTGTTGCCATCATCTACATTCAGGAAGGCGTGCGCCGTATCCCCGTTCAATACGGAAAGCGCGTGCGTGGGCGCAAGCAGTATGGTGGTGCAAGCACTCACATTCCGCTACGTGTGAACCCGGTCGGCATGATCCCGCTGATTTTTGCGAACGCGATTATCGTGTTCCCGTCGATCGTCGTCGCCTTCTTCCCGCAGGGTGAATTTGGTGATAGTGTCATCAATACCTTCGGCAACCAGAGCGGCCTCGCTTACTGGGGCACGTTCTTCCTGCTAACAGTCGGCTTCACCTTCTTCTACAGCGAGGTAATGGTCGGCAATCAAGACCTCGCCGGATCATTGCAGCGACAGGGTGGTTTTATCCCCGGCATTCGTCCGGGCAAGCGCACCGAGGACTACATCCTGCGCACCACGCGACGCATTACCTTCGTTGGTGCGGTCTTCCTCGGCATCATCGCTGTTGTTCCGGGCATGGTCGATCTGCTGAACTCGATCATCTTCCCCGGTGAAACCGTTGAGGGTAGTATCAACGCTGCCAACGTGTTGACCGGTGCCGGTCTTATCATCGTCGTCGGCGTGGTGATCGACACCATGCGCCAGCTAGAAGCACAGTTGGTCATGCGTAACTACGAAGGCTTCATGAACTAAGCGCCTATTCGGGCGAATCTGTGTAGGGACGTAGCACTGCTACGTCCCCTGCCAAACAAGATGCCAATCAACAACCGTCCAATACACTTTGGACGTTGTATAATATAATATTTGTTGTACCAGGGAGGGACCATTTCGCATGGGCCTGTACTTAATCATTATGGGCGTTCAGGGTGCTGGGAAAGGCACACAGGCCGTCCGTATTGCCGAGGACTATGGTATTCCGCATGTATCCACCGGGGACCTGTTCCGTGCGATGAAAACCCGCACCGATGAACTAGCCGTCCGCGTACAGGAAATCATGGCTTCCGGGCAGTTGGTTTCCGACGAAATCACCAACGAAATCTTGCAGGATCGTCTTGAGCAATCCGACGCCGCCGAAAATGGCACCATCCTCGACGGCTATCCGCGAAACACCGCCCAGGCCAAATGGCTGGATAGCTACCTGAGCGGCAAAGGCGAATCGGTTGCAGCGGTGATCCTGCTGCAACTCGACCCGTATACCGCCTTCAAGCGTGCATATGGACGTGTTACTTCGCCGGATGGAACGGCCTACAATATCTATACCAACGCCGATGCAATTGACTGGCAGTTCGAGGAACACCCTGATAAGGCGTTCCCGCCGCGAATCTCCGCCACACATAAGGAAAGCGGCGAAGCTATGAAACGCCGCCCGGATGATGAGGCCGCGTCTGTTGTCAAGCGCATCGATACCTATCTCGATACAACCGCACCCCTTATTGAGCATTATCGTGCCAAGGGCCTGCTGGTCGAGATCGACGCGACCGAGTCAATTGAAGACGTAAGCGCGGCGATCAAAGCCGCCATTGACGCCCGCGTCAATTCCTAATCCTTGTAGAAGCGCAATACATTGCGCCCAAGAGTCTCGCAAATTTGGGCTAACGGAGTAAGATTCGCGTGGATATCCACATCAAGACGCCGGATGAAATCGCCATCATGCGCGAGGCCGGGCGCATCGTCGCCCGCGCCCATATCGCCATGCGCGATGCCCTGAAACCTGGCGTCTCTACTGCCGAACTCAACAAAATCGCCGATACCGTGATCCGCGATCACGGTGCGATCCCGACCTTTATCGGTGTGCCCAAATCCAACGGGCCGGATTTTCCGGCGGCGATCACCGCCAGCATCAACGAAGAGTTGGTGCATGGCATCCCACGCGAAGATCGTATTCTCAAAGAAGGCGATATCATCAGTCTTGATACCGCCTGCACCTATCAAGGGTATGTTGGCGACTGCGCCTATACCTGGCCTGTAGGCGAAGTTCACCAGGCGGTGGCACGCCTGCTCGAAGTCTGCGAGGCGACCCTGCACGCGGCGATTGCCGCCTCGGTTGTGGGCAATGACGTGCGTGCTGTCGCACAGGCCACACAAAAATATGCGCAGGATCACGGCTACAGCGTCGCCCGCGAATATACCGGGCATGGTGTCGGTCGCAGCATGTGGGAAGACCCGCAGATTCCAAACTGGTGGCCTCGCAAACGCAGCAAGAAAATCGAAGAGGCCAACGCCAAATTGCGCCCCGGCATGACCTACGCCATCGAGCCAATGGTCATCGCTGGCAAGCCGAACCTGAAAGAACTCAAGGACAAGTGGACGGTGGTGACCAAAGATCACTCGTTGTGCGCACACTTCGAGCACACAATTGCCATCACCGACGGAGAACCGCAGATTCTAACGCTGCTTTAGTGACGGGTACATCACAGTCGAGATGTTCGAGTCTGGACTTTGTGTACGAGCTTTGATATGATTATCGTTCTGTGTAAAACCAACTAACCGGGGATGACGAGACATGCGCGTTTCAGCATCAATCAAGCGGCGTTGCCCAAAATGTCGCATCATTAAGCGGCATGGTCGGGTCATGATCATTTGTAGCAACCCCAAGCACAAGCAGAAGCAAGGCTAGCAGGGGAGAGGACCGACTATGGCACGTATCGAAGGTGTCGATCTTCCGCGTAATAAACGCATCGAGATCGCGTTAACCTATATTTTTGGAATTGGACGCACCACCAGTCAGAAAGTGCTGGCTGCCTCTGGTGTAGACCCCAACATCCGCGTTCAGGATTTGACCGAGGCCCAGCTTCAACTGCTGCGCGAAAGGGTTTCCCAGTATACCACTGAGGGTGACCTGCGCCGCCAGAATCAGTTGAATATCAAGCGCCTGCAAGAAATTGGTAGCTACCGTGGCCTGCGCCACCGTCGTAACCTGCCCGCTCATGGGCAGCGCACCCGTACCAATGCACGCACCCGTCGCGGTGTCCGCAAAACGGTTCCGGGGCGTGGTCGTCGTCGCGGCGCAACCAAGAAATAATCATCTTATCCTGCGCATACAACTGCGCAGGATGATTGTCCGGCAGAGTTCGTCTGCCGCTAATTCATTGTATGTAAGGCAACCACGAGATGCGCCCTGGACCGGATCGACAGGGCGCGACTTGGCATAATCCCGTTAACACGGAGAGGTGACATGGCAAGAGCGAGACGCAGTGGACGTAGAGCCACAAGAAAAGTCCTGAAGAACATTCCATACGGGCAGGCGCATATTTTCGCCACATTCAACAACACGATTGTTTCGATGACCGATCAGTCAGGAAACGTGGTGTCGTGGTCCAGTGCCGGCACGTCCGGGTTCAAGGGTAGTCGCAAAAGCACCCCGTATGCGGCGCGTATGGCGGCACAAAATGCCTCCGAAACTGCGCAGACGCATGGGATGAAAGAAGTTGATGTGTTCGTTAAAGGACCGGGGCCGGGCCGCGAATCTGCCATCCGTGCGATTCAGGCCAGCGGACTGAAGGTGCGTTCGATCACTGATGTAACCCCCGTCCCGCACAACGGGGTTCGCCCGCCGAAGAAGCGCCGCGTTTAATCGTCGTTTTGTGCAACATAGTTTTTTGTGGCGCTAGACCGGGAGGAAATCCGTCTTGGTAATGAATGGTATGGTACTGCCCCACAAGGTAGAAAGCGAAGCGATCACCCGTAATTACGGTCGCTTCATCATCAGCCCGCTTGAAAGTGGCTATGGCTTAACATTGGGCAATGCACTGCGGCGTGTGCTGCTGTCATCTCTGCCCGGTGCTGCTGTAACCAGCATTCGTGTGTCTGATGTGCATCACGAGTTCTCCGCCATCCCCGATGTGCGCGAGGACATGACACAGTTGATTTTGCAGGTCAAACAGCTTCGTCTGCAATTGTTCGACGTAGAAACTACTCGCCTCCGCCTGCAACATCGCGGCGAGGGCACTGTCACGGCAGCAGACATCAAATGTCCGCCTGAAGTTGAAATCGTCAACACCGACCTGTATCTGTTCACCGTTGACTCGCCTGACGCCCATCTCGAAATCGAGTTCGAAGTGCGCTCCGGGCGCGGTTATAGCCCCGCAGAAGAGCGCGGTCGTCTGCCGATTGGTGAACTCCCGGTGGATGCGGTCTTCAGCCCTGTCCGTCGCGTAAACTTCGACGTGCAGCGTGCACGCGTGGCCCAACGCACCAATTACGACCGCCTCGTCCTC
>DAOTXA010000491.1:0-2294 GCA_034435595.1 Anaerolineae bacterium | reverse complement strand
ACCCCAACTCAATCTCACGCTTGACCGTCTCCAGGAGCGTTTCCGCCTTCAACTGACCCAGCGTATAACACGGCCCGCCCAGCTTATCCGCCAGTTTATCCGCCAACCCCTGATCGAAGGCGACGTGCTCCATGTTGATCGTCACCGTGCGAATGTGTTCCTCTTTGATAAGATGGGCGATCTTGTGCGCTTCATCTTGTGGCGAAAGCTGCTCGCTCATGCTGACGTTGCCCGCCCCGTCCGTCAGCAAGATCATCATCGGCATAATATCCGGATGTGACGCCTGTTCGCGCTTGATCGTCTCGTAGGACAGCAGCAACCCGGCAGAAAGCGGTGTTTTGCCGCCGACCTGCACGTCCACGAGCGCTTCTTTCGCCAGCAAAACCGAGTTTGTCGGCGGCAGCACCAGCGTAGCGCGGTCCTTGTTAAACACGACCAGCCCCACCCGGTCGCGCCGCTGATACGCATCGGTCAGCAGCGACATAATCGCGCCCTTCGTCGCCTGCATACGTTCGCTGACCGCCATGCTCCACGACGCATCGACCACGAACAGAATCAGGTTCGCGGCTCGACGCACGCGCACCTTGCGCTGAAGGTCGCTTTTCTTCAGCGCGTAGGCCATGCCCGTTTCTTCTTTTTGATCCTCACGCGCTTTCTGGAAAGGCGCAGCAGCCCGCAACGTCGCGTCGAAGGCGATATCGTCCGTTCGCTCTCCGGCGGGACGCGCCTGCACATAACGCCCACGTTTACGATCCGTCTTGGTGTAAGAGCGCCTGCCGCTTTGCTTGCGCTCCATTTTGTCGAGTTGAGTATTCAGCTTGCGGGGGTTAAACTCCGCGCCGGTATCCGCCTTCTGACCGCCTTCCCACCAGTTCGCGTCTTCCGCGTCGAACATATCCTGCGGGGCGGGTTGCGCGTCAGAGACATCCGGCGCGGTCTGTTCGGTGGATTCACCTAGCGACGTGCTTTTTTTTTACTCGAATCCTGAGCGCTGCCGCTCGTCTCCTGCACAGAATCTTCGTCGCCTTCGACATCTTCGGCTTCGGCCTCAAGCTCATCCATCGCGTTGGCGAGCGTCTGCATGTCCATACGCGCATCGGTGAACGGGCCGCGCTTCAGCCGGTGCGGAATCGCTAGCTCGATTGCCATCAGGATGTCAGAGCGGCTGATCTGGCGGCAACTGTCAAACGCGGCCTGTGCGCGTGCCGTCTTGAGGATGACCAGATCGGCGCGATGCCCGTCAATCTGCATGTTGCTCGTCATCAGGGCGATAAGTCGCAGGTCACCACGTGTGTACTGCACCTCGTCGATGATCTCCCGCGCCGCCGCGATGCGATTACTCAGGTCTTCCTCTGCCGGACGCCACTCTTCCATGAAGGCGACCGCATCCCCCTCATAGGCAATGTGACGTTCGAGGATTTCCATGCGTTCGCTAGCGTTGTTGATACCGTGTACCTCAACCGACAGTGCGAAGCGGTCCAGCAACTGCGGGCGCAGATCGCCCTCTTCCGGGTTCATCGTACCGACGAGGATGAAGCGTGCCGGATGACTAAAACTGATCCCCTCGCGTTCGACCACGTTAATGCCCATCGCCGCGCTATCCAGCAGCAGATCGACCACGTGGTCATCCAGCAGATTGACCTCGTCTACATATAGAATCCCACGATTGGCAGACGCCAGCACGCCGGGGTCAAAGTGCCGCTCACCGTGTTGAATCGCCTTCTCGATGTCGAGCGTACCGACGACGCGGTCTTCCGTCGCACTCACGGGCAGGTCCACAAAGCGGATGCGACGGCGTTCCACCGGGGGCTGATTGTCGCCATAGCGCTCGCGGCTGATGTCGGACCAGGTTTCCGGGTGATGCGGATCGTCGTTAAACGGCGAATCGGCGATGACATCGACTTCCGGCAGCAAGGCGGCAAGGGCGCGGGCGGCGGTCGATTTGCCCGTACCGCGCTCACCGCGAATCAGCACACCGCCGATGCGCATGTCAATCGCGTTGAGGACGAGGGCACGCTTCATCCGTTCCTGACCCACAATCGCCGTGAAAGGGTAAACCTGAGTACGTCTGCTCATAGGGAAAGTTGTCCGTTTCCAAAAATTTCAAATGGCGAATCCCGATTATAGCGGCGCGTTGGGGGTGTGACAATTGTGGATCGTGGCGTGGGGTTCGCGTCTCGTCAATGTGGGGGCGCAGTATTACCCTTTGAAGATTTAATTGGGTAACGGTACGCCATGAGATGTGATCTACCACCAAACCATGTAGGGACGCGCTACAGCGCGTCCGCAACCCC
>DAOTXA010000490.1:0-6555 GCA_034435595.1 Anaerolineae bacterium | reverse complement strand
CAATCGCTACCTATTCTCGACATCAGCCGCACGCCGGGGCGCTTTAACCTGACACTCGGCCTGATCGCAGCGATCATGGCAACATTCGGTGCGCTTTATCTCACCAAACGCATCCAACATCCCCACTGGCGAACCGGCGTATTAATTGCGCTGTCGCTCATCGTGTTCTTTGACTATCGCATGTTCTGGCCCATGCCCACCCGTGCAATGCCCGTCCCGCAGGCGATTCACGATCTACGCGAGCGCGACGACATTCGCGCCGTATTTAACATGCCCGTTCGTCATCGTCTGCGCTCAAAAGACGGCCTGTATATGCAGGCGATTCACCAGCATAACATCGTTGCCGGACAGTTCATCCGCGATACCCCGGTCAGTGCCGCCAAACAAAATTTGCTGCAATCCACGCTCGATCCGGCCTTATTCGATGCCGCTGGAGTCGATGTGATTTTGCTTTTCCGTGAGAGCGACCCGGCAGGACTCGCCCTCTACGACTTCGCGCTTGCACAACTCGGCACACCCATTTATGAGGACATCACACTCGCCCTATTCAACGCCCCCGAATCTGACGCCGAACCTGCATTCACGCTCACTTCTCGCCTGACCGAAGGCGACGCGCAGGTGTGGTCAATTTACGCCCCGTTCGCTGGGTGGACGCAGCTTGCCGCCGAACTGGGCACGCCGCCAACCAATCTACGACTATCACTCAATGGCGAAACCATCTACACTTTCACCGGGGATGCGATACTCAACACACCCGTCTTTCTGCCGGAAGACGGTTATCACGAACTCTTGCTGGAAACGTCGCCGCGCTGCCCGACCCTTATCAGTGATGCCACTCGCTGCGCGGGATTCTCGCTTGTAGATGCAAATTTTGGGGAATTCGTCGCCGTTGACATAGTCGAACCTGTCACTTACGACAACGGCATCGCGCTCAACGGTTCGAGCGTATCTCAGAACGAAAACACGATCACAACTCAGTTGGCGTGGGAATTTGAAAATGCCCCGCCAGATACCTTCGTGCGCTTCGTGCATATCATCGGTGCAGATGGCATCCCCATTGTGCAGGACGACCGCCCGCTGCCTGTCCCGCCTGACGCTTCCGGCTGGCAGGAATCCATCACGCTGACTCTACCCGACGACACGCCACCCGGCGACTATCCGGTCATGGTCGGCTGGTATAGCTTCCCGGATTTACAGCGCTTCGCCATCAATTCCGGCGGAGATTCGATGCAAATTGGCATCATCAAGGTAGATGAATAACAGGAGGCCCCATGCAGCCGATCACGGTCTTGCAAAACAAACGCATCGTTCTTGCCGTTACCGGCAGCATCGCCGTCTATAAAGCGGTCGATCTCGCCAGTAAATTGACACAGGCAGGCGCACACGTCGATGTAGTCATGACGGCATCCGCACAGCGATTTGTCGCGCCGGTTACGTTTCAGGCGGTGACCGGACGCCCCGTCTACACCGATATGTGGAAAACAGATGCTTCCGGTGCGTTAGATACGCACATCGCCCATGTCGGCCTCGGTGAAGGCGCAGACTTGCTGGCGATCATCCCGGCGACAGCAAACACCCTCGCCAAAATCGCCACTGGCCTCGCCGATGATCTACTGTCGGTCACCGCGCTCGCGGCCCGCTGCCCCCTGTTAATCGCCCCGGTGATGGACGGCGGCATGTACGAACACCCCGCGACACAGGCCAACGTCGAGACGCTGGTACAGCGCGGCGCGATCCTCATAGAGCCAGAAGAAGGTCGCTTCGCATCAGGACTCATCGGCAAAGGCCGCCTACCAGACACACCAACGCTCATCGGACACATCCGGCACGCACTGGGGCGGGATGGCGCACTCAAAGGGTGCAAGATCATCGTCAGCGCGGGTGGAACCCGTGAATCGCTCGATCCAGTACGCTTCATCGGCAATCATTCCAGCGGCAAACAGGGCTACGCCATCGCCCAGGCCGCCCTCGACGCCGGAGCCAAATCCGTCATACTGGTGACAACCGTCAATCTCCCCGCCCCAACCGGCGCGACAGTGATCCGCGTATCCAGCGCCCTCGAAATGCGCGACGCCATCGTCGAACACAGCCAATCCGCCGACGCACTGGTCATGGCGGCGGCTGTCGCCGATTACCGTCCGGCACAGGTCGCGGCGCAAAAAATCAAGAAATCTGATGGCGACTTGACACTAACGCTGGCACGCAATCCAGACATCCTCATGGACATAAAAGCCGCTCGCCAGCAAACCGGATTCCCGCGTGTTGTCGTCGGATTCGCCGCCGAAAGTGAAAATCTGCTGGCAAACGCGCAGGGAAAACTTCAGCGCAAAGGGCTAGATTTGATCGCCGCCAACGATATCAGCGCCACCGACGCCGGGTTCGCCGTCGATACCAATCGCGTTGTCCTGATTGACGCCAACGGTCAAACACCCTTAGATCACACCAGCAAAGCACGCGTTGCAGAAGCCATTATCATACGGATTGCACAATTCTTACCCAAATCGAGCGTTTCTTACACAACGTAATTTTCGTTTTGACGTATAGTAGTGTGTGGATGGAGTGCATACACCCATCCGTGATCCTAACTGCTTTGTATTGAAGTGAGGAAAACAATGAAGAAACGTCTCTTTATTCTGATCGCTATGCTGGTGGTGCTAAGCCTCGTGCCCTTCGCCAGCAGTGCACAAACCCCCAACTGCTTTGAGCTTTCCGCAGAAGACTGCGCCATCATCACGAGTGCTGCCGAAAACAGCCAGCAGAATATGACCTCGTGGACGCAGAGCTTCGGCCTGACTGTCACTGGTGACGGCCTCGAAGTGCTGGCGGCTGCCGCAGACGGCGTACCCGCCGCATTTTCACTGACCGTCAACGGCAGCGGCCCCTTCGCCTTCACGCCAGATGACATGGACGCCCCGGTCACGTTCGCGCTGCCAATGGTCGTTAACATTGACGACATGGAAATCCCAATGGAACTGGCGCTCACCAATGGCTTCCTCTACACCGACCTGCCCGGCGAACTCGTTGGATTCCCGCTTTCGGCGGCTGAAGACGAACTCCCCATGCCCGAAGACACACCCGGCAATCTGGCAGAACTGCTTGACCTGGGTGCGGATGCAACGGGCGGCGCAGCGGCTGGGGCAGATCAATTCCTCGGCAGCTTTGTCAACTATGTACGTCTGGCTGATGCTGACGTAATGGGCCAGACGGTCTATCCGTTTGAATTCGCACTCGACGTGACCGCCCTCCTGAACTCGCCGGAATTCCAGCAGGGTCTTACGCAGGCCAGTGGTCTTCTGGGCGCACTGGGTGTCGAAGGTGAAGACGCTGCTGATTTCGAAATGATCTTCCAGCTTCTGCCGATGCTCCTCTCCGGCGTGGAATCTGACCTGGCAATCACGCAGTCTGTCGGCGCGGATGATAACTTCATTCACCGCATCGAAATTGACTTCAACTTCGCCATTGACCTCGGTATGTTGATGGGTGCCGGTGGTGGCGCAGATGCCCCCGAAGTACCCCCGATCACTGTCGGTGTCAACTTCTGGGTTGAAATGAGCGATATCAACGCTCCGGTCACCGTGGCTGTCCCCGAAGGCGCACGTGAACTGACCGAAGAAGAAGCCGAAGAAATCCTCGGCGGCCTTGAAGAAACCATCGGCGGCCTACTCGGTGGCGGCTTCTAGGATTCACAGCAACACAGATACACCAACCGGGGGACTCAATGAGTCTCCCGGTTTTGATTTACCCGTGATTCCCCGATGCAGGGATTCTGCCGTAGGGCAACCGTCACTGGTCACAGACGCATGATCGCCTATAATGCCAGTCAGTTGACGCAACGCAATTCAACCAGACGGAGATAGCATCCCGTGACTCAGCCCGGTGAAGACACCCAACCGCGTTCCCCCTTTCAGAACAATCCCGAAGCACAGTCGGCAGCGGAACGCGCTTTCGAACAACAACTACAGCCCGATTTGACACCGCCATCCGGCACTGGTGACGATGACCCGCTGCCCGGTCCCGGCTGCGCGGTCTGGGGTCTGCTAGGCGCGATTGTCGCCCTGTTCGGCGTCGCGGTCGTGGTAATGGCAGGGGTCGCCGGATGGACCACCGGACAGCGTGTGCAACATGCCAACGCCACCGCCACGCAGGACAATCGCATCATGGAACAGCTAGTCCGCATTCCCACCGACGCCGCCAACGGTAGTCAGGCACTCTTGCTGATGCGCCTCGATTTTCTGGCGGAACAGACCCCCGGTATTGCTGACCTTGCGCAATTGCAGCAACTTGCTACCGGCGTCTTTCTGACCGCGCAGCCGACCATCACGCCCACACCGCCGCCTGCCGCCGCTACAGACATCCCGCCCACACCGACCGAGGCCGCGCCTCTTGTCGCCAGCACCCCTGAAGCGGATGGTGGCGTCGCCTACGATTTGGACGCACTGTTCAGCGAAGCCGAGCGACTCGTCGCCCTCGGACAGTACGCAGACGCGATTGACCTGCTCGATAGCATCGCCGGCCTGGATGAAGCCTACCGCCCCAACGAAGTACGCGCACTCCAATCACGTGCGCTCACGACACACGCCGAGAACCTGTTCGCGCAGCTAGATTCAATTGCCGAAGCTATTTTCTATACCGATCGCGCCGAGGAATTGGGCGCGAACATCGGGGAACTGAGTTACGAGCGTCTCGTCGGTGGCCTGTACCTGAACGCAGTCCGCCAGACTGATCTTGGCGACTACGGCGCAGCTATCCGCGCATGGCAGGCGCTTAGATCGTATCAGGCGACGTATAAGGGCATCGACATTCAACGCCAGATTTTCAGCCAGTATGTATTGTTCGGGGATGCCTGGGTGTTCGGCGGGCAACCCTGCCGCGCTGTGCCAGAATACACCAACGCCCTGAATCTATTCAACGACCCTACCGTCACCGGCAAGCGCGATTCTGCGCAGCAGGCCTGCCAGAATAGAACACCCACACCCGACCCCAACAATCCCGGTGCAGCGGGTGGCACAGGCGGCAACGCCCCCGGCGCACCAACCATCGCCCCCATCGGCGTACCGGGGACGTAGCACCCGAATTGCACCGGGCAAGATGCGATATATCACGCACAGGGGCAGAGGTTTTTCAACAATAGGGGTCAGACGATTGTTCGCCATTTCATGCCGCCAGCCATTAAAACGTCCGGCTGCGTGAAAGAGACAAGCTCACTAAAGGGGGCTAGATACCCTGAAGGCGGCGCATTTGGCCGCCTTCGGTGGGCCTGTATTGTCTCTTAATCGTGCGGCTCTAGCCCGCGACAGGGCCGAAACACCAGATACCTACCTTCACTCGCAATTCGTGAAGAACGATCGCTATAGCACAACCGTCTCACTGACGACAAATGTGTCTTTCAACAGGTCCGCCTCCCGCGATGACGGGCCAACCATCACCTCAAAGTCACCCGCCTCGACCACGTAACGCTCATCAATATCGACCACCACCAACTGATCAAACGCCACGTCTAACCTGACCGTTTTCGTCTCCCCGGCAGCCAGTTCTACACGGGCGAATGCCTGCAACTCTTTCACGGGTGTCGTCACTGACGTATAGACATCGTTGATATATAGCTGCACGACCTCCACACCATCCCGCGCTCCGGTGTTGGTCACATCGACCTCTACCGTTAACGTCTCACCGTTCTTGAGTTCCGGCGTCAGCACCTTGAGATTCGCGTATTCATATGTGGTGTAGCTCAACCCATAACCGAAGGCGAACAGCGGCTCTTCCGGCATATCTACATAGCTTGCCGCGTGCCAGCCCGGAACCTGGTTGTAATACACGGGCTGTTGACCAACATGATACGGGAACGATACCGTCAGCTTGCCCTGCGGGTTGCGATCCCCGAACAACACCCCCGCGACCGCTTCACCGCCGCGCATACCGGGGTTGAATGCCTCGACAATCGCCGGGACGTTTTGCGCCACCCAGGGGATCGTCACCGGCTTGCCATTGATAAGCACAGCGACAACGGGTGTTCCAGTTGCATATAGCGCTTCGATCAATTCCTGCTGCGCCCCCGGCAGATCGAGGTTGGCGCGATCCCGATATTCGCCGGAAATCAGCGTATTGTCACCAATCACCGCGATGACAATATCCGCCTCCTTCGCCAGCGCGACCGCCCCCGCAATATCCTTGTCGTCGGCATTGATCGCATCACAGCCCCGCGCATAGGCGATCTCGATCTTATCGCCAACCCGTTCTCGGATGCCGCGCAGCACACTCGCATACGCCGAAATATCGCGGCGTAATTCGTCAATATGATGGCGCTGCGTTACCCAGTCGCCCAATTGTGCCAGCATATCGTCCGCGTTCGGACCGATAACGGCGATCTTTGTGACTGCATTTTCATCCAGTGGCAGCAAATCGCCCTCGTTCTTCAGCAGCACAATCGACTGGTACGCCGATTCCAGCGCCGCCGCCACATGCTCATCGCAGCCGATCACATCACCGCGACCGTCTTTGTCGTCATACGGCGTGCCATCAAACAGGCCGAGCATAAACTTTATCCGCAGAATACGG
>DAOTXA010000489.1:0-5222 GCA_034435595.1 Anaerolineae bacterium | reverse complement strand
CTCCTGGGGTTTATCAACCTTTATGGTTCACAGGTCGAGGCTTTTAGCCGGGACGATATGGCACACCTACAAGTTTTTGCTGAACAGGTTTCAGTCGCGGTGAAAAACGCCCGTCTCTACAAAAAGGGTCAGGAGTTAGCGGCATTAGAAGAGCGGCAGCGACTTGCGCGTGATTTGCACGATGCAGTCAGCCAGTTGATCTTCTCACTCAGTATCATGGCAGAGTCACTGCCAAACCTGCTTCGGAAAGAACGGTTCGAGCGTGCAGAAGATATAGCGGATTCCATGCGGACAATTGCCGCCAGTGCCCATGCCGAAATGCGCCTATTGTTGCTCGAACTACGCCCGGCGAGTTTTGAGCGAATCGGATTGGGTGAATTATTGCACCAACTGGTCACTGCATTTCTGGGCCGTCACGCTGGACTCTCTATAGATTTGCAAATGGATACAACACTGTCGCTGTCTATCGAAGTCAAGAGTCAACTGTATCGCATCGTGCAGGAAGCACTGAACAATATTGGCAAACACGCTGATGCTCAAAATATCGAGATCAAGCTGTGGTTCGAAGATGAGGCCATCAATCTGACGATAGAGGACGACGGTCAGGGATTTGATACGCGCCACCAATCACGCGGGCATGGCACCCGCATCATGCGAGAGCGGGCCGAGAGTATCGGGGCAGAATGCCAGATTTCCAGCCAGATTGGTCAGGGAACACGTATTCGTATAAGTGTGAGGTGCCCAACCTCTAGCTAATCGTCATCGACCACGCCATAGATAACGATCATGCCACCCATTCTGGTATCCTGATTGTTGTCCAGGGGTACTGCTTGCAGGTGAAACTTTTCACCCTTGACGCTGACATACTCCGCCTGGCGCTCTTCGCCTGCTAAAGCAGCTTTGTAAAGAGGTTCCAGTTGTTTCCAGCGCGATTCGGGCAGGACATCGTAAAAGCTCTTGCCCTCGATCTGTTCACGCTCATAACCCACACGCTCCAGGTTGGCCCCTTCCGCAACGACATATTGCATGTCATGATCGAAGACGAGAATAGCCATATTCGGCAGACGCCGTGCCAGGGTACGATATAGCTTTTCGCTGTTGCGAAGTTGCTTTTCGATTTGCTTCATGTCGGTAATGTCGTCATGAATCAGGACATAACGGTCAACACTACCATCTGAGTTATAAAGCGGGAGCATTGTAGCGAGAAAGCAGACCCCTTGCCCATCTTTGGTGTTGAACTCCAACTCGCCGCGCCAGATTTTACCGTCTTGTATCACCTGTTCGAGGCTCTTATTCTTTTCTTCAGGGAATGCGGATGTTGTGTTGAACAGAAAATGCTGTCCTAAGACCTCATCCTTGACGTAGCCCAGCAGTCGTTCGTACTGAGCATTAACATACTCGATAGCACCGTTAGGCCCGGTGATGATCACGACCGTATAGGCTTCTTCGACCACATTATTCAGCAGTTCTAATTCTGCTTGAACATTCTTCTGCTGAGTGATCTCGGCAAACGTCACGATTACCCCGGCGATGATGTTTTCGACCGTTCGATAAGGACGCATGACCATCATAAACCAGCGATCATCGTTCGACTGTACTTCTTGTTGAACCGTGTCTAAAGTATTCAGGACTTGCTCAGCATGCTTCGCAAAGTCGTCATGCCTGAAGTTAGGAACGATATGGGCGATGGGACGTCCAACGTCACTATCAATTAAGTTAATAAGCTGTGCAGCCGAGGGGTTGAAACGCTGGATTCTCAAATCCATATCCAGGAAGATGATGGCGATACCAATGCTGGCGAGCAGATTATTCAAATCATTGTTGGCGCGTGACAGCGCATTAACCTTGTTTTCAAGTTCGGCATTAACCGTCATCAATTCTTCATTGATCGACTGAAGCTCCTCTTTCGTCGTCTCAAGTTCCTCATTGGTGCTTTGAAGTTCCTCATTAGACGATTGTAGTTCCTCGTTGGTTGCCTTTAATTCTTCATTAGATGTCTCTAATTCTTCAATCGTCGTCTGAAGGTATTGGCGTGTCGAACTTAAATCCTGCTCAAGCTCGGCAATGCGTTGATTGTGCGGTAGTTCTTCTTCTTCGGCATGGTTTCTTTCATCTTCACTTTCTTCGGGAAGAACGAGGGCTTCAATTAAAATGATGATTAAACCCTGTACCGAAGCTGGCTCAGTAACCGGTTTTACGGTCAATGCAACCGGCTGCGCCTTTCCGTTGGTGCGCACATTAAGTAAATGATGGGTTACCTGTTTGCGGTTAGCAATGACCTTGCGAACAGCCGTCGTCAGAGGAATTTTCAACCCATCACGTGCCAGTTTCAGCACATTGTTACTGGGGTCACCCGTCACGATCTCCAGATATTTTCCGGTACGACCATGCGTGTAGAGAATTTCGGCTCGTTCGTTGATCAAAATCGTAATTGGTACATGGTTCTCAAGCAGTATACGCTCAGTAATGTCGCGCATATTGATACGTTTAGGAACTTGATCGCCTGCGTCAGATGCACTACTGAGTGTGTTGGTACTCAGTGAAAAGTTGAAAGATGGATTGACTGAAGGGATCGTATTTATCCTTTGGAAAATCTTTTGTTTCCGATTTATCGTATCAAAGGATGGTTGGTGATCACCAAGCGTTTCTGAGGTTCCAAGCACAAGATAACCACTTGATCGTAGCGCATAATGAAATAGTCGGATCACTTTATGCTGTAATTCACCATCAAGGTAAATCAATAGGTTGCGACAGCTAATCAGATCTATCTTGGAGAAGGGTGGGTCTTTAGCAACATTTTGAGTGGCAAAGACGACCATATCGCGAATATTCGTATTTACTTGATAGGTGTTGCTTTCGGCAGTGAAGAAGCGATCCAGTTTCTCCGGTCCGACATCCGCCGCAATATTATCCGGATAAATACCATGACGTGCTTTTTCAATGCTCTGGTTGTCAATGTCAGTTGCGAAAATCTGTACACGATGACGATAGTTGTTGCGCTCTGTAAACTCCTTCAGCAGGATGGCGTAAGAATATGCTTCTTCACCGGTCGAGCATCCGCAAATCCACAGGCGCACATCCTGTTCAGGTGGACGATTCTCGAAGATTGCGGGGATAATTTCCTGCTCGATTACCTCGAAAGCTTCTCCATCCCGAAAGAAGCGCGTTACCCCAATGAGCAAATCTTTGAAAAGTGTGTCCACCTCAAGCGGATTCTGTCGTAAATAGCGCAGGTAGTTTTTGAAGGTTTCAATCTGATTAACAGCCATCCGTCGCTCGACGCGCCGCAAGATGGTGTTCTTCTTATATTGTGAAAAGTCATGCCCGGTCTGAGAACGTAAGACGATAAAGATTTTCTGAAGCGCCTCGGTGTCGTAGGAGGCAGTTTGCGCGTTTTCGTCTTTTTCGAGACGCCGGGCGTGTTGCACGTAAGCCACGAGTTGTGCTGGCATTTCCTCCGGTGATAGTATGAAATCGGCCATATCAGTCGCAATTGCACTGGTGGGCATCCCATCATATTTCGCCGTCCCCGGCTTTTGGGCAATTGCCAATCCCCCGACTTCTTTCACGGCCTTCAAACCAAGCGTACCGTCACTGCCCGTACCGGAGAGCACGATACAAATCGCACGATCTCCCAGGTCTTCGGCCAGAGAACGAAAGAAAAAGTCAATCGGAAGCCGAAACCCACGCGGGGCTTCCGGCCCCATCAAGTGAAGTTCACCGTGTAGCAATGCCAGGTCTTTGTTGGGAGGGATGACATAAACATGATCCGGCTTCATGGTCAGCGCATCGGTGACCTGCAAGACTGTCATACGCGTGTAACGGCGGATCAAATCGACCAGCATACTGTCATGATTAGGGTCCAGATGTTGCACCAGCACGAATGCCATGCCTGTATCTGGGGGTGTATTAGTAAAGAATTTCTCGAACGCCTCCAGTCCGCCCGCTGAAGCACCAATACCTACAACCGGAAAAGAGCGTCCCGGATTTTGTGAGTCGTTTGGCTGATCTGGATCATTAGGTGGTGTGTCACTCATAACACGCTATCTCAATCTAAGTTTGCTCGATTATTCGCCGCAGTGATTGTAACTGTTTTTCGCGCAACTGCACTTCTTTTTGGATTTCTTCGAGAATTGAGCTGTCGGTTACATGTGAATTGGCGTACAGTGCTTCACGTCCAAGTGCGGCACCTTCTTTCAAGTTTCGCATAGCTTCGAACAAAGCAGCTTCAATCTTACTCGACTTCTGTGCGAGCAGGGTACGTTTGGTATACCGGTGACCGATGTGGCACCAGTATTGATCAAAGCCGTTTTCTCTGGAAATCCACAAGTTTCCGTTGCAGTCTGGGCAGGCATAGGGGGTAACTTCGCCAGGTTGGTCATGTAAGTCGTGCAACATAACTTCCTTTGCATCAACAATATTAATTGTATTTTGAGGTGTATGCGAGAGCTTAATCGGCTGTTTTGTTGGGGTCCCTGCTTCAACGAGAATCTGTGGAAGTCGTTTGCCAATCTCATGAGCCGGCAGAATATAATCGACATCGACATAGCGGCAGGCACTTGCTGGCATACTGCTGAACATCGCATCTTCTAGATTTTGAACGACAGCGATGCCACCGTGTTGTTTGATGTCAATCAAGCCACCTGTACCATCATCCATTACGCCACTTAAGACGATGCCGATAACATTTTCACCATGAGTCTGTGCAGCCGAACGGAACAGCGGATCAACCGCAGGTCGGTGACGGTTCTCTTTTGGCGAATTTTTCAACTGAATATGATGGTCAATTAAAACCATATGGTAGTTCGGAGGTGCAACATAGATCGTACCCGGCTCCACCGGCTGCCCATTATAGGGGTGAACCGCATTCAATAGTCCAGTACGTTCGAGCATCTCTGGTAACGCACTTTCGTGACTGTCAGAGACATGAACAACTACCATGATCGGTGCGGGAAAATCAGGCGGCAGTTGCCTTACTATCTTTTGTAATGCTGGGATACCACCCGCAGATGCTCCCACTACGACGATCCGGTCCATGAAGTATCCTTTGGGTTGGGTAATTTTACTCCACTCTAGTATAGCAGGACATCTATGGTTCGCAGGTACAGCTTACACCGGCATTCGTGCCCGTCTTGTGGAACACATTGATGCCCAAATCGAAACACTCACCGATGACCCTGATACCGTCCGCATTCGGGTGATGGCGGTCACCCGTATACTTG
>DAOTXA010000488.1:0-12662 GCA_034435595.1 Anaerolineae bacterium | reverse complement strand
TAACACGCAAGACTGGATGACGGTGTCGGAATACGATGCAAGCCTTGAAAAACTGGAAGATGTCCTTATTGCTTTGTTGCAATGTCCAGTCTAGCCAGTTTAATTCATTGTCATGGCAGTATGTGTTATTATTGCCGCCCTTCGTATGCCCGACTTCATCCCCCATGAGGATCATGGGCACACCACGACTTACCATAAGCAGCAGAATTGCATTGCGAATTTGCTTGCGGCGCAGGCGGTTGATTTGCTTGTCCGACGTTGTTCCCTCTTGACCGCAATTCCAACTATAGTTGTCGTTCGCTCCGTCGCGGTTCTCCTCGCCATTGGCATAATTGTGTTTGTCATTGTAAGAGAATAAATCGTACAAAGAGAACCCGTCATGTGCAGTGATGAAGTTGATGGACGATGCGGCACTACGACTTCCGTACAAATCTGGCGAGCCTTGTATGCGATTTGATACTTCCCACGCCAATCCAGAGTCACCGCGCAGCCAACGACGCAAGTCGTCGCGATACTTGCCGTTCCACTCTGTCAGACGCCCATAGTCAGGAAATGAACCCACCTGATAGAGTCCGCCCGCATCCCATGCCTCTGCGATTAGCTTGGCATTTGCTAGAACTGGATCGTGGGCAATGGTTTCAATTAATGGGGGATTTGCAAGGGGTCGTCCTTCTTGATCTCTACCTAAAATGGAAGCCAGATCGAATCGAAACCCGTCAATATGAAATTCTGACACCCAATATCGGAGACAGTCCAGTACCATGCTACGAACCACCGGGTGATTGCAGTTCATGGTATTTCCGGTTCCGCTGAAATTTAAATAGCGCCCGTCTGGAGCGAGCATGTAGTAGGTCTTATTGTCGAGGCCCCGGTATGAAATCGTATGTCCCTGCTCATTTCCTTCGGCAGTATGGTTAAACACGACGTCCAAAATGACCTCAATGCCATTGCGATGAAGTTCTTTGATCGTGGTTTTCAACTCATCAGTTTGCATAGCAAGGTGACCGGTTGCCGCATAACCAGTTTTTGGGGCAAAGAATCCTACAGTGCTATAACCCCAATAGTTTAGTAGTCTTTCACCTGTTAGTGGATTTACGCGATCATACTCAAACTCGTCGAACTCAAAAATTGGCATGAGTTCAATTGCATTGATGCCAAGTTCTTTAAAATAAGGGATTTTGTCTCGGATCGCAGCATAAGTTCCCGGGTATTTGGAGCCAGATGAGTTGTGAGCAGTCAGGCCACGGACATGCATCTCATAAATTACGAGGTCTTGAATAGGCATATTGGGAGGGCGATCGTTTTCCCAGTCGTAATCATTGAGAACGACTCGCGCTCGGTGGACGTAGCCGCCATTGTCACTATTGTTTTCGCGCCAAATGTCGCGTCCACTGATTGCACGCGCATATGGGTCTAATAATACTGTCTCCGGGTCAAAACGGTGTCCTTCGTGTGGGCTGTACGGACCCTCCATTCGATACCCGTATTCGAGATTTTCGTGCGATAGATCAAAAACGATCATCGCATACACGTTGCCTACCGTGAATTCTGCTGGGAAGGGGATTTCAACAAATGGCTGTGCTTCCCCATGGTGATATAAGATGAGTGTGCAGGCTGTTCCATGTTGTGAATAGATAGAGAAGTTGATGCCACCAGGGACCAGTGTTGCACCAAATGGGAGGGGGCGCCCTGCACGCAACCTGAAATCGCCGAAGGTATGTGTCGGGGTCGTGTCAATTCTGGGTTGCATTTACGCTTCCTGGCTATGAATTTTAGATATTAACTTCCTTCCAATGATTTTATACCGTCTTCACGGCTGCCGAAAGTGATGAAAAAGTCGAGAAAGCCAGTAATTGACATGATGTCCCTGATCTCTTCAGACAAGCCGACAATGACGATTTCGCCATGTTTCTCTTGAATCGTTCTGTACAGCAAAAGGAGAATGCGCAAACCGGCGCTCGACATGTAGGTTACTTCAGTCATATCTAAGAGTATCTTTCGACTCCGTTCCGCCATTGGCAGAATCTGATTCTGAACATTGTGTGCAGTCGAAGTATCTAATTCACCTACAATTTCGATCACTGTGATCTCGTCGGAAGTCTTCACATTGTTGTCCATCTTATATCGCCTAATTCATGCGCGTACTATACCCTATTGTCTACAATTTCGTCAGGAAGAACGCGAAAGGATTTTCGAAAAATTTATTAAGTGTTAATGCGAAGGCGCAAGGCAAGGATATTGTTGGGGAATGCAGGGCCGACTTAGGATTCCAGTTGGCCTTTTAATGCTCATGATTAGTTAGCGATCCGATGACCTCGTAACAGTGATCTGGAATGGTCCACCTTCTGCATCCTCAAAAGAACCGACTTCCACAGTCACAGCGAGATCTTGCGGTGTACTCAAGTCGAAAAACTGTGAACTGCCACTGTTTTCTGTTTGCTCATCGCTATTAGAAATTAATAGATTTCCGCTTAGATCGTAGATTCGGATAACGGTTGTCAGCGAGTTGTCTGCATTGCCTGCAAAGATGTCGAGTGGCTCATCTGCCGAAAAACGCAATAGATAGCGAACTCGTTCGCCAGGTGAGAACTCATCCTCAATCGTGTTGCCAACTTCTATAGCCCCTCCAAACCTTGACCGGATGATAGACTCGTCGGATAGATGAGAAACTGCATATTGAAGGATGGGATCCACGGGGGAAAATAACGTTGTTTCATCAACTGGTACACGCAATGTTGGTGCGACTCCAGTTCCTTCAATGTGAATATTGCCAGCAGCATCAACTGAACGACCAATTGTGAATCGAATCGTCATTCCCAATGGCATTCTGAAGTCTTCGACACTGCCACCGAGTCCTGCGGTGGGATATTGTCCAACGATTACAGCACGGTCATTTAAGGTCAAATTGTAGACGAAACGCTCACATGCACTGGCACAGTTCGGGCCGATGAGAACCGCGACCGCACCATCAAAGCGTAAGCTTTCATCAGGCGGGTACATCCGGCTTGCCGTTTCCTCATCAATGAAGAAACCCCCTAACTCTTCACTGTAATACCCGCGGTAACCCACGATTTGCTCCTCATTGAAGAAGTATGCCGCGAGTTGATCTGCCAGAAAGCCGCTACCGCCGCCATTCTGACGCATGTCGATGATTAGGCCCGGCACATTGGCATCACTCATCTGCTGTATCATTCGTTCCCAGATTTGAACGGTCAGGACGGCATTGTCGAGGAAGCTGTAGATGCTGGCAAATCCGTATCCGTTATCGAAAATACCAAACTCAACTGGCAATTCTAGCCCGTCAACGGGTTGCTGCGGGACAAAAGATGTCAATGTGGTAGTTTCTGGGATAGTAGGTAAGGTGGTATTAGTTGCCTCTACATCGCCGGGGTTTCTATATGTTATATCGACTGACTCCGTATTCTCATTGAAACGCAGGACAAATCGCTGCTGCTCTAAACGTAGATTATGTGGTGTGCTGAACGGTTGTGTCCATGGCTCCACGGCGCTGATTACCTCTGCAATTGGTTTGCCGTTGATCTCTAGAATTTCAGCCTGTTGCAAGATACCGGCAATAGCGGCGGGTCCACCGGGAAGAACGAAAACGACAAGTGAACGTCCATCATCTGTTTCCTGAATAGACATTCCCACACCAAGTGCGACATCCGATAAGTATTCATCCCGGAATCTTGAAAATGGCGATACGTTCACATGACCGTCGGGAATTCGCGAGATGAAATCACGTAAGGCTTCAAGATAAAGCGCATTGTCTTGATTCACATCAGCGTCTTTAAAGCGTGGACGAAATTCTGCGGATAGTGCGTCCCAATCGAGATTCTTGTTATCTGTGAAGGCATATTCAGTTCTGAATTTTTCGACCATTGAGTCGAAGGCATCTGTGAAACTCAAGTCCGAGAAGTCAACGAGGCTGCTGGTATCTGGCTCAATCAGGTCGACAACTGGATTTCTAGATCGGTCGAACATGAACGGCTCACTGTTCATATCTACCAGTGTGTAGCCCGATGGCAGGCCAATGATTGGATCGTCAGCGGTGAATAATAGTCTGTCATCACCGAACCCTGTAGGGAAACCTTGCTCGTCATCTGGTGAGAAGACAAGCAACTTCCCGCCAAAGACTTCCCCTTGTTGTTGTGGATCGGTACTGACGCGAGTTGAGGCATATGCAGTGGACCAACCGCCACCACTCTGGTCACGAACTTCGAGAAATGGGTCTCCCCATGTGTTATTCCAATACGCCACTGCGAAAATCATCACACCTGTGTCAGTAGTGGCATCATTATCAACATCACGCAGCGTACCTTGTGGTTCTATGGGGAGGGCGATACTGTAGCTGAATGGAGACGTGAAGAAATCCGATGTGATTTGCCCAATCGTTTGAGACTCAATTGGAAAGATAAAAGCTCTATTGCGATCAACAAAACCCGCTTGGTCTTCGAGGATAATCATTGGCGAAGTAACGCCAGATGTGAAAAACGGATTCGTATAATTGACTTCGCCTGTGATGACTACAGTGCCGCCATCATCATTGCGTATAGGGGCAGGTGGGAATGCGTTTTGCTGCGGAGAAACAGTGACCGCACTGATGAAGTAAATCAGTATTGTGAGAACGAGCAACCACAAAATGTGTTTATTCGAGGGCACGATGCTTTCCTGACGAACAATACTCTCGCATTGAAAAACAAGTGTAACGGAATATTTCTGTCAATCCAGCTATTTGAATTTGCTTAATTCGCAGTACGCTTGATGGCTCTCAGTGTCGGCTGAGTCGGTGCAATTGTTGCTCGTCCATTGCGCGGTAACGTGAAACTGAAGCGTATTCCTGTAGGGGCAGAGGTGTTTTCCAACCAGATTTCGCCGCCATGTGTTTGGATGAAACCACGGGAAATTGCCAATCCTAGGCCCGCGCCCCGTTCTTTGCGATCACCGCGTGCGCGTGATTTCTCGCCGCGATAGAAACTTGTGAACACCTGAGCCGCTGTGGTGGTATCTAATCCTTCACCAGTGTTGTGGACATCCACGCGAACTTTCGGGCATTCTGCCAGGTCGTCGTAGCAATAGGCATTTAATGTAATGGAACCACCTTGTGGCGTATGTTCGATAGCATTGTCTATTAAATTATAGAGGACTCGCTGAATTTTGTCAGGGGCCATGTGAACCGGGTCGATTCTGTCGGAGACTTTTCCACTTAGTCTGATCGATTTGCTGTTGGCACGTGCCATCATGCTCCCGATGGTATCCGATATCATGTCGCATAATGAGGCGTGTTGATAGTTTAGGCGCACATGACCGATATCGATTTGTGCCAGTTCAAACAGGTCAGTGATTAGCCTGCTGAGGTTCTCAATTTCACTTTTTGTGTTGTCGAGATAGCGTGCAACCTCATCCGGGTCGGTGACAACGCCGTCTTGTAATGCCTCAATCATCACACGCATGGATGTAAGGGGTGTACGGAGATCATGCGAGACCCATGCGATCAAGTTGCGCCGGGTTTGCTCGATGTCGCGTTTTTGCTGATCGATCTCTTGCAGATTGCTCGCCATCCAATTGAAGGTTTCGGTCAAGCGTGCAAGTTCGTCGTTGCCACGCACCTCCATGCGTGCGCTGAGGTCACCTTGTGCCACTCGCTCGGCAACTCCTGCTAGTTCCATGATACTATCGGTAATTGTACTGGTTACAAAGAAACCGAAGGCAATGGCAGTTAGGCCAGCGAAGAATAATAGCGCTGTCGTAATCGATAAGTCCTGATAATTGATGAACATCAGGCGTGCCATCACCCAGACATTGACGAATATGAGGGCAACAGTTAATGCGACGGTAAATAAGAGCGCCCACCGCAAGCTGCGAAACCACCGTGTCAGGCCACGCTGATATACAATATAAGATACGGTGAGAGTGATGATGCCCGTTGCAGTCATAAAAAGAATCAGTAAAGTGAGATTTGCAGTTGAAGGGTCTGATGTTTCTGTGATGACAATGAGCGCTCCGATCATTGCGGCGATAATGCCTATCACGAATGGAATAACACTGCGGATGTATTGTCGATGCAACCTCATAAAGCTAACTCGCTTCCAGTTTATAACCAACACCCCAGACGGTCTGGATATAGATCGGTTGACCAGGATTCGGCTCGATTTTCTCACGCAGCCGCCTAACATGGACGGTAACAGTGCTTTCGTCCCCGTAAAACTCATATCCCCAGACGTGGTCGAGCAATTGCGTCCTTGAAAACACTTGCCGAGGATGCCGTGCCAGGAAGTAGAGCAAGTCAAACTCTTTTGCCGTTAATGATACCGGTTGTTCCGCAACTTCTACCGAACGACTGCGTGGGTCAAGAGTTAGCTTGCCCAGTGTGATTGGTTTCTCCTGTGCTACATTGTTTGAAGCGCTTCGACGCAAAACTGCTTTGACGCGGGCGACCAATTCACGCGGGCTGAATGGTTTGACGACATAATCGTCTGCACCTAGCTCGAACCCTGCAATCCGGTCCGTTTCTTCAGTTCTCGCTGTAAGCATAACAATAGGGATGTCACCATCTACACTCAATGAGGCAAATTCTTCTGAATGACGAAGCGAACGTGCGATTGTGAAACCATCAATGCCAGGTAGCATAATATCCAGTACGATCAAATTTGGGCGTTGCTCCTTAAGTAGTTCGAGCGCAGCCGGACCAGTATCGGCCTCCAGAACGTGGAATCCGTCAAGCTCTAAGTATTTACGAACAACTTCCCGTATGGTTGTTTCGTCATCGACAACCATAATTGTTTGTTGATTGGTCATTTGTCGTCCTGTTTACGTGTGGAACAGATCATCTACCTTACATAGTCTATCATTCACATTACGATTAAAAAACTATTACGCTACAACGTCAATGATTGTGAAATCATTCGTGAACCATAATGAGAATGTCGCGTTTATCGATTGGAGAACAATTATGTCACAAGATACGACTGCCAGTGCGAGTGCGGTAATTCGAGGTAGACCGGAGTATCCGTCAATCACCGAAATTAACGTGCGTGCAGGATCAGGAACGGATACAGCGATCTTATTTCAGGCGATAGTTGGCCTGACAGGACTGACGATTCTTGATGTTGCTGTCGATAATACGAATACTACAGCGGATAACGGCAAAGTATTTCAGTGGTTTAAGCTGACATTTCCCAACGGTCAAGTTGGCTGGATTCGAGATGATTTGTTAGAAGTGCAAGGTGATTTAACCGGTTTTGGGTATCCGAATGTTGCTGCACAGACCTTTGCATTTGCACTTATCCGTAATCCGGTTGAAGACACTGTATCCATCCCATCAAAACCGACAGGAAAAGTGGAAACAACCGGCACGCCGATGCAGAAGGCTGGACCCGCCATTGCCGGAGACACTCTTGAGCGCGTTAAACGTGCGGCGCTGGCGATTACGGCGGCGTTTGAGGGTGAGGGATACGCGGCATACAATAATTACGATTCTGGCATTATTAGCTACGGTTTGATTCAGTTCACATTGGCAGCAGGGACTCTACATGTTGTAGTTGAGAAGTATCTGGCTCGATCTAACAGTGCAACAGCGAATGGTTTACGGGCCTACACGGACCGTATCCGTGCTGCTGATGCAAGTCTACGCCATGACGATCAACTCAAGAATCTGCTGAAACATGCTGCCGAGGAACCGGCGATGCAGTCGGTGCAAAACGAACTGGCCATTTCCAATTATTGGGATCGTTTGGTCGATGGCTTTGTGACCCCCCGCGGCTATACATTACCGCTCACTTATGCCCTGTTGTTCGATATCAGCGTAAATTTTGGTGTTGGCGATGGCTTTGTACGAATGGCTGAAGAACGTCTTGACGTGGTAATACGCTCACGAGTCCCTGACAATGGCGCGGCAGAGGAGGAAATCATCAAAATCGTCGCTGATTTGCGCAAGATTTCGCACGATAAACAGGCTACTCGCGATAATCTGCCCGGTTTACGTGTCCGTGGCGATTTCTGGGTGGCTTTAGTTGCCAATGGTGACTGGAACCTGCAGGGTGACGCAAAGGGCTTCGTGAATGTAAATGGTCGTCCGGTGCAAGTCCGCAAACCGTAACCGAAATCGAATTTTCATAGAAACCTCCGTGCTGGAAACCACTCCGATTATTTTGTTAAAGAGCATTAGCGGGTGGTAATTGACGACAAATGTGGCAGATGAGATTCTGCCTCATTTGCTATTGATCGCAAACTGGTTCTGCCCGAAACTGCTCTCGCTCGGTACAGGATAAATCCCTTAAATAGCGATTATCCTCTGCCCAATCTATAATTTCCTGTGGCGTTCGAGCAATACGCCAGAGGCGAAGTGTTCGATCTTGTGCGGAAGACAATACAAACTGCCCATCAGGTGTAAACTGAACCTCAGATATCCAGTTGGTGTGTCCATCAAGGCGGCGTAGTTCCTCGCCCGTCACTGCATCCCAGAGGCGCACTGTTGCATCCGCTGAACCTGATACAAATGCCTCACCATCCGGGCTGAAGTCAAGCCCAAATGTCGGACCATTGTGTCCGTCAAATATCAGCAGTTCCGAGCCGGATTCTATGTCCCAAAGACGCACTGTGGTATCCCAGGCGCTTGAAAGTAGTTTGGAACTGTCAGGGCTAAATTCCACATCATTGGCTCGATTTTCGTGACCGTCAAACAACTGAATCTGATCGCCGGAGGCGACATCCCATAGGCGGATCGTTTGATCATCTGATGCTGATGCGATCAGATTGCCCTGGGCATTAAACACAATTTTGTTAATTCCGGCGGAATGGCCCTCGAAGCGGCGAATGACTTCGCCTGTCGCGATATTCCAGAGGATTAGTGATCCGTCATTTGCGCTGGATGCAGCTCGTTCTCCATCTGGGTGGTAGGCCACACTAGTTACATTTCCCTCGTGCGATCTTGACTCGGGGCCAAAGCGCCGGATTTCTTCACCCGTGTTTGCGTCCCACAAGATGACAAACCCATCCCAAGCGCCGGAGAGGACGGTGGATCCATCCGGGCTAATTTCTACCCCTTCGACCGTACCCGTGTGACCTTCAAATCGTCTAATCAACTCTCCGGTGTTTACATTCCACATTCGCACATCGTTATCCTCAGACTCCCCACGCAATGCACCAGCGCCAGATACAGCAAACTGTCCATTGTTGCTGATGTCCATACTCCAAACCCAATCGCGTGAGCTTAAGAATCGGCGAACTTCGGATCGCTCGCGCAAATCTTCCAACCATACGCTTGTATCGGCCGAGTTTTCATTATCTTTATTGATCTCATCATTACCGATATTCCCAGTTGCTATAGCTGCATATTGCCCATCATCACTGATAGATATGCCAAGAATGCGATCATTGAAGTGTTCAAAGCGATCTAACTCGACCCCTGTGACCGTATCCCAAATGCGCAACGTGCGATCCCAGGAAACGGAAAGCAGAATGTCAGAGTTTGGTTGAAAGGCGAGATCGGTGATGATGTCAGAGTGACCATATAGGGTGTAATTTGTGCGCCCTGTGCGAATATCCCAGGAAACGATACGCCCACCTAGATCGCTGGTCCATGTTCCGGCAATGACTGAACGATTGTCAGAGTTAAATGCAATCGCACGGACATAGCCAGCGTTTAGCGAAAAGCGCTGTACTTCGAGGCCGCTGGCTATGTCCCAAACGCGCACAGTTCGATCAACCTCGTCATTATTGTCGCTACGTAAGAATTCATCTGCTGACCCGGATGCAGCATATAGACCGTTACCGCTGACAGCAACATCAAGGATAGCCCCGGCATGTCCTTCAATGACGATTATTTCGCGTCCGGTTTCGATGCCCCATATACGCAGTGTCCGGTCCAATGAACCGGACACTAGGATCGTTTCTCCATCGCGGGATGCTTTTGCGAGGCTAGTGACGCCGTCAGCGTGTCCCTCATATCGGAGTGTAATTTCCCCGCTATCGATTTGCCAGCGATAAATAACACCGTCCATTGCGCCGGCAATCACGTCTGTACTGTCAAATGAGAATTCAACACTCGTGAAAATGGTCTCTGTATTCTCGAAGGATGTGGTCAGGGACCCGGAATCGTTCTCCCAGATGCGTACCGTCCCATCTGCTGATGCCGATGCCGTGTAGCGACCATCCGGGCTAATTGCAGTATCTAATACGGCCCCTGCATGTCCCCCGAATCGATGGCGAACACCCGGTGCAAAGACGGCATCTGCCAGTGCTCGCTCAACCTGTACTGGGGGCGAATCTACAGCGCGATTCGCTTCTAATGCCAGTGAAATCGCCAATACTGGATTATGTTCAATAAGTGCATTGCGTGCATTCGCAGCTAGATTGAAACTATTAGATTCTGCTGCGTTTCTTTCTGCCTGAATCTGTGCTTGTTGCGCTTGTTGACTCTGATTGAAGGCAATTCCTGCCAAAATAAGGCCGACTGATGCCGCCGTCGCCATCACGGCGACGAGCGCCCGCAAACGATTTCTGGACCGATTTTCAAGTTCTTCTTCTCGTCGCTGGCGAGCATCTTCCAAAGTACGAGCTTTTTCGCGCTCAGTAATGCTGGTTTCCAGATAAGCTTTTTCGCTATCTGTAAGGGCCAGTTCCGTTTCTTTCATCCATTCTTCTAATTGATCGAGTTGTGTGCCGCGTGCGAGGAAACTATCATCTTTGCCCGAGTTGAGCCATTCGTCTGAGGCCAAAGAGACACGCCGCTGTGTTCTTACATCTTCACGGCTGTCCAGCAACCATCCGCGTAGGCGTTTCCATTGTCTGATAAGTGCTTCATGAGCGACTTCGACAGTTGCGCCCCGTGTTGTGGGGTCATGATCAAACGTGAGAAGCCGGTAGCGTCCAAAGGCTTCGATGACATCAGACATTGTCTCAAGATCATCACCTACGGTGAGTAGTTCTGTCTGCAGAACGCGTCTACGAGTATCTTCTGTACCCTCTCCGAGGTTGACAAGTCGCAGCATCATCTGTTGTGCTGCCATTTGGCCTGCGTCTCCAAGCCCGTTATATAATTCGTCCGCACGGCGGGCTAGTGCGCCCAGTGTGCCGCCAATTTCGTTATAGGCTTGTAGGGTTAACACGTGACCATCTCTGCGTTCGAACAGCTCGGTTAATGCATATTGTAATAGAGGGAGGGCACCCGGCTGATCTGAAATATCTGTGACTATCGCGGTGATGAGGCCTGCGTCCATCGACATACCTACGCGCTCAGATGGACCGACGATGGCGCGTTCTAGTTCCTCGTTTGTCAGTGGTAGGACGATTTCAGTACGCTGCCGCATCAACTCTCCGAAATCCACATAGTTGAGTGGGCGATCGTAGAAGTCGGCACGTAGTGTGACGATCACGCGAACCCGACTACGAGCTTCAGTCGTGACCGAGAGCAGGCTTTTTAGGAAAAGATCACGCAACTCCTCCTCTTCGACCAGTGTGAATAGTTCTTCAAATTGGTCAATGAAAATAAGGAGTTCCGTGTCGTCATCAGGCAGAACACGCTTGACAGCACGCAGAAGTCCGCGCTCATCTTGAGTGAGTTGTTCCAGCAAGCTGACCGGAGGATTTACGGCAATTCGGAGAAGTGCCGCTTCAAGTTCCTCAAATGGGTCAATGCCTGGCACCATCTCCACAACAAACCAATCGGATGATCTGGCTAATGCGCCTTTTCGCAATGCTGGAATTACACCTGCTTTGATAACGCTCGATTTTCCACTGCCGCTTGGTCCAACGACAGCGAGAAACTTCATCGTGTTTCCACCTTGCTTTAATCGCTCAAGAAGACGATCGGTCAAGTCGCTACGACCGAAAAAATCCTGTGCGTCAATTTCCTGAAAAGCCCGCAGGCCTTTGTAAGGATTCTCTGGCTCTGGTAGAACAACACCTGTCGAGGTAATATGCAAGGTTTGACTATGATTTCCAAAAGGGTCAACATCTGAGCCAATCGTTTTGATAGCTTTACGAAAGTCTGTCACCAGCGAGAGAACATCACTATGGCGATTTTCCGCTTCTTTGGCTGTCGCTTTTTGGATAATCGCGTCGATTTCTGATGATACGTCCTCCCTCAATCCAGATATCTCAGGCAGTGGTTCGCTTAGCTGCTTGTACATTAGCGCTGCGGGCGTGTTGGACTCTGGAAACGGGTGTTGACCAGTAAGAAGTTCGTAAAGAACGATACCAAGTGAGTAAATGTCAGTTTGAGCAGTGACTTCATCTCCTTTAATTTGCTCTGGAGACAGGTAGGCTGGGGAACCGATAATTGCGTCACCTTGTGTAAGCCTCTGTTGACCGCCCAGGTCTTTGGCAATGCCAAAATCGGTCAAGAAGGCATTGCCATTCTCATCAAGCAGAATGTTTTCAAGTTTCAGATCTCTGTGGATGACGCCTTGACGGTGAGCTACGGCGAGCGCTTCCCCAATCTGCGCGAGGAATTGATTGATGCGTGTCAGGGGCCATGTTCCGGTCTGCTCTAAGGACTCTTGAAGGCTGCCGCCTCGCAACCATCGCATGACCAAATACGCACCACTTGGGTCTCGCCAATAATCGTATAATGGCACAATAAAAGGATGCTCAAGTCGCGCAACAAGTTGTGCTTCTTTTTCAAACCGACGAACAAACTCGGGGCGATTAGCATGTTGCGC
>DAOTXA010000487.1:0-13741 GCA_034435595.1 Anaerolineae bacterium | reverse complement strand
GTCGCCGTCGTGTATACGACCGGGCGACAACTGGTCCGCGCCCGCCGCTGGCAATCGTTGTCGCTCGTCGTTCCGCTCATGGCGGCGTTGATCTTCGCCCTCACTGATGCTGATATCGACCTCTCGCAGGAAGCACGCAACTATACCCTGTTCACGCTGTTGGGGACCGCCAGCATGTGGGCGTATCTGCGCTGGCAACACAGCGGCAAACGGGCGAATTCGCTGCTTTGGATCGGTTCGACCGCCGCCTTGATGTACACCCATTACTACGGCGCGTTCGTCGTCGCCGCGCAGGGAATCCACATACTGTTGATGCTACGCGGACGCGTGCGTCTGCTGGCGATGGCCCATCTGACAATCGCCGGGGCCATCTTCCTGCCCTGGTTCGCCGGGGTCACAGTCCCACAGGCACAAAACGCCGTCGAGAACAGCCTGCCCTTCGCCATTCCATCCAACAATGAGTCGCTGGTGCAACTGGCGTACAACTTCCTGTCGCCGCAGTGGGCGCTCCACCTCGCATTGATCGTCACCGGATTGGTAACGCTGCGTGTTTCTAACAATGCGCGGCGCGTCGATCTGCGCCCACTGTCGCCTTTCGTACTGCTGCTGCTGTGGCTGTTGATTCCAGTGCTGGTGCTGTGGTTCGGCAACTATGCCGCCGCCCTGCTGACCCCGCGCAAAATGGCGATCATCACACCCGTTCTGGCGCTGTTGATTGCCTTTGGACTGAGCAATTTACGCCAACCTGCCGCGACGATTCTGCTGGCGGTGATTGTCGTCTATGGCGCGACGAGCGTCGATTTTTATCGTCTCAAAGAACCCTGGGACGAAATCGCCTTCACCGCTGTCGAATACGCCGGACGCAACGACCTCGCTATCACCGAAGTCGGCAACGGCGGCTACCCCATGACTTACTATTGGCAGCGAACCCTGCCCGCAGGCGCGTCTGTGTACGGGTTCCCCGTCCTCGGTGATCCGACGATGGCCCCCACAACCGACTGGTTCACCTTCTTCGACGGCTTGCTCCCGGAACTGCTCGAAGATGCGCGTCAAACCCGGATCGGCGACGTAGCAACCGTCTGGCTGGCGTGGTGGTGGCACGAAAACCCGTCCATTGACCGCCTTGAAGCAGACGGATTCACGCGTACAATGACCCAAACATGGGATCATCTGGGCAACGAAATCGCCCTGTTCCGCTATGATGTACTGCCAGAATCGCCGACAACGACCTTCGAGAACGGTATGAGTCTGCGTGCGGTTGAAATTGATGTAGAAGATTTGCGCGTCGATCTGTGGTGGTCGCTGGATACGCCAACTGGTGAAAGCTACATCACGTCCGCATTATTGCTGGACGCATCCGGCGCACTCGTCGCGCAGATGGATTCATCGCCCTTTTATGGCGAACGCCCCACCAACACATGGAACGGCGAAACAGTCGTATTTGACCCCAAGCCGCTGGAGATCGTCACAGCATCCGGCGAACTGCCCACCGGTGACTATACCGTCGCCGTGCAGGTGTACAGTTTCACAGACGATGGCATCGTCCAGCAGAATACGTCCGCTGGCGAGCGCTGGCACGTCGCGGGGACATTTGAAATTCAGCCCTCACCCTGAATCTTTCTTGCAGGGGCCGGGGACTTAAAAACATCCCCAACCTTTTTCCGTCCCGTGTATGCTGAGAGGAAGATTTTAGAGAATGGGGGGTTCTAACGATGCGCTTCCTCACTCGTCACACGCATCTGCCCGCCGCCGCTTTGCTCAACGGTGTTGAGCGTGATGTCAATACCCTCGACATCCTGAATGTACTGCTTGATCCGCCCGCGCATGACCTCGTGGACTTCGGCGTGAGTCGCCTTGCCGATGAGATTGTTTAGCTCGTAGGGGTCCGCCAGCAAATCGTACAACTCGGTTTCGACATAGGTGTCGCTGCCCGGTGCGCGACGATCCGCATCCGGCGCGGCGATGGCGTACTTCCAGCGTTTGGTGCGAACAGCACGCCCGGTGTGGCTCTCGCTGATCTGCACGAACACGTCATCGGGCCAGTCTGCGTCACGATCATGCACCGGGCCGAGGATGCTGCGCCCTGCCATCTGATCCGGGATAGGCAACCCGGCAGCGTCAAGCAGCGTCGGCGGTAAATCCACCAGACTGACCAGCTTGTCCAGCCGTCCGCCACCCTCGAAGCCGGGGCCGCGAATCGCTGCCGGAACACGGATCGAGCTTTCATGCGCGGAACGCTTGTATTCTTCGTTGCGCGTCTTGAAGTGACAGGCGTGATCGGACGTAAACAGCACGACCGTGTTTTCCAGCATATCCAGACTCTTGAGCGTATCCAGCAGGCGACCGAGCGCTTCATCCAGCCGCTTGACCATACCGTAGTATCCCGGCAGATGGCGCTGCGATGTGCCGCCGAGTGTCGCCAGATCGGGCGGCGTCCACGCATCACGATAGCGCTCTTCGTACCCGGTCGGCGCGGGATAATCGTCGCGGTGATTCTGATGATGCGGTTCCAGATACGAGATAAACAGGAAGAAGGGGTTATCGCTGTCCTTCTGCGCGTCGATATAGCGGATGGCGGCGTCGGTCTGTGCGTCCACGCGATACCCCGGCAAATCCACCGGCTTGTTATCCGTATCCCACATGCGCGTCTGATAGGCGTCGCTGGTGTGTTCGAGTGCATTGGCGGCTAACCAGTCTTCATAACCACCGCGCCATTCTGCCGGCACCGCCGTCTTCTCCCCACGCGGGCCGAGATGCCATTTGCCGATGTACCCGGTGCGATATCCGCCGCGATTGAAGGCTTTCGCCAGCGTGTCTAGCTCCTGATTCAAGGGAATGCCATTGGTCACACTGCCCGTCTGTGTGGCGTACATGCCCGTTTGCAGGCAACTGCGGGCAGGTCCACACACAGGCTGACACGTAAACATGTGGTGGATGTCGGTTCCCTCACGCGCCATACGGTCGAAGTTCGGCGTTAAATCCAGCGGATTGCCGTGAATGCCGGTCGTATCGTGGCGCTGTTGGTCGGTAAAAAAGACAATAACATTCGGTTTTTCAGCCATCAAGTCCCCTCATCAGTGTATTGAATCATCGTAACTGAGTGTACCGCGTGCGAGGATTTCTGCTGGATAGGATTGGACGGGTACGGTTTGCGGCGTCACAAGTTGAAGTGAACACTCATTGTGTTACCTTGCTCCCCGGTTCGCTGTGAAACTCAACCATACGAAACATCTGTCACCGCTACGGGGCCGGGGCATGAGTCTATATTAGGGCGACTTGTGCTCCTCCCCCGTGAACGACGCGTCCTACGCGGAGTGTGGGACCCAACGGGGAGGCCAGGTGGGGGTCTGTTGGCGAGTGTTTACGCCAGTCAACACAAACTCATCACTAACAACCAACGACCAATCACTTATAATGACTGCATGACCTTCTCATCCGAACGCATCAAACAAAAAGCCGTCGAACTCGGCTTTAACATGGTCGGCATCACCCGTGCAGAACCATCCCCTACGCTGGACGCCTATTTCGCGTGGATTGACGCCGGGATGCACGGCAGCATGAATTACATGGCGCGTCCTGACCGTCAGGCCCGCCGCCGCGATCTCAACGTCATCGTGCCCGGTGCACGCTCGCTGTTGATTGTTGGCATGGATTACGCCTCATCACTACAAGCACAGTTCGCGGATGAACTGGCAAATCCCGCACGCGGACGCATCGCCTCGTATGCGTGGAGTGTGGACTATCACGACATTATGACCCCACGCCTCGAAGCGCTCGGCGCATGGCTGCGCGACGAAACCGGGATCGACAGCGCCGGACGTGCCTATGTGGATACGGGGGCCATTCTCGAACGCAGTCACGCGCAAGAGGCCGGATTCGGCTTCGTTGGCAAAAACACCATGCTCATCCATCCCCGGCGCGGGAGCTACTTCTTCCTCGGTGAAATCGTCACTGATCTGGAATTCGACGCCTACGACAGCGCCGGACGCGACTCCATGTGCGGGTCGTGTACGCGCTGTCTGACCGCCTGCCCGACCGATGCTTTCCCGCGCCCTTATGTGCTGGATGCGCGGCGCTGCATCAGTTATTTAACCATCGAGAACAAGGGCAGCATCCCCCGCGAGATGCGCCCGCTGATGGGCAACTGGGTCTATGGTTGCGATGTGTGTCAGGACGTGTGTCCGTGGCAGCGATTCGCCCCAAATCCGACGGAACCTGAATTTACGTCTGCCGATCTAGAACGCGCCGCGCCCTTGCTGCACGATTTATTGAACATGGACGATGTGGCATTCAAAACCACATTTGCGGATTCGCCCATATTGCGTATCAAACGTCCGCGCATGGTACGAAATGCGTGTATCGCGTCAGGCAATTCCGGGGATACGGGACTCATCCCTACATTAGAAAGGCTGCTGGCAGATGAATCGCCGCTGGTACGCAGACATGCAGCATGGGCGATTCATCGCCTCGACGCGGTTTACGCACATGGCCTGCTGCGGCAACATCTGGCGACTGAATCCGACGCCGGTGTACACCAGGAAATCACGGAGTTAGTAGGTGTATAGGCGCGACCGTTTCCAGTAAGCGCAACCGAATAGATCGCCTCTACCCACATTGACTATACGTAGCGGATGCCGTCGTCGTCCTCTTCGATGATTTCGAGGCGCTCACCGTCGAACGTCTCGATGTAGCGGCGTTCGTCGTTTTTGCGCTTCTCGACTACGATGACCTCGTCATTCTTATGTTTCTCAAAGCCGGGTTCGCAGCCATTGCCGTAGGCCCATGCCCGTGATTTCATCATGCTGCCGAGGAACCAGAAGAAAAAGAAGGGCATCAACCAGAACAAGAAGCCCTTGCTCAACAGAAGCATAAAGAATCCAAACACAATCAGCCCGAAGAAAAACCCACCTGGCGGTGCGTGGTGCATGTGCGTTCTGCGCATTTCATTACACTCCATTACAATTTTCGGCTGTAACGATATACGCGCAAAAGCGCGACCGGGTCGCGCTTTGTGAGTGATTCTTATGTAGTTCTTACATATCGTGCGACTAAAAACGTGTGCCGCGCATCCGCTCAATTTCCATATGGCTGCGCTTCGTCATGGGTAGCGTGTCGTCTTCCGCCTCAGCTTCGGGGACGCTGTAGATCACCGACAGCAAGGTACAAACAGACGCCATGCACAACTGCATCATAATGTCGAAAAAGCCCTGCGAGCCGATCAACAGACCACTGATGGCGACAAAATACATCAGCCCCGACAGAAGAAAGAAAAACATCGCCAGAAAACGGTGTGCGGGATGTGAGAATGGATGTTGCACCACAGGCTCCTGTCTGGATTTATCGACAACGGAAAAATTTTATCATGATTTCGGAATATTGCATCTTTTCGACTTTTTTCAAGCAGTGGTGACAGATGTCATCTAGCATTATGATATCTATCACATGCCCGAACAATTTGATAATGTTACGATGATTGTACATTACACGTCTGGCTAGTAGACGTGTTACTCCTCCACAGACTGGGGAGATCGCAGGTGTAAGGGACACGGCGACGACCTGAAGGGTGAACGCCAAGGTGTACCCAACACAGTATGACAACAAGTGGGACGGCGCGATCAAAACCAGTCTGTTACCCTCAAACGACGTGACCCCGGTCACGTCGTTTTCGGTTGATTATGCGGGCAGCAAATGCGGCGAAATCACCGGGACACACGCGAACATATGACAAATATCACTTGTCTAACGGACGCTATAAACGGTATCCTGTGTTCAACATCGTATCTCGCTGAGAGATACCCCATACAGGCGGCAAGACATGCGCACACACATCGGGGACAGGGACAGCTAAAAGAGCGCACCCTGAGAAAAACCACCGAAACCTTCATCCGGTTAACAGGATATGCGCGGCAAGACCGCCACATAAAAAACGGCTCGAAAATCGAGCCGTTTTTGCGTCTAAACGCTTGCCGTCAGCGCGTCGAACACGCTGGGTGCAATCAACCACACCAACTCGCCCTGCATCTCCACACGGTCCAGCAGATCAATACGTGCGAAACCACCCTTTTTCATGGCGACATCTGCCCCGGTAATCTCACCCAGCGTGACGCTCATTGATGGCTCGTGACCGACGAATAGAACCGAGGCCCCATTTTCGAGGGTCGCCGTCAGTGATTTGATGCTGCTTATGTTAAAGCCAAAGTTGACTTCTTCGCGGATTTCGACCGGGACTTTCAACGCCGCGCCGACGATCTCCGCCGTCTGGCGGGCACGAATACGCGGGCTGCTGTAGATATGGTCGGGCGTCACATCCAGCGACGACAAAACACGGGCAGCGGTCGAAATGCGCTGGAACCCGCGAGAGGTCAACTGGCGATCATGGTCGCTGGTTCCGGCTCCCACGTTTTCGGCATGTCCATGGCGCATGAGATAGAGTTTCATAGGCTGACTCGATAGTCTATAAAGATCACTGCTGGATTATATACAGCCAGCGTAAAGCGCAGAAGGCAAATTGAATGAGTTGCAAGTTAAGGGAATGCAAAAAGGCAACCCGTCGGGTTGCCCTCTCGCTTTTGGTCCGAAACAGTCGACTTAGGTGAAGAAGCCGAGAATGTTCGAGAAGATGTTACCGATAGCCGGGCCGAGGATGATCAGAACGACGATCACGACGACAGCGACGAGCACGAGGATCAGCGCGTATTCAACGAGACCCTGGCCTTCTTCTTGCGGACGATACAACATGGTATAAGCTCCTTATAAATCGATGAGATGCTTATGACCGCGCGCCCATTGGGGCGTCACTTGAGAAAATAGTAGCATGGTACAACCATTAATGTCAAATGGGAGAACCATTCATTTACAATCCTTTACAATTTTTTCGGAAATCCAATATCAATGGATGCTTAATTAAGATAAATGGCGCTAGAAGCGCCATTTTCATGCGATTTCCCAATTCACTCTTTACATATTTCGGAAATTTCCACCCGCAAGGCTCAATACTTCGCACAGTCACATTGTGATGATTCATTAAATTCAGCACACAGATGCGGTTGTCGAACAGCAAAACACCAGCATCTCAGGCGTTGAATCCGCAAAAGCATTGAGAAAACATACGATTGTGACCGCAAAGTATTGGATAATTGGCGAAATTTAGTCCAGTTCGCTGCCAGGTGGGATCGCGTCCAGATGCGCACGCAGGTCCGCCAGCGCCCTCGTGACAGCGGGTTCAACCGGGGCGTCATGTTCGCTCAACCGGGCAATCGCATACTGGTCATTGGCGTTGCTGGCATAAATCGCGGTGATGCTGTGTTCGGTGAAGTTTTGCAGCAAATACGGGTACTCCTCGCGCAGATGAAACGCCACCGCTTCCAGCAGCGTGTTAGCATTGGTGGTGCGCCCGTCGATTTTGAGTGTCACCGCCTTGCGTTTCGCCACATCGAACCCGGCTTTATCCGCCACTCTGATAACAATGGAAGCGCGGCGCTCTCCTTCTGCGATCCAATCATGCAGGCGTGCATGTGGGTGCGGCGGAACCGTCTCCCCGCGCAAAGTCATTTGCAGTGCTTTTGTAAAAGCGCGAATCGTGCGCATCATAGGTGCGTATCCCCGGTTAAACAGACAAATCGACGTACTTTATCGCATAAAAGCATGAGAGTCGCCTGAACCGCCGCTTGCCCGCGTTTAACCAGCGAATCCCCCACGCGCATCCGGCAGACCTTGACCGCCAGCGCGTCCGGCGGCTATGATGCGGCGCTATGATGACTGACTGGCTCATTTCAACCCTGCAAACCATCCCCGCCCTGCTATGGATGGTCCTCGGCCTTGGCCTGCCCTACGCGCTGATCGCACTGCCACTGCGCGACTGGCGGCAGACCCCGCTGTTGGCGGCTGTTACGCTGGCGTTCGGTCCTGCGCTGTTGACGGCGTGGATGTTCGTACTCGGCACCCTTGGCATGGACGATCATCCGAATCCGGGCGCGACGGCGAACCCCATGCAGACCATCGTCCCCGACCACACCGGCGGGACGATCATGCTTACATCCGCCAACATCCTCGCCGGAACCGTGTTGATTGCCTTAATCGGCTGGCTCATTGTCTGGCGCAAATGGCGGGTAAATCGTAGGGGCGGCATTCTTGCCGACCGCGCCGACATGCGCAAAACATCTACTCTTTTCTGGGACGAACGCCTGCTGATTGCCCTCATCGTGTTGGCGACGGTTGGGCGCTGGTTTATGACTTCGATTCTCAGCTTCGGCTCGTGGGACCCGCTGTGGGTGTATGGCTATCAGGGCAAGCTCTACACGTTGATCGGCTACATCCCGGCGGATATTGGCTACTACCCGCAGTTTGTCTCGCTGCAATACGCCTACACGCAGATCATGACCGGTGGCGTGGACGATCATGCGGCAAGGGCGATCATGCCACTGCTACAGATCGGCAGCATCCTCGCTGCATATGCGCTGGGTCGACTCAATTTCTCACGGCGCGTGGGGATATTCGCGGCGGCGATGTGGGCGTTGTATCCCCATTTCGGCTACTGGACGCGCATCGGCGACCTCGAAATTCCGATGACATTTACGTTTACGCTGGCGGCGGCCTTCTTCATTGCGGCGTGGCACAGTGACGAGGCCACGATCCGTATACGCTACGCGGTCATCGCCGGATTATCGCTTGGTATCGCCCTGTGGACCAAGCCCACCGCCGGGGCGCTCGTGTGGGGTGTGGTGCTGGTGGTGGTAGCGGGGCTTTACCCCCTCATCCCTAAGTCCCTTCTCCCACGTAGGGGAGAAGGGACTTCAGACTTGCTATCTAAAGAAGTTGCTCAATTCTCCAGCGTAAGTTCACAAAATAGCACTCTCCCCTCTCCCCTTGTGGGAGAGGGGCCGGGGGTGAGGGGGAGAATTCTGGGGTATTTACGCTCCCCGCACTTTCAAGCCGCCTTCTTGATGGGCATCGCTACCATACCCTTAGGTGGACTGTGGTACGCACGCAACATCGCGCTTGGTCATGCCGCGATTGTTTTTCCACCCGATTACTGGACCGGAGAAGCGTCGCGTGGAGGCGCGGAATTTGGTTGGCCCTTGCTGGCGCTGGTTGTGCTGCTGGCATACGCCTATCTTGCGCCGACCCTGAGCAAACGCCCCGACTGGCGACTGGTCATCCCCGGCGGGCTGCTGATCGCGGCGGGTGTGTTGCCAACTATCCTCGATCCACGGGGCTTCTTTGGGCCGCATCGCATGGGTATGCTGGAATGGGCGGCACTCGGCGCGGGGTCGTCGCTGGTCGCATTCGCACTGTGGCGCTGGCGATCTGCATTAGACGCTTCCCGGCACGCCGACGTGCGCAAACTCGCCGTTGCCGGGTTGCTGGCCCTGCCCTACTTCGTGACGTGGTTCATCAGTTACAGTTATCACTATCGCCTGTCATTCGCTATCGTGCCGTTGATGATTTTGCCCGCTGCGGTGGTTCTGGGTCGCTGGTGGTTGGCGGAACCCGTGTTCCGCCTGCGCGACATCCGCCTGCCGGGTGTAGTCTATGGCGTGGCACTGCTGCTGGTCGGACTTCCCGGTGTGGTGACGACCGCCTACGATGAATTCTACGGGTGGGATTATGTTGATACGCTGCTTGATCCGCCACCGGGAGAGGGTGTCGTCGAGTCTGTGGCGCGGGCGCTGCGCGACTGGCAGGCCGACCACGACGAACCGCTGCACGTCATTGCCCCCGGCTTCCAGCGGCTGCCCTTTACCCTGCCACTCAAACGAGTCTACGTCGCAGAAATGCCGCGCACCTATGCAGAGGTCGAGGGCGCGACCCACTTTATCGACGGATCAGACGCCATCTTCGTCTACGGGGCCAGCGGCGAACTCGCCCCCTATCAGAACCAACTGCTGGTCGGATTGCAACGCCCTGACCTGGTGACGGAAGTCGGCACCTTCGAGGATGCATCGTTTTTCTACGAGGTGCGCGAACTGCATCTTGACCGGCGCTTTGACGAGCCGGGTTTCGCCACCCCTGCGGATCAATCCACCGGGATTGGCAACTGTGCGCGGCTGCATGGTCACTCACTGGATGCCGAGCAAATCGCCCCCGGCGCACAGGTTCCGCTGCGGTTGGTGTGGGCCTCAGATGCACAATGCTCGGCGGATTACAGCATCTACGTGCATCTGTACGCTGACGACGGCAGCGGAGAACGCTTTCTCACCAGCATCGGGGATGGTCCGGTGCAGGTGGACGGACGCGGCTACTACTCGACGCTGTTCTGGGACCCCGGCGAATACGTCCTTGACGAGCGTATATTGTCTCTGTCCGCCGAACTCCCCGCAGAGGAGACGTTGCGCGTGCGCATCGGCTTCTACGATGTTGTCAGCGGAGAACGCGCCCCCGTTACCGTCAACGGTGAACCCGCTGGTGACGGGTTCACACTGCTGGAAATCGAACGGTAGATGTATCTGCCCATTGGACACGATATTTTGATCATCGGAGAAAATCCGGGGTGCAGGGTTTGGCAGCCCTGCAAACTTTGCTATTCCGTTAACGGCGTATATTTGAACGCATCCCCATCCCGCGTGACGTGCCCAAGTCCGGGGAAAGGCATGTGATAAAACGCCGTCAACAGGTTCTCGTCGGCGGCTTTACCCAGCATGGCGCGACGTGTCTCGACCGCTTGATCGGGCGCATCATCAAATACGTGATGCCAGTCCGGGTTGGCAAACTGCACCGTGCCATGTAGCAGATCAACCACGTTGAGCAGCTTCTTGCCCTCGGATTCGAGCAGCAGCCCGATATGCCCCGGTGAATGCCCGAACATCTCCATAATGCGAACACCCGGCAATACTTCCGCATCCGGGCCGAGCAACTCAAAGCGATCTTTCAGTGGCGCGACTGATTGCCGGATCGGGCCAACACTGTCTGCCCACATCGACGTGATCACGTCTTCACCAAACCACCAGTTCATCTCTGTTTCGCTGCATAGATACCGCGCATTCGGGAAGGCCGGATTGCCGTCCGCATCCAGCAGGCCAAAGGTGTGATCGGGGTGAAAGTGCGTAATCAGCACAATGTCGATGTCCGCCGCTGCGATGCCCGCTGCCTTCAGGTTCTCCAACTGGCAGCCCATATTTTCGCCATGATTTGGACCCATGCCCGTATCCATCAAGAGGCGCGTATCCCCGCTTTTGATGACAAGGGTATTGAGTTCGCCGCCTGTCATGTCCTTGGCGGGGCCGGATGTCTCAATCGCGGCGATCACCTCTGCATCCGGCACTTTAGGATAGCGCATCGCCAATTTCTGTGGCGTGATCGTGCCTTGCGCCATATCTGCGATCACATAGCAGTCAAGTGTGCCAACCTTCAACGCGTGGTATGTAGAATCTGTCATGATGAGTTGTCCTCTGCGTGAATGTGCGTCTGAGCATTATACCGCGTCCATGCCTGTTACAAGATTGTCTATAGACCTCAACACTAGGGGGATTGTCATCTGCCTTAAATTGGTCCAAACTGAAGGAAAAATAAATGCAGCACTAATCATTCAAGGAGTAACGACTTATGCGTCGTAATTTTATGACGGTCGCACTGCTTACAATGCTGCTGATCCTCGCGGCCTGTGGTGGCGGGGGTGGCGATGACGGTGGAGAGGCCGCAAACGGGGGCGAAGAAGCGCCCGCTGTCGATGGCGGCAATGACAATGACGGCGGCACGAACGTAGATGGTTCTGGCGACGATGGAGGGACCGCGCCCGCAGACGGCGCAGATGGTGGCGTCACCGTACCGCCAGCCGGGGAACCGACCGCGCCAATGGCTCCTCCTGTAGGTGAGTTGGCAACGCCCGCCGCCACGCCAGAGGTCGAATTTGACCCGGAGGACCCCGCCAATGAACCCCTTGAACCGCTGACAGGTGGCTTTGAGTACATTTATTTTCAACAGGAAGGCGGACAGCAAGAAATCAATATCGTGATCGAAGTCTACGCTGACGGGCGCGTCGTGCGTGATGGCCTCGAACTACCGGTTCCAGCAGAGGCTATTGAGCGACTCGCCACGCGAATCGACACGATTGACTTCTTTAACATCATCGCAACGTTTCTGGGTCCGCCGCCAGACGAAAACGATTATCGCTACCTGTTGTTCGTGCGCAGCGCAGACCAGGAACGCTCGATCCGCGCTCAGGATGGGTTCACACCCCCGGAAATCGTGCAACTCTTCAGCGCGATTCGCAGCATCAGCGACGATGCTCGTCGCGCAGCCGGGGCCTGACAGAATAATAATCCAATAGTATCGGGGCGAACGGTCGATCCGTTCGCCCCTTGTCGTTTATGCCATCTGCCGTTACGCTGAACCTCTTACTCGTAATCGGCCTTCCCAACCATACGAAGCGCTGCCTTGCGAGTTGGCTCTTCGCTTTATCATGAAGAGCGCCACACCTAAATAACCCCACAGGGAGCAGTTACATGGCACAGGCCAAACAAGGCGACACCGTCCGCGTCCACTACAAGGGAACGTTGAACGACGGTTCGGTATTCGATAGTTCGCAGGGCCGCGACCCGCTTGAATTCACCGTCGGCGCACAGCAGGTTATCCCCGGATTCGAGACTGCCGTAGATGGCATGAATACCGGCGACACCAAGACCGTCACCATTCCGTCCGACAACGCCTACGGCACATACCGCGACGATCTGTTGATGAAGGTCCCCGCAGACCAGTTCCCGCCTGACATGCAGCCGGAAGTCGGTATGCAACTGGCGATTCAGCAACCCGGCGGGCAGCAGGTCCCCGTCAAAGTGGCGAAGGTCGAAGACGATGGCGTTACGCTGGACGCCAATCACCCCCTCGCCGGGCAGGACCTCACCTTCGAAATTACGCTCGAAGAAGTGGTATAAACATCCAAACAACCCGAAAACGAAATAGACCAACGTTGCACGGGCGCAAACCATTGCGCCCTTTTTTGCTGTGGATCACCCCTCGTCGCCGATCTCACTGACAGGAAAGCGCGGAATCACCTCATTGACATAGTATTCTGCATAGTGCAACAGGTCGCGCTGTCCGTCCGCATCCAAAATCGACAGCATCTCCTGCACCTGCACGATCAAATCCGCCTGCATGGCGGCAAAGCGCCCGATGCCATCCGGCGTCAATGCAACCAGTACCGAACGGCGATCATGTTCGCTGCGCTGGCGTTCGACCAGGGGCGGCTCCATGTTTTCCAGCCGTTTGACAATGCCGGTCATAGTGGCGTTGGTCAGATGATGCGCCCTGGCAATCTCGCCAATCGGAGCCTGCCCGCCCTGCTCTGTGAGCGTCTTTAATACGTAGAACTGCGGCGGCGTGAGTCCATGCGTTGCCATGAACGCCTGCAAACGCCCTTCAAGATCACGCACAATCTGGAATAGCAGCGTCCAAAGACTGAGCATGTCCATCTGTGAGGGCAGGTCAGATGTAGGTGGCGTGTTGTTGTTCGATGTCAAACGGCTTGTCTCGTTGGTGATGGGCATTCTCGTTATTGTACGCGAACACCGCACAAAAATAAATTCAACACCGAGGCGTAATGACGCAAAGATTCGCCGGTGAAATGCTTCGAGATTTTCTTCTTCACGCTGGATTTTTGTGGTTTAGCGTCTGCGTAGATCGCCAGAACAGCATCCCCGCTGCGAACACGACCGTCGCCCCATCAAGCCATTGATCGCCACGCAGACCGGCCCACATCAACAAGTCATCGTCGCCGCGCAAGAAGCCGATGCCGAACATCCCCGCC
>DAOTXA010000486.1:0-3062 GCA_034435595.1 Anaerolineae bacterium | reverse complement strand
CAATTTGAACTACTGCGCTCTGATGGCGAACGGCTGTTGTGTTCCCCGACCGAAAATGTCGGCTACTATAAAGCGACTATCGGCGGACTCGGTTTGACGGGCATTATCACATGGGCAGAGATGCAACTTAAACGCATCCCTACCGGATTTATTGAGCAAGACAGCATTCGCTTCGGCAGTCTCGATGAGTTCTTCGACGTTAACGATGAATCGCATGACTATCCGTACACCGTCTCATGGGTCGATATTATGGCACGCGGCAAGCATCTTGGTCGTGGCCTGTATCAGCGGGGCGACTTCTACGATCCCCCTGCCGGGACTCAACGCGAACTCAAGGACGGCCTTAGTATCGGTGTGCCGTTCATGTTCCCGGTCAATCCGGTGGTTCCGCTGACGGCGCGGCTGTTCGGCGAAGTTTACTATCACAAGCAGTTGAAGAAGGTGCAGAATGCGGTCACGCACTATAATCCCTTCTTTTATCCGCTGGATGCGATCAAAGACTGGTATCGTGGCTATGGTCCGAAGGGATTTTTGCAGTACCAGTTTGTGATGCCTTACGAAGACAGCCGCGAGCCGATTCGTGATGTTATTCAGCAAATCGTGTTTTCGCAGCAGGCTTCGCCGCTGGTTGTGTTCAAGACCTTTGGCGACATCGAATCGCCGGGGATGCTGTCGTTTCCGCGTCCGGGTGTGACGCTGGCGCTGGACTTTCCGTTTAAGGGACAGGAAACGCTTGATTTGCTGGACCGGCTGGACCGCATTGTGTTCGATAACGGCGGCGCGTTGTACCCGGCAAAGGATGCACGTATGTCTGCTGAAAGCTTTCGTCGCAGCTACCCGAACTGGGAAGAATTCGCCCAGTATGTTGATCCCGCGTTTTCGTCGAGCTTCTGGCGGCGGGTAACGGAATAGCGCGAAATCGAGTGAAAGAAAGTAGAGAATCAACCATGCTCAAAATCTTGATCGTTGGTGCGACGAGCGCCATTGCGCATTCTACAGCCAAACAATTTGCTGCTGATGGCGCGGAGTTCTTCCTTGTGGGTATTGACGAGGCCAAACTCGAACGCAACCGCGATGACCTGATCGCACGCGGCGCGGCGTCTGCGCATACCTATGTGATGGACGCCACCGACTTTGACAAACACGCAGCAATGCTGGAAGCGGCGACTGACGCCCTCAACGGTCTGGATGTGCTGCTGGTCGCACATGGCACCCTGACTGACGAAGACGCCGCCCGCGCTGATTTCAGTGTGGCTCGCCACGAACTTGACATCAATTTCGTCAGCTACGCATCGATTCTGACGCATGTCGCCAATCTCTTTGAGAGTCAGAAGCGCGGCAGCATTGCGGTGATTTCTTCGGTCGCAGGGGATCGTGGACGCGGCAGCAACTACGTCTATGGTGCAGCGATGGCGGGACGCACCGCGTTCACCAGCGGCCTGCGCAACCGTATGGCGAAATCCGGTGTTGATGTGCTGACGATCAAACCTGGATTCGTCAATACGCCGATGACCGCACATGTCAAGAAGAACCCACTATTTGCAGAGCCGGATGACATCGGCGAGCAAATCTACAAGGCGATGAAGAAGCGCAAATCCTTGATTTATGCCCCCTTCTTCTGGCGTTATATCATGTTCATCATCCGGTCGGTCCCGGAAGGTATTTTCAAGCGACTTGGTTTATAACGACAGGAACGTCAACCGCCAGCGCGACCTGTAGAAAATCGTGCGTCCACATCGAGAATCCTTGCTCAAGCGCTATCCCCGCCTCAGATGGATAGGCATTTGAGGTCTTTGATTGGTGATAGGCGTCTGTTACTTTCCCTGCTTGATAGCAGCACCTACTACTGCGTAAATTTCTCCAAGCCCAGCAGAACCTTAACGCTCTACTAAACACCTTTCAGATAACATTATGTATAGTGATGTAACAAGAAAGGTGGTTTTCAATGCGTTTTGGCGGATTAGCGGCGCGATTTTGTCTTTTGGTAGTGATTTCATTATTTCTGGGCGCAAATGCTGGCGCACAGGGGAATAGTACGATTGCAATAGACGGGGTGCTGTCTCCCGGTGAGTGGGAAGCCGCGCCGCCGTTGGGCATGGACCCCGGCGACGATGGCGACCCGGCATGGCTGGACATCATGGGTATGCGGGGATTTATTTATGATGGCGAACTGGTATTCGCCGCCCGTTTTAGCAATCCCGATGCCGGATTTTGCAGCTTTGGTATGGGGCTGCGTTTGGACGGAAACCGCGATGTGTTCCTTTTCTGGGATACGGTCAATACCGGCCCGCCCGGTATCAATGAAAACGGCATGATGAGCATTGCCTACGGTGCGCGTATGGCGTTCGACGGCGCGATTGAGGGGAGGATTCCGCTGGATTCGCTCGGTAATCCGCAGGAAATACGCGGCGGCATGGTGATGATTTCGGGCGGCGAATGTCACAATTTCACTGCCCAGTCTGCTGATGAAATGATGTACAACGAAGTCTGGCAACCCGCCTCGCAGCCGGTTGAATTCGCCCCGCTGCAAGCGCCCTCTCCGCATAACAGCATGTTTGATGGTCATCCGGCGGAAATGCTGGTGTCTGCGCCGATCATTAAACCGCAGTCGATGGAAGTGGGGCCAGACGGCGCGATCTACGTTGCAGATGATGTACAGCGCGATATCTTCCGTATTGATCCGGCGGACGGCAGCATTACGCCGCTGGAAGTGTGGCGCGATATCTACTGGGGGGCAGCCGGGCCGACCATATTTGACTTCGACTCGCAGGGGAATCTGTGGGTTGGCAGCACGATCTTCATTGCCATGCTTACACCTGATGGTGATGTCTCGTATGTGCGTGACCCCAACCCGATGCGGCGGCGCTGGTCGCTGGTCGTCGGGCCGGATGATCGCCCGTATTTTGCCACTGAACAGGGCGCGATTGAGCGCGTAGAAGCGGATGGTACGCTTACGATTGTCGCGCAGAATGTCGGACCACGCATCACTGATTTGCAGTTCGGCGTCGATGGCACGCTGTACGCGGCGGATGTCGGGCAGCCCGTGAAAGCCGTCAACGTGG
>DAOTXA010000485.1:0-3395 GCA_034435595.1 Anaerolineae bacterium | reverse complement strand
GGACTTTCGCTTTATAGCGCACCATCCCCTACAATACGCAAAACGACTGCGGTTAGGGAGCGTCACCTATGAAAACCATTGGCTTGATCGGCGGCATGAGTTGGGAATCGAGCGCGGAATACTATCGTGTCATCAACGAAGAAGTGAAACGGCGTCTCGGCGGCCTTCACAGCGCGGATTGCCTCATGTACTCGTTCGACTTTGCCGAAATCGAAGCCCTGCAAATGGCAGACGATTGGGACGGCGCGACCGCTCGCATGGTCGAAGCGGCGCGGCGACTCGAACGCGGCGGCGCGGATTGCGTGGTCATCTGCACCAACACCATGCACAAAATGGCGGATGCCGTCACCGAAGCCGTCAACATCCCCCTCATCCACATCGCGGACCCGACTGCCGAGGCGATCAAAGCGCAAAGTATGAGCAACATCGCCCTGCTGGGGACGGCGTTCACAATGGAACACGACTTCTACAAAGGCCGGCTCATCGACGATCACAGGCTGAATGTGCTGATTCCCAACGACGACGACCGGAGGACTGTCCATCGCGTGATCTATGACGAGTTGGTGGTGGGCGACATCCGCGACGATTCCCGCGCCGACTATGTGCGCATTATCGACGCGCTGGCAGGAAGGGGCGCGGAAGGGGTGATTCTCGGTTGTACGGAAATTGGCCTGCTCATCAAGCCGGATGACTCACCGATTCCTACGTTTGACACCACCGAACTCCACGCCCTCGCCGCCGTTGATTTCGCGCTGGGGTGATCGTTATTCCACGCGGATAACGCGCCCTTCCGCCGCTCGCAGCAGACGATCCCACAGGGCCGCGCCGAGTCCTTCGCGCCCAAAATCGCGCACGAGAATCGTATCGACCCCGGCTTGATCGAGTGTTCGCAGCGCCGCGAACAACCCTTGTCCGACAGCGGCGAAGTCGTCACGCGGGCCGAGCGCGACCACATCCGGCAGACCATCGAAGGCGATTCGGTCCTCCTCGGCGATCAGCACGCCGACTCGCTGACCCTGTGCGCTGCGTTCACCGGCGGTGGCTCGCATCTGCGCGAGGATCGCATCCACCGGGCCGGAAAACAGCAATACGGTGGCATCCGGCGAATAGTGTTTGAGCATTTGCCCCGGTGCGGATTCGCCCGATTCGGTGTTGGTCGCCACATAACGCGGGGATAGCGTCACATCTGGCAGCACGCGGCGCAGATCGTCCAGCAGTACGCCGCCAGGACGCAGCACAACGGGTGACTCGCCTGTCAGGTCAAGCACAGTGGATTCTAACCCAATCGGCGTCGGACCTGCGTCCAGCACGATGTCCACACGCCCGTTCAGGTCTTCGAGGACATGCGCAGCCGTTGTCGCGCTGGGACGAGTGAACGTATTCGCGCTTGGTGCAGCGACGGGGAGGTTCGCCGCGTCCAGCAGCGCCCGCGCCACCGGATGACTCGGCATCCGCACGGCGACGGTTTCGCGCCCGGTGGCGATATTTGACGGCACACCCGGCGCACGCTTGAGAACCAGTGTCAGCGCACCGGGCCAGAACGCGCTTGCCAGTGCTGCTACGTTTTCCGGTAAATCAATCGCCAGTTGTGATAGCTGTTCTGCGTGGTGAATGTGCGCGATCACCGGGTCCGTTGCCGGTCGGCGTTTTGCGGCGTAGATGTGCTTGATGGCCTCTGCGTCTAATGCATTCGCGCCGAGTCCGTAGACTGTCTCGGTGGGGAAGGCGACCAACCGCCCGGAACGCAGCGTTTCAGCGGCTTGACGAATGGCGTCCGCATCGGGTTCAACTGAATCAACGTGCAAAACCCGCGTCTCTATGGTCTTAAAGTCGCTCACTCACTGTGCCCTCGAAGCATTATTCAGTGCCGCCATAATCGCGTCATAGGCGACGTTGAGTTGCTGCATACGCTGTGTGGCAGCGTCGTCGCGGTTGCGATCCGGGTGCAGATCACGCGCCCGCGCCCGGTATGCGGTTTTGATGGCGGCGCGGTCGGCGGAAGGCTGTATCTGTAACAGTGCGAACTGTGCGGATAGTCCCTGCAAATGGTGGATTGCGGTATCCAGCGGCTTCACTTCAGCGTCAAATGCTGCCACGCGCCACGATCCCGCCATATCTCCCATTTTCGGCTGCACCGTATGACCGCGCAACCCCGCCACATCAACCGGATCGCCATAGCGCACGCGCAGGATACGCGGCTTTGATGTCTGTTCGTAGACGATGGGGATGACGAACAGTCGCCCCATATACACGTCATACGAGTAGATGCGCCCGCCATACAGCGTCAGCAGCGCATCTAGCCAATCCTCTGTACGCACCTCTGTGCCGTCTTCGGGGATGAGCAGTTCTCGCCACAGCATGAACAGTGTGTACTCTTCGGCAGCGGTGTGTTCCGCGACCAGCTTCTTGATCTCGTAGGCGGGGAAGGGGCGCTCAATCAAATACGCCATGACCCGCGCTCCGGTCGCCAGTTCCACATGGATGATGTCGCTGCCATCATGAAGCACCCGCCGGACGGTCCCGGTGGCTTCAAGTTCGTTCAGCAGTTCCACGCCGACGCTGTAGGTGTAATAGCGCATGAAGTCCTCAGTGGACAGTGGACAGTGGACGGATTTCAGACGGTAGAGGCGCAATGTATTGGTAAGTGTAGATCAAAGTGTAGGTAGCGGTTTTGATAGCTACGGGCGTCAAGAATGACGCCCCTACGAGGTTACAAAACGTGTGTAGGGGTCGCATTCTTGCGACCCACTTGCTCAAAATATTGATCATGCTATTTTGCACAGCTACCACACTTACCCCTCTACACAGTCTATTCCTTCACGCCCTTCACGCTTTTGACGCTGTTGTCTTGATTCAAAACGACCACACGCGGTTCGTAATCTGCCGGGGGCGGCGCTTCGACATGGGCGAAGGCCATAATAATCAGGCGGTCGCCCACGCTGACCAGACGCGCTGCCGCACCGTTCAGCGAGACTTCGCGGCTGCCTGCTTCCGCCGGGATGATATAGGTTTCGAGACGATTGGCGTTCTCGATATCCACGACCAGCACCTTTTCATACGGGTACAATCCCGCTTCGTCCAGTAGATCGGTGTCGATACCGATGCTGCCTTCATAGTTGATGTCGGCGTGAGTGACGCGGGCCTGATGCAACTTGGCCCGGATCATGGAAACGTGCATGGTGACCCTCTATAGTACGCCGGATAGAACCGTCATTATAGCGCAAGTCGAGGCCAAATGACCGGGGTGCATTTCCCCGGCGCGGACCATCGGGTACAATCGGCGCTACCAACCAGACCGGGGTGATTTTATGACTGACAACAAAGCCCATTCACAACAGCGGTTCGGAACTTACGCGCAGGGATATGTCACCAGCCAGACGCACGCCAGAGGCGCA
>DAOTXA010000484.1:0-18836 GCA_034435595.1 Anaerolineae bacterium | reverse complement strand
GACGACTCGCGCCTGATTTACGTTTGACGCTGGTCATGCCGCCGCATAATTCGCAGCCAGCCGGCATCCCCGATGGTGTGGACGTAATTACCACGCAGGGACCGGGCGGCAAAATTGGCAAAGTGTGGTTCGAGCAGCGCACCTTCCCCGCGCAGGTGAAGAAGCTAAACGCCGATCTCGCGCATGTGCCCTACTGGGGGCCGCCGCTCAGTTCCCCTGCAAAACTGATCGTCAGCGTGCTGGACGTGATTCCGCTGGCGATGCCCGCCTACGCGCAGGGACTCGCCAACCGCGCCTATATATCGCTGGCAAGTGCTGCCGCCGGGGGCGCGGCCCATATTCTTACCTTGAGCGACGCCGCTAAAGGCGATATCGTTGACTACCTCGACATTCCCGCCGAAAAAATCACCACCACGCATCTGGGCGTAGAGCAGCGTTTTCACCCGCGCATGGGCGCAGAAAATGACGCTGCTATCCGTGAGAAATACGATCTACCGGAGCAGTTTGTCCTCTACCTCGGCGGATTCGACACGCGCAAGCAGGTAAATCAGCTTTTGCTGGCCTATACCTACGTCGTGCAGGCAGAAGGCGATAACATCCCGCTGGTGCTGGCGGGCAAGCCGCCCAAATGGGGGACACCGCCCCTGTTTGCCGATCTGCCGGAATACGTGGAAGAACTTGACCTGGCGGACGTGGTGCAGTGGACAGGTTTTGTCGATGAAGCCGATAAACCCGCGCTGTATCGTCTGGCGGATGTGTTCGTGTGGCCCAGCATCTACGAGGGATTCGGCCTGCCGCCTCTGGAAGCAATGGCCTGCGGCACGCCGACCATCGCCTTTGAACTGGATTACACACAGGAAGTTCTCGCTGACGGGGCGATGCTGGTCGAAAATGCGCGGCGTATGGCGGGCAGCATCATCGCCCTGTTAAATCAGGAGCCGCTGCGCAAGACGATGGTCAATCAGGGGATCGCCCGCGCCACGCATTTCACCTGGCGTAAAACCGCGCAGGAAACACTCGATACCTATGCAAAGATGCTGGCGGAGTGACGCAATTACCGAAAACACGCCTAAAGCCGCTTACTTTAGAAACCATCAGGACTTTCGCTCAAGATGTTTCTCACAATACGTATTGCACTGTTTTTCCCTGCGTGCGGCAAGAATGCCGCGTCATATACACCAACTTAAGGGAAACAGCGGGGCAATTTTTCGTCCATCGTTTCGCCTCTGCCTGACTTTTCGGTCGCCGGACTGCTTTAGCTTCCGGCGACACAAAACGCGATCATTGAGCAAAAAATAAGCACCCAATTTGCTTAGTTTAGTACGCATGGGGCGAGAAGAATCGCCCCCGTGTGATAGAAAGCGCAAGCCCTCACTATTTAAAAAGCGACCGGGGCAAAGCCGCCACGCACTTCTAATAAAACGGCTTCTTGCTTCAGGCGTGGCGAGCATGTCACCGACGCAGTATTTAATGGCCTCTTTAACTTGACATGTTAAGGTGTTTAGCGATATTAACCCGCATACAGGGTTGCATCGACATGTCACATGCATCTGAAATAGACGATGCCCATGTAAAGCGTTACGTAAGACTGATTAACCAAATTGAGAGGGGACTTAGCATTGACTGCACACAACGGTTCCGACGAAGCCGATAAAAAACCGCTGATCGTAATCGCCTCGAACCGGGGACCGTTTTCGTTCAGCATTGACGACCGGGGCGAATTCAAATCTACACGCGGCTCTGGCGGATTGGTGACTGCGCTGGCAGGCGTCGCGGAAAACTACGAAGTGTTATGGGTGGCAAACGCACTCAGCGAGGCCGACCATAAATGGGCAGAAGCCCACGACGACAAGCCCGTCACCGTTGACGGGATGCGCCTGCAACTTGTCCGCACCGACAACGCTCGCTACGAACAGTACTACAACACGATTTCCAATCCGCTGCTGTGGTTCATGCAGCATCAATTGTGGGATACACCGCGTAATCCCAACATCGACCGCGAGACGTGGGAGGCGTGGGACGAAGGCTACGTTCACATCAACAAGGCAATGGCAGATGTCATTGCCGATACCGTCGAAAACGAAACCGGGCGCGTGCTGATCTTGCCGCAGGACTATCACCTGTATATGGTCCCGCACTACTTGCGCGAGCGGCTTGGCCCCAAACTCGGCGACCGCATATACATCCAGCCCTTTATCCATATTCCCTGGCCTGGCCCCGACGCGTGGCGGATGCTGCCCACACAAATGCGTAACTCGCTGTTGTCGAGTTTGCTGGACGCGGATCGTGTCGGATTCCAGACCAAGCGTGACGCCTTTAACTTCGTGCAAACGGCCCGCTTCTATCTACAGGACGCGCATAGTTACGGCTCGCGTGATTCGGTTGTCTACAAGGGGCGCAAAGTCTTTGCGACGACCTATCCCATCTCTATTGACGTGCAAAAAGTCGAAGCGATGACCCGCGAGGCAGAGACGAATCTGCTCAAACAGCAGTTGATGGGCATCAGCGGCGGCAACAAGATGATTTTGCGGGTGGACCGCATAGACCCCAGCAAAAATATCTTACGCGGGTTTCAGGCGTTTCGCGCTATGCTCGAAAACTACCCCGAACACAAGGGTAAAGTACACTTTCTGGCGCTGCTGGTCCCCTCGCGCCTCGGTGTAGAGGACTACCAGAACTATCTGCGCGAGATTATGGCAGAAGCAGGCATGATTAACGCCGAATACAGCGATTCGTTGTGGGAACCGGTGCGCATCATCGTCGGCAACAACTATCACCGCGCCATCGCCGCCTTTACCATGTATGACGTGCTGCTGGTCAACCCCATCGCCGATGGCATGAACCTCGTCGCCAAAGAAGGCGTGCTGGTCAACGAGCGCGACGGCGTCCTCATCCTTAGCGAACACGCAGGCGCGTTCTATGAACTCGGCGATCATGCGATGGTCGTCAGTCCGTTTGACATCTATGGGACGGCGTGGGCCATGCATCAGGCGCTGAAGTTAGATCAATCCGAGCGGGCGAAGAAAGCCAACTTCCTGCGCGAGCAGGTGCAAGGAGCCGGGGTTCGTACCTGGTTCGCCGATCAGATTGAGGACGCGCTGACCGCCTTCAATAGCGCGGAAAACCAGTCTTCGACGCCGGGGATGCCATCCACCAAAAAATCAGCAGAGTCGCGGACGCCGTCCGGCGTACCATCGGCGGATAAAACGCCGACCGCGAAGGAGTGACACGCGCCGCTTTCGCGCAGCGTGCGTGCCATCTTAAGCGCATCTATATCGGTCACATCGTCGCCCAGATAGACGGCGGCGTCTAACCGGTAATCCTCAATTAGCGCCTTGAACGCGGTCCCCTTGTTGACTTCCAACGGGGGCCGCACCTCGAAGATCATGCGACCCTCGTGCATGGTCAAACCGCTTTTCTCCATTGCCGCTTCGACCAGCGGGCGAAATGCACCGGCGGTGGCCTGTTGATCTGCCGCGTTGCGATAGTGGATCGTCAGTGTGACCGTTTTGTCCTCGATCATCATGCCGTCCAGCAGTTGCGCGTTTAGATCATTGTAGACCTGTTCCAGCGCCGGACGATATGGTCGCACGGCATCTGGCGTGACGATGCCGCCATCCGTCCACCGCTCTAACCCATGATTGCCGACATAGACGAGGTCTGGCAGCCCGACACGTTCGCGGACATCGGCGGCGGCGCGTCCGCTGATGACTGCCACCAACGCCAGATGCGAGTGCAGCGCAGTTAGCAGTTCTTTGCTGCGCTCTGTCACATGCGCCTGACTGGGAATATCAACAATCGGGCTGATGGTGCCATCGACATCGGTGATGACCCCAATGCGTTGCCCGTTAACCAATGCCTGTGGAATCTCATTTTCGCTCAATGGAAGCCTCCATCGTTTACAAGGTTCGTCAAATCTTCAGTTATCATACTCATCCGATGTTAAAAGCCGTGCATTAGCCCCTTTTACCAGTGTAAAACCTCACGTTTTAGGGGAAATTTTTACCTAATTGTAGGCATACCTGTGGTTAAATACATAACAGTGACGTAATTTGAGAACAATTTACCTGGATGTAGAAGGTGAAACAATGGCTCCTATCGCAGTCATAGTCGAAGACGATGACGGACTTCGTCTGATCTACAATCATGTGTTAAAAGGCATGGGTTTTGATGTTTATGAAGCGGCTGATGGTCGAGAGGCGATGACTCTGCTTGAATCCACCACGCCTCAAATCATGTTTCTGGATATGCGCCTGCCTTTCATCAATGGCAATGACATCCTGAAGTACGTGCGAGAAACCAGCCGCTTTGATGACACGCGCATCGTGGTCGCCTCGTCCAACCATCAGGAAGGCGAGCATCTCAACGCGCATCTGGTCGAGTTCATTTTGAAGCCGATCCGTCCGGCACAAATCCGCGAAATCGCCGGGGAAGTGTTGTAGACAGCGACCAGAATAATATCGGTTCGAGCCTCAGTCCTCTTTTAGTGCGTTACTTAGCGCGTCACTATTGTACCGTCTGATACCACAGGCCGGTAAACGGATGTTGCGCATCTATCGCCGCCTATCCTTTGTTTGGAGTAGGTTTTCTATTTTTTGGGGTGTGGGTTCGTTCAGCGTAAAGTATAAGAGCGGCATTTCTGCCGCCCCCCGAACGTGAATATCCGCGCCGTGTCTTAGATCAACCCCGCCGTTCGCATCTCCGCGACCAGGCGTAGCAGGGTACCCGTCCCATAGGTACGACTGCCCATCACCGACAACTTGTGCTGTTCCCAACCACCAGCCCCCGCTGGCGTCTGACAGCCCATAAACACGCCGTTTTGGGTGATCCATGTCAGCAGTTCCCACCAGGTTCGCAGCACATATTTTGATACATTGGCGTCAATCCAACCCTGATCGATACCGATAGTCAGGCCAACCGCGATCATCACCGAACCGCTGGTTTCGAGGTGTGATTCCTCGTTTTCGGGGATGATACGCCACAACCCGGACGGATGTTGAAGCCGTAGCAGGCCGGTTACGATGCTGCGATAGAGTGCCATTACCTCGCCATAACCGGGTGTTTGTGGCGGGCAGAACTTCAGCGTATCTGCCAGTGCCATGATGATCCAGCCGTTGCCACGTGCCCAGAACCAATCGGCGCGGCGTCCGTCGGCGTGGACCTCGTGGAAGAACAGGCCGGTGCGCTCGTCGCGCAGGTGTTTGGCGTGCAACATACACTGCTTAACCGCTTCTTCGGCGTAACGGGTTTCCCCCGTCACACTGGTTACGAAGGACAGCACCGATGCTGAATAATACAGCGTATCCACCCACGGATACGGAACCGCCGGACCGTGCCCGATGATACCGTCATTCCAGCGCAGGCTGTTTTCGATCAGGTGATCGCACATGAAGATCATGCCTTCCAGCAGACGATCGTCGGGCCGGGTCTTATGCAGCGTGGCGAAAACCATGGGGCTGCCCCACTCGCCGCAATACTGCGAAACGGCTAAACCGCGATAGGCTTCGCCGGAGCGCTGAATTTCCCACTTCGCTGCATCTGTTTCGAATTTCGGCGCGTCCAGATGATAGGCGGCCCAATCCCGCGCCCAGTTGAGCATCGCTTCGTCATTGAACGCGCTCCCCGCCAGCGCGAACCCGAATGGGACAAGCGTGTCTTCCCAGCCTGTGTTGACAGTCACCTTGTCTGTGGCGAGTGTCGCCTCACGGAATTTTGCCAGCACCGGGAAGTCCCATACCGGCAAATTTCCGTATGGCCCCTCAAATTCACTGCTCATCGTCTTGTGTCTCCTGTGGATTGTGCGTATATTGAGTCAAATTGGCGATGGCACTGGCGAAGTGGTCGCGCATCGCCTGTGCTGCGGAACTGGCATTTCCGGCGGCGATTTGACGGTAGATGTCTTCGTGCAAGTGCTGCATTTCAGGCAGTTCCTGCGGCGTGCGGCGGCTGAGTCCAAGTTCGATAGCGTTGCGGGTAGCCTCGCGGATCGACTCAATCAGGTTGAACAACAGCACGTTATGGGCGGCTTCTGCGATCAGCAGGTGAAAGGCGAGGTCGGCATGTGAATAAGCATCCAGATTGCCGATTTTGCCTGCCATATCAGTCACGATATCGTCTAATCGCTGTAGCTGTGCCTTGGTGCAGCGAGATGCGGCGAGGGCGGCGCTTTTGGCTTCCAGCGCTTCGCGGATTTCCATCAGTTCCAGCACCGATTGCGTCTCGATATGGGTAGCGTGACGAAAATAGGTGTTCAGCGGTTTGCTGTCAATGGGTTGGATCACCGCGCCGCGCCCATTTTCCACGCGGACAATGTGCTGGCCCGCCATAATCTTGATCGCCTCGCGCATGACCGGACGACTGACGCCCAACTCTTCCGCGAGTTTGCCCTCTGCGGGCAAGATATCGCCCGGTTTGAGCGCTTGCTCGTAAATATATGCCGTCAAACGGTCTACGATTTGATCAACCAGCGTTGACCGGGGAAGTTTGGAGAGGGGCATCACAGGTACCTTACATCTTGCACATTGCGAATAAAGCTATCAAACTAACAAGCTGTATGATAGGTCCAATTTTCATAAATCAATGCCAATCGACACTGCACGAATCGATCATCAGGCGGTAGAGTGTCGGTATATTCGGGTTAACTGGGTGTGTTTAACCGATCGTTTTTCTAATGCGCTAAAAGCTAAATGGCGATCTGACCCTTTCATCCAATACAATATTGATAACTCATTCATGAAAACATAAGATCGCAACGTTATCATCACTTCGTCCGATCAGGGAACCTGTCATGATCGAAAATACCGAACAAAAAAAATTGGCAGAGCGCAACCAGCGCATCATTAGCTGGATGGTCGTCCCGGCGTTGATTATTCTCATGATTGCCGCGCTGGTGGTCCCCGCATTGGTGGAACCGTCAGACCATCCACCGGTCGAGTCGATCTTTGAGCTAGAGGAAACGATCACACCGACCGTTACGCCTACACCAACTTCAACGCCGGAGGAGGAAGCCTCCACCGAGATTGCGCTTGTCGCACAGCAGAGACAGCAAGTGACTCAAGAACCGCGTGATTACGAAGGCGACGTAACGACGGTCGAGTTCCCGAACCCGCAGGCGCTGCCAAATCGCCGACCGGGTGACGATTATCGGCGGGAATGCAGGTGAAAGCACGACGATCACGATCACACGCGATCTCATCCCGCCAAAAACGGTTGGCAGTGGGATTGACGGGTGATTATGTGGTCCTGGCCTCGTTCTTTAGCGGTGAGGCGTCTGGCTGCTTACAGGGGAGGTCAATCGTGAAGGTGGTCCCGTCGCCCGGTTCGCTTTTAATATCAATTTTGCCGTGATGCCGGTCGATGATTTCTTTGACGATGACGAGTCCGAGTCCGGTCCCCGGTACACCAGAACTGACCGCATCCGGTGCGCGGTAGAAGCGGTCAAACACGTGTTTGAGGTGTTCTGATTTGATGCCGCGCCCGGTATCCTGAATGCGCAGTTCCACGCAATGGTTGCCCTTAGGTGCGGCGTGGATGGTTACGCCGCCTTTCGCGGTGTATTTGAGGCTGTTTTGCACGATGTTATCGACCATCATCACCAGTTGATCGGGATGCCCTTCGATGGACGGCAGGTCGCGGCGATGGGTGAACTCAAGCGATAGGTTGTGGTCCTGTGCATAGCCGATATGGGCTTCGATGGCGCGTTCAATGATGGCGTTGAGGTCTACATCAACGACTTCCTGCGTGTCCATCTCAATACGCGATAGGTCAAGCAGGTTGATCACCATCTTACTGAGTAGTTCGATTTGTACCCGCAGGCCCGGTATGTACTCGCGCAAGCGCTCGGTTTCGACCCGGTCCATCAACTCTATTCGCATGTTCATAGTAGTCAGCGGGGTACGCAACGCATGAGAAACATCGCGGATCGTGTTGCGTTGGGCTTTGTACAGTTTGGTGAGGCGTTCATTGGCGGCGGCAAGTTCCTGCGTGCGTGCGTCAATGCGTTCTTCCAACTGCATGTTGAGGTTACGCAATTCTTTTTCGATTCGGGTGCGGCGTTTGAATTCCCGGTTCAGCAGCAGATACATCACCCCGCCGGTCAGGAAGATAAATAACAGCCCCTTGTACGTTTGGAAGTCATGGATTTGCGAGTCATTGGCAGCAACGGCTTCGAGTGCCAGATCGCTAAAGATTACCCAAAGAGCAGCGAAAACCAAATACAGCAGTACAATGCGCTTTACCGTGGTTAGTGGTCGCATGAACGAACACCTATTGAAAGAGAAAGGATCACTAGCATGAATATTTTACAACAAATTCGTATATTATCATTTCATGTCGAATTAAAGCTCATAACAATTATAAAAAAATAATTTTTATCGCAATAATATAGCCGGATACACAGTGCCAATTGTCTGTCACAAAATGTCCAGTGGATCGACATCGACTGACCAGCCGCGCCCTATCGGGACATCATCCAGCAAGACAGCCGGGTCAGGCCCGCGTAACAGCAGATGCCAGCGGTACTGCCGGTTGATCCGCCCGAAGAAACCGGGTGCCGGACCAATCATCTCGGTCCCGCTGAGGCCACGCTCGCCGATCTTTGCGCGTAACATCGCGGCGGCGCGTTCGGCCTCACGTCCGGCGGATTCAGGGCTGGTCGAGCGAAATTCCAGCCGGATCAAGCGCCTGAACGGAGGATACCCCATATCGCGCCGATATGCGATTTCGCGTTTATAGAAACCCGCAAAGTCATGCGTAGATGCTGTAATAATCGCGTAATGCTCTGGCTGGTAAGTCTGTAAAATCACGCGCCCGCCCAGCACACCGCGTCCGGCACGTCCGGCGACCTGAGTCAACAACTGGAATACACGCTCTCCAGCGCGAAAATCGGGCAGCGCCAGCCCCACATCGGCACTGACCACGCCGACCAGCGTCACATAGGGCAAGTCGAGTCCTTTGGCGACCATTTGCGTGCCGATGAGGACATTGGCCTCACGGTTGGCGAAGCGCTGCAAGATCATCTCATGGTGTCCGGCGTTGGTGATGGTGTCCGCATCCCAGCGCAGCGCGACTGCCGATGGAAACTGTGCTGTGACTGCTGATTGCACTTGCTGCGTCCCCGCCCCGAAGTATTTGATGCGCCGTGATTTACAGTTCGGGCATTGCGCGGGTGGGCGTGCATGAAATCCGCAGTGGTGACACTGTAAATCCATACCCTCGCGGTGAAAGGTCAGCGGTGTGTCGCAGCGGGGGCAGGTTTCGACATGCCCGCAATCCCGGCAGAACACATACGTAGACTGTCCGCGCCGGTTGAGGAAGAGGATCGCCTGTTCGCCACGGGCCAGTGTCTCACCAAGCGCGTGCTGCAATGCACGGCTGAACATGGCGATATTACCGGCTTTGAGTTCCTCACGCATGTCGATCACATCAACGGGCGGTAGATCGGCATAGACGGACTGCTCCGTTTCTCCCGGCGAATAGGCGGATTCGGCGTGGACACGGGCGGCCTGTTCTTCGACGCGCTGGCGGTGCCCGACAATACGCTGTGGCAGATGCAACAGCGCTATTTCGCCGCGTTGGGCGCGATAGTAGGTCTCGACATCGGGCGTTGCCGTCCCCAGAACCAGCACTGCGCCGTGTTCGCGGGCCAGCCGTTCCGCCACATCACGGGCGTGATAGTGCGGCGGTTCCAGCGGCGGCGACTGTTTATAGCTACTGTCATGCGCTTCATCCAGCACGATGACACCAATATCTGGCAATGGCGCGAAAATTGCCGAGCGTGTGCCAACGATCACGTCAATGTCGCCGCTACGGGCACGGGTCCATGTGTCGTAGCGCTCGCCGTCGCTGAGTCCACTGTGCAGCACGCCCACTCGACCGGGGAAACGGGCCGCGACCCGGCGCACCGTCTGCGCGGTCAGGGCAATTTCTGGCACCAGAAACAGCGCTTGCCGTCCCTGCCCGATAGCGTAGGCAATGGCACGCAGGTACATTTCGGTCTTGCCAGAGCCGGTGACGCCGTGGAGGAGGAAGATGCTTGAGTTAGACCCCCTCCCGCCGTTAGACCCCTCCCCAGCCCTCCCCGTAGACGGGGAGGGAGTTAAAATCGCGGTAGAAGGTCCTTGATCGTCTATTGTTACCTGGCTGGATAAAAAATCGCGGATGCTTTGTATAACAGCGTCAATTGTCTTGAAGACTTGCTCATTGGTGAAACGTAGTACGTGCAGACCCAATGCTTCGAGAAACTGCTGTCGAAGTTGATCTTCTTCAATTTGTTGATCGTGAATTAAGCCATCCACCTCAATGACTAGATTTGCTTCACGACAATAAAAATCTACAATAAATCGATCAATCCCGTGCTGCCGACGAAACTTATATCCATCTAGTTGCTTGCGCCGTATATGCTGCCAGAGTTGGTTTTCTGCGTCGGTAGGTTCTGCGCGTTTTTCGCTGGCAAGAAGTCGAATCTTTCCCCATAGTTCCGGCGGAACTTTCCAGCGTTCAGACCGTTTCAACGTACCACTGACATCATCATGTTCGATACGCTCAACGGTTTTAGCTCCTCCCCCGTCTACGGGGGAGGTTGGGAGGGGGTCTTGCTTTACGCTCTCCCCGTCTACGGGGGAGGTTGGGAGGGGGTCTTGCTTTACGCTCTCCCCGCCTCCGGGGAGGGTTGGAGTGGGGTCTTGCAGAGCGTCCCGGATTACCCACCACGCCGCCGCCTGAGCGGGCGTCAACAGCGGCGCAGAAACCGGCACGAAGTCACGGTCCGCCAGCGAATCGCGCCAGGTACGCTGTTCACCCAGCGCGATCAGGTCCATTGCTGCCAGACGCTTGAGCGTTTTCACGTCTGCACCCGTTTGCGTGTAAACCCAGCTTACGTCAATCGGTTCTTCCTGACGGGCCAGCACACGTAGCACGCGGAAATCTGTCTCGCCCTGTCGCAGATCAAACAGGGCGTCGTCTACATCATCTTGCGGAATATCCAGTACCAGCGCGTCGTCGTCCTCAAAGACATAGCCAGTATCCAGCAGATTGCGAATCGTGCCCGCGCCGATATTTGGCAATGACTTTGCTGCCGCTACGGGCATGACCCCCTCGTCATCCGCAATGCGTGCCAGTAGATCGGCCTCGCGGCTGCGCTTGCCCAGATGCCGCCGCATATCGTGGATGCGATCGGGGTGGATCGCCAGCGCCGCCGTGTTGATCTGTTTTGCCTTGACGCGAGGCCGTGTCAGCACCGATTCTACACGGACCGCCTCCGCCGTTTTCAGGGCACTAACCGCAGCACGCCACTGTTTCGCCTTCATGGATCGTTGAATCTGCTCACCGCGCAGGGGGCCGCGTTTCTTTAACAGGGCGATGATCTGCGATTGCAGGTCGTCGGTGGCATTGGCCTCATCGTCTATAAGTGTGATGCGCTTGTCGGGGCTGCCCGTCATACCCGGCGTCAGCATCAACCACAGGCAGGGACCGGGCGGCGCGAGATAACGTCGCTGCATCCAGCGGGCAAGAGCAATCTGTTCTGCGTTAACGACCGGGTCAGGGTCCAGCAGTTCGACAATGGGTTTCGTCTGGGGAATGTCTGAAGTTTCGGGCAAATCGACGACGATCCCCGGCTGCATGGCAGTGCCGAAGCTGACACGTACCAGATGACCGGGTAGCACACGTCCGGCGAGTTCTGGCGGGATATGATAATGAAAGGTGCGCTCAACCGGCACGTTGACCGCGACTTCGGCATAATCGGGCATGATGTCAAATGATATGTTATACGGATACTGCTACGCTAATGCGGATGGCGGATGGCGTCAAGCGTATTGACGTCAAACGGCGGTACAAACTTTGTGCAACTTGCCGCGTTTGAGGGTTAAATGGAAATAGATTTGACTCGAAAGAGAGCGTCATGCCCAATATCAACGTTCGCGCATTGCACGAACACGAATATCCCCTGCTGCCGACCCTGCTACCGGGAATATCGCCTCAGCACCCCGGTTTTCGCCCGGAAAACTGTCGGGCGGCGGTAGTCAACGGGCAAATCGTCGCCATGACCATGATCGAACGGCGCACCCTGCGCTATGGTGGCGCGGAGTTGCGGGCGGGCATTCTTAGCGGGTTTCACATGGGCGGCGGATACAAACGCCTGCACATGGATTTTGTGGCGGCGCTAATGCGCGATGCCCTCGCACGGCTCGCCGAACAGGGTGCGCATCTGGCGCTGATTCACGACTCGCCCGACGGTTCTGGCCCGGATTTCGGATTCTTCCCGGTGTGGCCGGTGACGACTTTCGCCTGTGCTGCGCGGGATGCCGCCGATCTTGATCCGCCAGACACGCTATCCCTGCGTGCTGCTCGTCCGCATGATGTGCCGCAGTTACACACGCTTCACGAACGTCACTTCGGGGCGCATGTCACCCTCACGCGGACACCGCAACTCTGGTTATGGCGCATTGTAACCGGGATGCCCCCGGCGCTTGTCGTCGCCTGCGAACATACCCCGACCCTGTACGGTTATATCGCCGGGGCAGACCTGCTATCTTCAGAAGTCGAAGTCGTCGCCGACACACCAGAATCCGCACGCACGCTGCTATCCTATGTAGGATACAACGCCGTCAACGCAGGCATACATGAGCTTCGCTGGATCATCGCGCCCGATTCGGTGTTGCTGGCCTTCGCCCGTGACCTGCTGGACGTGACGCTGACCGCCCACTATCCGCGCCGGGGCGGGTGGCTGGCCCGTCTCATTGATACGCGTGGCCTCGTAGATGCATTACTGCCGGAAATTGACGCGCATCTGCAACACAGCGGCAGCACAGCCCCCGCCGGGATAAACGCCCATGCCGACCGTATCCGCATCCATACAAGCGCCCCCGTTGATCTGACGCACAGCGACTTTCTGCAACTGCTGTTTGGAGCGCTGACCCCGGCAGCCCTCGGTATCAAAGCCCAGCTTGCCCCGCCTCAGGTGGCACAACTGGGTGTGATGTTCCCGCCAAGAGTTGCCGGGATCGCCGTATGGGATTGGTGACCCTCCGTAGCAGTACGCCTCGTACATACGCAACATATATAAGATGAATTGTCATCTCGAAATTGTCACAGTTACATCGTTTTTCGGTTTGAAATGTTGCTATCAACCAATATGACTAATTATCTATGCAGAGATGCTTTTCTTTACCCTTCTCAACGTCAAGAGCGCATATCCTAAGATCAGGATATGGTTTCTTCGCCGTCATACCCGATACACCCCACCAACCATATCTCGATGAAAACTATCGTGAGGTCATCATGACGGATATACAACAACTTCATGCAGATGTAATAAAGGCGGCACAGCTTGCGGGCGCGACCTATGATGAACGGTCCATTGCCGGCATCATCAACGCCTTCGCAGATCGTTTTGCAACCATGCCGGTCGAACTGCGCACCACCAGCAAACCGCAGGAAAAGCGGGTCGTCAACTTTCGCTATGTGCAATATGAGGTCGAGGAGAACGTACTCGAAAATGCTTACAGCGCCGGGTTGGTCGCACCGGACGGCTCGTCTGCACAGCGACTTATCGCCGATATCTACGCAAAAATGCCCGTCATCGGCACAGGCGTAGACGGTGGCGCAGACTGGGGACTGGAAAAACTGTGGGTTGGCCCCGGCGTCGGGCCGATTGACCGCTTTCTGGGCATGGACGCCATTCCAGACAGTGCCCGCCGCTATGTTGATCTGTACCAGCGCTACGGCCTGACCAAGACCAACATCATCGCCAGCGACTTGCGCAACAATTCGATGAACATCTACTTCATCAACGATCAGGACATGCACCGCGATCCACAGTTATACGCCGACCTGCTGGACGAACTCGGCTTTAGCGTTCCAGACGCGGACATGCTCGCCAAGATTGCCACGACGCCCTCTATCGTGTTCACGTATAGCTGGGATAGCAATGAGATCGAGCGCTTCTGCGCCTATGTCCCCACGCCGGACCTCGCCCATGCGCCGTTTGACCGCGCTCCGATGCTGGAAACGTACCTCAACGCAGTACCATCACAGACTCCGGGGCGACCGCTGGCGATCTTCGGCTATACCTACGGGCGGCACAGCGACTACATCAAACTGGAAACAGACTATTCGGGGACAATCGGCCTCGCGTTTCAGAGCGCGACCACGCAACCCTCACCACTGTACAACGAAAGCTAAACGTCCCGCCCCCGATTTGTACTTGCAAAGGCGGCCTATGATGGGTCGCCCTTGCAAGGCCCTGATACTCCGCGCTCAAAACAGCAAGCGCAACCCCAACACGATCAGCAGCAGGAGAACCATCCGCCGGAACGTGACCGGATTCAAGCGACCGTCCAGCGCGAACCCGGCGAATACGCCCAGCACTACCGCCGGTACACTCAGCAGTATACCGGTCAACACATCGACGTTGTAGTTCCTCGCGGCGATATGCCCGATAAACACCAGCGGTCCGTTGACCATGGCAAATGCCTGTAAATTTGCCTTGAACACGGTCGGGGGCCAGCCCTGCCCGTTGGCATAGACGACGAGCGGCGGTCCGCCTGTGTTGTACGCACCTGCTAAAACCCCACTGACAAAGCCGAGTCCGAGCGCCCATCCGTCCCCGCGCAGGCGTGGCGGCGACGGGGCCGCCAGCACGTACAGCGCATAGCCGACGAGGACCAGCCCCAGCACTGCTTCAACGGGTCCACGATCGGCGTTTTCCAGCACCAGCAGCCCGAAGGGAATACCCACTACCGACGCCGCCATCAGCTTCCATACTTTGCCCAGCGAAAACTCGCTGCGATAGTGAATCAGCATCAGGACTTTGGTCAGCAGGCCGACGAAGGCGACCAGCGGAGCCGCCAGCGACAGCCCGAACAGAGGGACCAGCAGCGGCATTGAGATCAATGCCACGCCAAACCCGGTCGCAGTCTGCGTGAACACAGCGAAAAACACGATCAGTGGGAGAAGTGCGAATGGGTCCATAATAAGTGCGATGACCGGTCTGCAATCGATAAGAGACTTTATAAAATGGCTGGTTTTACTGGAATTGGTGGAAATGCAGTTCTTTATGCCCCCTCACCTCCGTCAAAGACTGCGGGAATTCACCTACAAAGCATCACGAAAACGAGGCCAAAAACGGTGCGAATTAGAGGGTGAAATTCCCCGGTAGGAATGTCGGGGACGAAATCACCACGCACTTCTCAGACGGCTTTTCAGTCCCCTTTAGTAGACCTGGCTATTTTTGCTTTAGTGCTAAGGCGAAAATCAATCTACCCCAACACGCGATACAGCCAGTGTAGCATCTTCTCCATGTGTTGGATATTTTGATCGACGGAAAGCGAACCGTGTCCGGCGTCAAACCACTCGATTTCAATGTCCTTGCCGTTGTCGCGCATCTTCTGCTCGTACACCTTCATCTGGCGCGACGGGCAGCGCGTATCGTTTTCGCCCTGAATCACCAGCACCGGCGCGGCGACATCCTCCGCATAGGTGATGGGCGAGCCGGATTTGTGGACTTCCGGTTTTTCCTCCGGTGTGCCGCCAAATAGCGAGCGCTGGTATCCGCGTAGCGTTTCGGCCTGATCCTCGTACATCAGCACCCAATCTGCGATAGCGACTACAGCGATACCACCCGCCCACAGGTCCGGGCGCTTGCCCAATGCCTGAAGCGTCAGATAACCGCCGTAACTGCCGCCGTTGAGGATGATCGCATCCGGCTGTGCGATATCGTTATCGACCAGCCATTGCACCCCCGCCGCCATATCATCCACCTCACGATGACCGAGCATTCCGTAAATCGACTGCTCAAACTCCCGCCCGAACGTGGTTGACCCGCGATAGTTGACGCTAAAGAACGCGAAGCCATGATCGATAAACGCCTGCGCCGCCGCGCTAAAGCCATCCGTCTGGACGGTGGTTGGCCCGCCGTGTGTGTGCAATATCGTGGGCCATGGACCCGCGCCTTCCGGGGTCGCTAGCCACGCCTGAATCTCTGTATTACCCGACGAAGTGAACGTCACCGAACGCATGGGACGGCTTTCTGGAACCTCACCCGCTGCCATGACTGTTTCTTTGAGTTGGCCCGTTTCCGCATCAAGGGCAATCACGCGGGTGGGATTGGTCGATTGCGACAGGTTGACGTAAATCGTGTCGCTGGCGTGTAGATCGTCGGTTTTGGGCATAAAATACGCGCTGTATAACGTCCCGCCGGGGTGATCGAGTTCAGTCAGCACACTGGTTTCCAGATCATAGACCAGCAGCTTGTACTCGGCTTTGAGCAGGCGCGTCAGCAGAATCTTCTTGCCATCCGGCGACCAGCCCGTCGGCGTGATGTTGCCCTGCGTGCCCGTCAGCGGGATGTCCGTCTGGTCCCCTGTAGCGACATCAAAGATCAAGGGCCGGTCGTAGCCACTGGCATCTGTGATGACCAGCAGGCGTGTATCCCCCGGAACCGGGGAGAATCCCACCGGGCGAATGCTGCCTTCCGGCTCTTGTAAAACGCGCACATTACCGTCCAGGTCGTTCATGTCGAACACGTACAGCGCGAAATCCATGTGTTCGCTGCGCTCGGTGGTGATGATCGCCGCGTAACGCGCATCAAAGGACAGAAACGGCCCCATACTCAGGCGGGCGCTGCGATACAGCAGTGACGGTTTGCCATGTGCGCTATCTTCGCCAACCGGGATTGTGTACATTTCGAAGCCTTTTTGCGTGGCGGCGCTAAAGCCAATGGTGCTACCGTCAAGGCTCTGGCTGATGCTGAGTGACGAGTACGGCGGCAGGTCCGGTGTGATGTCCTCCGGCTCGCCTCCCTCGAAGGGCACGCGCACATAATGCCCGATTTCATTGCCGCCTTCGTCCTGCAAATAGTAGATATACTTCCCGTCCGGGCTGATACCGCCGCCGACCTTGCCGCTAGGGATATCGGTGCGCTGGTGACGTTCGCCGGTCACAGTGTCCCATGCGTAAATCTGGTGCACGCCGGTGATATTGGTCGCAACAATGCCGCGTGCCGGATTGCGCGGGGCGATGCTGCTATACACCACGACCGGGGCACGAAAACGTTGTTTCCATTCAGCGCTGTTGCTGATGTCAAGTGGCTTCATAAGGGGTTTTGCTCCCATTGAAAAAAATTTTAAAACGATGGAACGAGTTTAAACGATTCTGGCAGGCGACGCAAGAATCGCGTTAAAACAAGCTGCCAGCCAAAGGCGCAATTCAACTGCGCCGCCCTTGAAGGTGCTTAACCCATCCTGTACAATGCATTTAACGAAACGTCACCGTGAGTATGTTGCGGTTGGGTCTTGCGCGGCAGGACCTCCGAACCGTGTCAGGGGCGAGAGCCAGCAGCACTAAGGGGTATTTCCTGGGTGTCGCAGGGTCACCTGACCGCAGCACACTACCGGTGACGTTTTTTGATTCTTCCATGCTCAGGTATATAGGACTTTCGCTTGAGACATTTCTCACACTGGATTCGGGCGCTTTTTCACTTCTGGCAGCAAGAATGCCGCCCCGCGCTCTACATAATCTCCACCGGATTTGTGTCTACAGGTGACCCAACCACCAGCGCACCGGGGATGTAAAACGCGGTCACCCCGTTTGCGTCCGATTCTACCTGAAACGCTGCCCGCAGGTCATCCGGCAGCCCCGCAAACAACGCTCGCAGCGCCGACCGGTGCGTTTCCGGCGTCGCCATGCGCTCGACCCATGCCACGAATTCCAGCCGCAGCGACCACGTCAGCCGGACATCGGGCTTGAAGTTGTTACGCCGGAACATGCGATGCCACTCGCTCACACGATGGTCACGTACATGCGAGGAATCGCGCAGGAACTCTATCGTCTGCAAAAATGTGTCTTCAACCGGGCTTTCTGCCGCCACAATATCGCTGATGAGCAGCATCCCGCCCGGTTTGAGCACCCGCTCGAACTCGCGCAGGGCGTTGTCGGGGTGAGGCCAGTGGTGGGCGCTGTAGCGGCTGACTACACGGTCAAAGCTATCGTCTGCAAATGGCAGGTTTTCCACGTCGCCCGCCCGTGTGCCGACATTGTCTACGCCGCGTTCCTGCGCCAGCAGCATGACCTGTTCCAGCATGGGTGGTGTCATATCACAGGCGATGACCTCAGCGACGTGCGGCGCGAAGGCGAGTGCGGTGTGTCCGGCTCCGCTACCGGCATCAAGGACGCGCTCGGCCCCGGTCAGCGCGGCGGCTTCGACCATCGTGTCCAGGTCGGCCCCGGCAGCATGTACCTTGCTCTTGCGGTAGTTGGCGGCGACATTGGCAAATTGGCGCTGTACCGCGCCTTTGATATTGTCGTCAGGCATGGCATAAACTCCTGTGTGAAATGAGAGAAAAATCATAACGCAGAGGGGCAAAGACGCGCAAAGAGAAAACAAAAAGGGCGCTTGTCGCGCCCTGTCGGTACCATTTTGCTAACAGCCGAAAGCTAGCAGCTAGATCGGCTTGAGGACGCGATCCTTGCGCAGTTTCTTGGTAAGCAGGATTGTGTCTTCGTTGATGTGTTCCTGTACGGCCTCGCGCCATGCTGGAATTTTAATGTCCTTGATGGCGGTTTGCTCATAGCCACTTTTGACGAAGGGTTCGACGATCGTGTTTGCCGAAGCACCGGGCAGGAAGAAGAAACCGACTTCACTTTGCAGCGCGGTGGATGCTTCTTCAATCGCCGCAATCAGCGCGTAGATCGCCGGGGGCGTGCCACTGTCAGGATCAAGATAGAATTCATCAACGCGTGTAATCAGATTCTCAACCTGAAAACCCATCAGGCCGATAATGGCGTCGCTGCCGCTGGTGGCGAGGATGTAGCTTTTCTCACCGAAGGACATCATCACG
>DAOTXA010000483.1:0-2155 GCA_034435595.1 Anaerolineae bacterium | reverse complement strand
GATTTCCGCTATCTTCCCGAAGCACGCCGCTATTTCTCGGCAAATTATCCTGAAGCACTTCAACTCTTGCTTTAACGACTTTGCAAAAGCCCTGGTAGAAACTCGGCCCTTTGCTTTCTACTTGCTATAATGGCGGTAGTGTTCGACCAACCCCCAGGATGCACACCTTGGACCCGTATCTTCGCAATCGCTGGTTGCTTTCCACTGCGTTTTCCGTGATCATCATCGCCGTAGCGGTCATGTTTGAGGGTGGATTGCTCGTTTTTGCCGTGACCGCTGTAGCTATCGTCTACTTTCTGGTCGTGCGAAATTACCGCCCACGTTGACCCTGCACCCGGTCACAAAATCGTAATCTCCAGGTCACATAATCTGCCCTGTGCATGATAAAATAGCCTCGTCTATGACCCATAGGAAACAGTCGCATGAACCTGAATCGATTCCTTCCCGCCTTGCTGCTCGTGACGCTGTTATTCGGGCTGCTGGCGTTTTCACCTGCGCGTACATTGAACGCCGCCCCTGCCGCGCAGGTCAGCGACCTGATCGAGATTTCGGCGACCGCCGGGTATGACGGCTACTATCGCCCTCACCAGTGGATGCCAGTGCGTGTGGAACTGGTCAATAACGGCGACACGGTTAGCGGTACGCTCACCATCCGCCCGGAGACTTCTGGCGATGCGCTGACGAACGCCTTTCTGACGCCGATTGATCTGCCGACCAATTCGAGTCAGGTCATCACGCTGTATGTGACGGCGCGTAGTGGTGCACGTGAACTGCGCGTCGAGCTACTCGACAACATGGAACGCGTTCTCGCCAGCCATGATATTGCTGTGCGCAGCTTGATCCCACACGAGAACATGTTCGTCGTGCTTTCGGGGACGGCGGGCGGCTCGGTGATCGACCTCGCGCCGATTAGCACAGGCGGCAACGAGTCGTATCAGGCGACATGGACGACGGGCAACATCCCTACACGTCGCGCTGCTATTGATTCTGTGCAGGCGATGGTGTTCAACAGTGTGGACACAGGCGTTTTGACGCCATCACAGCGCGATGCGGTCGCGGATTGGGTGCGGCGCGGCGGTCATTTGATCGTCACGGGTGGCGCGACCTGGCAGGAAACTGCGGCGGGCTTCGAGGATTTGCTGCCGATGGTCCCTGACAACGCGGAAGAGGGCGATGCTATGCCGGCACTGGCGCGGTTCGGCGGCGACTATGCGAGCGAACTCGACGGCCCCTTCGTAGTGGCAACGGGCGAACTGACCGACGATGCGACCGTACTCGTAGAAACGGCGGAGGGGCTGCCCCTGATGGTGCGGCGTGAATACGGCAATGGCACGATTGACTATCTGAGCGTAGACCCCAACGCCGAACCGCTGCGCAGTTGGGACAAGCGCGATGGGATGTGGTTGACGCTGCTGGCGAGCACAGGAACGCGCCCCAACTGGAGTTATGACTTCTCTAACTGGGGGTCGGCGACGACGGCGGTTGAGATTATGCCCGGTGTGGACTTGTTCCCGGCGGTGCTGGGTTTGATTGCCTTCCTCGCGCTGTATGTGCTGCTGGTCGGCCCGTTGAACTATCTGCTACTGAATCGTATCAACCGCCGCGAACTGGCGTGGTTGACAATCCCGATCCTAATTATTGTGTTCGCAATGCTGGCACGTACCTTCGGGGCGGACCTGCGCGGCAGTGATATTACGTTGAGTCGCCTCAGTATGGTGCAGACCTGGACCGACAGCGAAGAAGCCCAGGTGGATCAGTTGATCGGTCTGCTGGCTCCCCGGCGTGGCAATTACACGCTCGAAGTCGACGAAACCGGGCTGCTACGCCCGATTCCGGCAGCGATCCAGAACGCGGGTGTCTTCGGCGGCACAGCACAGAATACCGCCGCCATCACCCAGACCGGACGCTTCGCTGCCGATTCGTTCGCGGTGGATGCCAGTTTCATCGCCGGGTTTAATGCCACGGCGGAAATCGCCCGCCCGGATATTGGCGGCAGCGTGGTGCTGACCTATCCGGCAGCAGGGTTTGACTCCGAACTCGGCGAGGATGAACCCTACGCGCCCATCCCGCAGACGGTGCAGGGATCGGTGCGCAACGACAGTGATTTTGTCCTCACCGACCCGGTGATTTTGGCGCGTGGCGGCGTGCTGCGCCT
>DAOTXA010000482.1:0-21078 GCA_034435595.1 Anaerolineae bacterium | reverse complement strand
TGCTGAGTCTGTTTTTGACGGCGGGAACGCTGCTGGGTGCGCTGTGGTTCTTCTCGCTGCTGGGTGAAGAAAAGCGCATAAACCGCGACGACCTCACCGCCGCCAACGAGCGCCGCCCGCAGACCAGCATCCGCGCTGATCTGTCGCTCGTGTGGCAAAATCGCCGCCTGCGCTTCTTCATGTTCTACCTGTCGCTGTCGATGATCTTCGCCTTCTCGCAAGATTTGATCCTCGAACCTTTCGCCGCTGATGTGTTCGGGATGCCCGCCAGCACGACGACCAAATTCGCCGCCTACTGGGGCAGCATGGCGATTCTGGGTACGCTGGTCTTTCTGGCGCTATCTCGCCGGGTCAAGTGGCTGACCAATAGCGTCATGTCCTCATTGGGCGTGCTGATTCTGATTGCCACATTTGCCATTTTCGCCGTGTGCGCACTGGCAGAGATTCGCGGGTTGGTGACCGTCGGCCTGATTACGCTCGGTATCGGCCTCGGCATCTGGAACGTGGGCACGCTGGGCATGATGATGGACATGAGTCCGGTTGAACGTGCCGGGACTTTCCTCGGTTTCTGGACGCTGGTCGTCACGCTGTCACGCGGGGTCGGCGTATCCGGCGGCGGCATCCTGCGCGACCTCGGTTATGCGCTGGGTGGATCGCCGGAACTGGCCTACGGCGCGGCCTTCATCATCGGCGCGGTTGGCCTGTATGCCGCGTGGTGGTACCTGCGGCGCATCGACGCGCCACAGATTAGCGAGCCGCCCGCTGATGTATCCGCCGTGTTTGCCGGGTCGATGGATTAGTGACGCGGCAAACTGGCGTGCTACTTGCGCATACGATAGCCATCCAGCGCACGGTCGAGGTTGAAGGCTGCGCTGATCAACGATAAATGCGTGAACGCTTGCGGGAAATTGCCAAGCGCTTCACCATTTTTACCCGTTTGTTCTGCATAGAGGCCAAGATGGTTGGCGTAACCGAGCATACGCTCGAATACGAGACGCGCACGCTCGATTTCCCCGGCGCGGGTGAGGGCTTCCACCAGCCAGAACGAGCACATATTAAACGTGCCCTCGTCCCCTGTAAGACCATCCGGCGATTCTTCCACATTGTAGCGATAGATCATGCTGCCTAGCGCCAGACCGCCCTTATCGAGTGGCTGCGCGATGGCGTCAATGGTCCGCTGCATACGCGGATCGTCGGCGGCGACGAAGAACACCAGCGGCATAATGAGGTTGGCGGCGTCCAGCGCATCGTTTCCATAGCGCTGCACGAACGCGCCGCGTTCCTCATCCCAGCCTTTTTGCATGATGTCCTCGTAGATTTCGTCACGCGTGCGCGTCCAGCGGTCGTAATCAGCGGGGAAGGAGCGCTTGTTTGCCAGCCTCAGCGCCCGGTCGAGCGCCACCCAGCACATCAGCTTGCTATAGACGAAGTGACCGGGTTCACTACGAACTTCCCACACGCCGAGGTCGGTGATTTGCCAGTTGGCACACACCCAGTCCGCCAATTCGCGGATCTGCGTCCACAACTCGTAGCTGATAAAGCGCCCGTATTTGTTGTAGAGATACACAGAATCAAGCAACTCGCCGTAGATGTCGAGTTGGAACTGCGCATATGCGGCGTTGCCGATCCGCACCGGCTTTGAGCCTTTGTAGCCCTCTAAATGGTCGAGTTCTTCTTCGGTGATGGTATGCCGCCCGTCGATGCCATAAAGCGGTTGCAGCGGTTTATCGTCGGCGTCCGGCTCCTGCGCACGGGCATAAAGCCAGTCCATAAACGCCGTCGCTTCCTCGGTAAAGCCAATGCGCATAAAGGCATACACGGTAAAGGCCGCGTCACGCACCCAGGTGTAGCGATAATCCCAGTTGCGTTCGCCGCCGATTCCCTCCGGCAGGCTTGTCGTCGGCGCGGCGACAATGGCCCCCGTCGGCTCGAAGGTCATGATTTTCATCGCCAATGCAGAACGATAGACCATCTCCCGCCAGCGACCGCGATAGGTGCATTGACTCAGCCAGTCGTGCCAATAATCGACCGTCTGCCGGAAGAGGCCGCCGCTTTCCGTCTCGTTGTACGACGGACCGCAAGGTGCATTCGCCGTGATCTGACGCAGCACCAAAGTGGCAGATTCGCCTTCGTTCAGCGTGAAGTGTGCGATTGCCGCGCCGCCCTCAACGTTCAGCGGGAGCGTGGTCCCCAGGCCGAGGCTGAGTGCTGGACTATGGAAGGCTGCCCCATTTTCATCTACGCTGACTGTATGTGAATCTCGCGCATAGTTGAAAGCTGGATGACAGGTCATCGTCAGATCAATGCGCCCGCTGATTACGCTGACCGAGCGCACTAGCTGGTCCCGGTTGACCGATGTGCCGACCGGCATATAGTCGGTGACCTCGGCGATGCCTGCGGGTGTAAGGAAGCGCGTGACGAGGATGTTGGTATCGGGCCAGTAGAACTGCCGGTAGGTGACGCCTTCGCCATCTGCCGGGGCAATCTGGAAGCGTCCGCCGATGTCATCGTCAAGAATCGCACCGAATACAGCGGGCGAGTCGAAATTCGGGTAGCAATACCAGTCAATTGCACCGTTCTTGCCGACGAGGGCGACTGTGTGCATATTGCCAATGATGCCGTAATCTTCGATGGGGATATAGGCCATAAAGAAAGCTCCGCTGGTAGATGCCGGTTAAATATCTACCAGCCTATATCCAAACGATAAATAGACGGTGAACAACAGCTTTTGATCCAGCACTCAGTCCAGGAACTGATCCTGACTGTTGAGGAACGCGATCAAATCGGCGAGATTCTGGAAGCTGAGACGGTCGCCGAAGTTGTCCGGCATTGTAAAATCCGGGTAGCCGGGGACGGTGTAGTCCCACGGTCGGACAATGCTTTCCACGATATAGCGTTCAAAGTCGTACCCGGCGAACTGTGGTTCGAGGCTGCGGATTTCGTCCCAGCGCGTCCATGTGCCCTCGGTCAGCGGCGCGGATGATTCTTCGCTGTGGCAGCCGATGCAGCCAAGAGCGCGTCCATCCGCCGCGTTTTCCACGTTGTTATAGATAAGCTGCCCGTTTAGCGGGTCGGCGGGGACCGCTGCCAGCGCCGTCAAAATACGCTCGACATCGTCGCCGACGTACAGGTCGCCAATATCATCGGGGATGTGCCCGCAGGCGAGGGCGAGTTCGCGGTAAGCACTGCCGACATCATAGAGGGCGGTCAGGGCGGCTTCCTCATCGGCCTGAATCTGGTCGCCGAAGTCGCGCAGCAGCAGCGATAGTTCGACCTGCGCGACGGCGATCCCTGACGGCGAACAATCGACAGGTTCCGGTGTGGTTTCAGGTTCGGGTGTGTCCTGTGCAGCGATGACAAAGCCGACCATCGCCGCAACCAGAGCAGCGGATAGCATGAATGCGAGTTTACGGGTCATGGGGCCTCTGTGTGTTTCTATCGAGACATTCAGGGGCGACCACGGGCCGCCCTATATGCAACGGATACATGTTGCGCGTGAGGTCTTTAGAAGCCGTTCGGGAAGTGCATAGTGGCTTCACCCCGGTAGCTTTTCAAATAGTTTCTTACCGCTCATCCGGCGGTGTCTGTGTGACCAGTACCTGACCCGCCAGATCGTCGCGGGCGTCGTTGTCTTTCATGCGCACGCCAGAGCGATAGGCAGCGGACGCGATCACATGCGAGGCGACAGGCTGCGTCGTAATCAGGAAGATCGCCAGTGCGATCACGCGCAATGTGGTATCCGGTTCTAAGATCGCGGTTCCTATCAGCAGGCCCAGCATCCCCAGCGTAGACATCTTGCCCGATGCGTGAATGCGGGTGTAGACATCAGAGAATCGCAGAAAGCCGATCATGCCAATAACGAAGAAGAAGATGCCGAAAACGATCCCGGCGGCGGCGATGAGTTCCAGCACAGTATCCATTTAGAACACCCGCCCTTCACACAGATAGCGCGAAATGGCGACGGTTGCCACAAAGCCGAAGGCCGCCAGTGCCAGACCCGCATCGACGAGCGCAGGCGTTCCCTGCACCACCGCCAGCATGACGATAATGCCAATCAACAGCACCGTAATCGTATCGACGGCTTGTAGACGGTCCGCCGGTTCTGGTCCGGCGACGACGCGATAGGCTGCCGCGACCGTCAACCCGACGAGGACGAGCAACGCCGCATTGACGACGAAATTGACGAAATCCGATTCAATCATAACCGAGCATCCTCCGAAACATTTTCAGGCGGTTTTTTTGGTCGTCGCCCAAACTGGGGGCGAAGTCATCGATGTTGAGGACGTGGACATACATCTTTTGCCCGTCGTCGCTAAAATCCACGACGAGTTCGCCGGGAGTGATGGTGATACCGTGGGCGCTTAACCCCGAAATCACATCGTCGTCGTTGGGGTCCTCGGTGTCAACTTCGATGATGCCGGGGTTCAACGGGCGAAAGCCCATCACACGCAGCGACACGTCGATTCCAGCCATCAGAATGTCAAAGGTCAGGCGCAGAGTGTACAGGGTGGTAGCGATCAACTGTCCCGGCAGTTTCATTGGACTCATCGCCAGCGGAACTTCGCGCCCACGGGCCAGCAGCGCCGCGATGCCAAAGCTCAACGCATAACCGATGCCGAAACTCTCGATAGACACCTGATTGGTCAAGATCACCCAGACGAGCGCCATCGGCAGCGCAATAAGGGCAGATTGAGTTAACATGGGTTAGCCTCCTGCGGCGACATCGGGCGCGACCTCAATTGCAAGGCCGACCGCTTCGATATAGATTTGCGGGTCTTCCATTTGCATCACAGTCATCTCTGCAATTTCGATGAGTGGCCCGGCATAAAAGCCGAGCAGCACACAGATACCGATCAGCAATGCCGGCGCGAGGACGCTGTCGCCTTCTCCCTCTGGCTTCAGTTTGGCGGTGTTCTCGTTCGGCTTCTGCTGGAACATCAACGACCATGTGCGGGTCATATACATCATGGTGATGAGTCCCGCGCCGACGGCGAGGCCCAGTGTCAGCCACGCTTCGGCGTCAATGCCGCCACGCACCAGCGCTACTTTAGAGATAAACCCGTTCATGGGTGGAATTCCAGCCAATGCCATGCCACCGAGGAAGTATAAAATGCCCACCAGCCAGAAGGGTTTGGCGACCCCTGTGATGTCCTTGAGTTTGGCGGATTTCTTCTTGTTACGGCTGGAAACAACGCCGGTCAGCATCAGCAGCGACGACTTGACGAAGGCATGGTTAAACGCGTAGACAATCGCGCCGATCATGGCGATGGTTGTGCCCCAACCGACGGCGACGAGGATAAACCCGATTTGCCCGAAGGTGGAATAAGCCAGCATACGCTTGGCGTCATAGGTGCGCAGTGCGCCCAGACTGCCGAAGAAGATACCGATGATGCCGAGGACGATCAACACCTGCTGGATCGTATCTGCTTCTTCGGTATAAAGCAGCGTAATCAGGCGGATCAGGCCGTAGACGCCCACTTTTACCACCACCGAAGACAGCACCGCATGAACGGGGGTCGGCGCGGTCGTGTGAAAGTCTGGCTGCCAGAAGTGGAAGGGGAACACGGCGCTTTTTAGCAGGAAGGCCGCCGACAGCATCGTCGCCGAGGCCAGCGCCAGCAGTGGGCGGTCGCCTTCTTGCAGCAGACGTGCCATATCCGCCATATTGAGCGTGCTGAAGGTCGCATACACCGCCGCGATGCCGATGAGCAGGAAAAGCGTACCCATTGCGCTAATCAGCAGATACTTGATGGCGGCTTCAAGGCCGAGTTCGTTGTCGCTGATGGCGACCAGGCCGACCGAAGAAATCACCATTAGCTCGAAGAACACGAACATGGTGAAGATGTCGCCCGTGTACAGCGTCCCGGCAAGGCCGGTTCCCATACACAGAAACATGGGCATAAACGCCGGATATTTGACGCATTTATCGCGGCATTGTAGCGCATACAGCACGCCACCCGCCACGACCGTCATCGACATGACGCCGAACAGCGAACTGAGCATATCCGCCACCAGCGCGATGCCGAAGGGCGCGGCCCAGTTGCCCAGACGATACACCTGTACGGCGGTTTCGCCCATGCGCTGCGCATCCCAGTTTTGATACAGCAGCACGCAGCTAGACAGCCACGCCAGCACCGCAAAAGTCAGGCCGACCCAGCGCTGCGCTGGATTATAACGCGCCAGCGGTAAGCAGATGAACGCGCCCAGCAGGGGCAGCATCACCGGGCCGAGTACGAAAATGTTGTTGTCCATAGGTAGCTATTAGCCTTTAGCTGTTCGCTGTTAGTTTGTTGGCTGTTCAGGCAGATACTTGCACTTGATCGAACTGGCAAGTTGTTGAACCCGCTGCGCTCGAGGCTTTTACCAGGAGCTAACAGCCAATAGCTAACAGCTTCTCTACTTCTGCAAATTATCGACTTGATCGCTGTCAACGGTGCCGAAGCGCTGCGACGCGATGTTGATGAGTCCCAGCAGCAGCGCATACGAGCCGAAGCTGATGACGATAGCGGTCAGGATGAGTGCCTGCACGAGCGGGTCGCTGGGCTGACCGTTGGGGACAGCCTCGGCGACGGTGGCCCCGGCAGGTGTACCGGCTTCTACGTAAGCGGGCACTTCGCCGGGGAACGCGCCAACCGCCAGAATAAACAGGTTGATAGCCGTGAACAGGATGTAAAAGCCCATCGCAACCTTGATCAGATCGCGGCGTAACACCTGAAACACACCAATCCCGAATAGAATCCCGGTGACGATAGCAAATAGACTGGTCATTAGGGGGTCGCCTCCTGTACGGGCGCTTGGTCTTCGATGGGGTCGTTGGGGTCTGGCAGCGGCTTGAGCGTATCGGGATCATCCGCGTCCACATCTTGCGGATGCGCGATGGCTTCCATGATGACCGTCGAGCCGCCGAACACAGTCAGGAAGATCGAGAACTCGAAGATCAGCGTCGAGGCCAGATGCAACCCGGCGGGACCGGCACCGCCCTCGGTAAATTTGTAGATATTGAAGAAGCCCTCCGCAACGAAGATGCCCATAATGGCGTTGCCCATCGCCAGCAGCAGACCAATCGAGATCAGCGTGCCGGGGCGCAGCCACGTCAGGCGATTGCGTGCTTCCAGATAGCCGAACACCACATACCATGATGCCACTGCCAGACCACTGACGATACCCGCCGTAAAGCCGTCGCCGGGTGCGCCGCCGCCATAGAATACATGCGTCAGGCTGATGAGCAGCGCGAAGGGTAGCAACACCGTCACCACCACGCGGGAAAGTGGCGTAGACATGCGCGGCAGTTCGTAGGCATCGCCCCATGCGCCGAACTCGTCGGCAGTTGTTGGAATCGGTGGTGGGTTGGCGGTGGCCTCCGCAGACTGGAAGTCTTTGTCGCCGTTGGCGGCAGCCTGAGCCGCTACCTGGCGTTCCTCTTCATTATTGTGCGATTTAACCACATTTCGCATGACCGCAGAGACGTTGCGCCCGCGCATCAATTCTTTGCCTTCCGGCAGGGTCAGCAACGTGAGGACGGCGAGGGCGGCAATCGCAAACACGGCAATTTCGATCAGCGTATCTGTCGCCCGGAAGTCTGCCAGAATCGCCGAGACGACATCGGTCACCCCGGTTTCGGCGTAGGCGTTGGTGATGTGCCACTCCGCAATCGGCGGGTTGATCTCACTGCGTTCTTCCGGTCGTTCGTTGACGGCTGCCAGCGCGAACAGCGCCACCGCGCCGCCGATCAGCACCGAGATTGTGATATCGCGGATCATGCCGATGCCGTTGCGCTCGTTGCGCACATCCTGCCACAGCACTTCCATCACATGGCGGCGATGATCGGTTTTGATACGCGCTACCATCATGATAATCAGCACAGTTGCCAGGGTTTCGACCAGCATTTGCACCAGCGCGACATCGGGCGCAGGTTCCACCAGAAACAGGCCGCCCACCGCGTAGCCGCTGACGCCCAGCGCCAGTGCTGCCAGCAGATGCTCCTTGAAGTAGACCGAGGCCAGCGCCGCGCCGACCGTTAGCACCAGCAGCAGAACACGCAGCGCGTCCGTCGTGCCGGTGATGTCAAAAGAGGGCAAACTGCGCACGTTGAAGCCGCCGACCGCCATAATTACGCTGACGGAACCGAGGATCACAATCAGATAGTAGCGCAACTTGCCACCCTGCGAGCGCAGCAATTGATCGCCCGACCAGTTGACCGCGCCGATAAACCACGCGTAGAACTGCTGCCCGGTGGGGATGAAGCCGAACCAGGGCATCTTTAGCCAAAATTTGCGAGCCAGGAACAGCAGCGGGCCAATGATGAGAATCGCCACACTCAACTGCGCCGCCGGGACGAATTCCGGCGGAATCAGATACAGGGAGAACTCTTTAGGCACGACTGGCGTAATCAACGGAATCACCGTCTGATTTAGCAGCAGACCGGTCGCAATCGACATAAACGCCAGCAGCGCCGGACCGAATTGCAGGACCGGGTGCGGGGCGTGAAAGTGGTGATAGTCGTTTTTCGCCTTGCCCAGGAACACGTCGATCACATACAGCCCCGCCGCCGGGACCATGAACAGTGACGCGATAAAGGCCACCGCAATCGGGATGAGGCCAAGTTCTTCCAGCAGCATCGCGTCGAGTAGCACTTCTTTCGACACAAAGCCAAGCAACGGCGGGTAACCCGCCATCGAGATGCCGACGACCGCCGCAATGATGAACGCCCCCGGCATCAACTTGCGCAGCCCGCCCAATTCGTCCAGGTTGCGCGTTCCGGTGCTATGCTCAATCGTTCCCGTCATCAGGAACAAAGTGCCTTTATACATGGCGTGCGCCAGAATGCCGACCGCCGCCGCCTTGAGTCCTTCGTAATCCGGCAGGGCGATGAGGGCCATCATCGAACCGAGTTTACTGACCGTCGTATAGGCCAGCAACCCTTTCAGATCGCGCTGGCGCAGGGCGAATAACGCCCCCACAAACATCGTCGTCAGGCCGAAGAACAGCAGTGTGTACGTCCAGAAATCGGTATTGCCCAGCGTCGGATACATGCGGTACATGAGGTAAATACCGGCCTTGACCATCGTCGCTGAATGCAAGAACGCCGACGCCGGAGACGGGGCCGTCATCGCGCCGGGAAGCCAGAAATGGAAGGGCCACTGTGCTGACTTGGTGAACGCGCCGACCATCAGCAGGGCGGTGATGGCAACGTACCACTCGTGATCGCCCAGTTTGACGCTCAGGATATTGGCGAGTTCAAAGCCTTCTGCCGCGAACAGCGAAGCCCCGCTGACATCGTTGGTGGCAACCGCCAACAGCAGCAAACCGACCAGCAGCGCCAATCCGCCGCCGCCGGTAACGATAAGCGCACGAGACGCGCTGACCCGTGCGTTCTCGTCTTTGTTGCCGTAAAAACCGATGAGCAGGAACGACGTAATACTCGTCAATTCCCATGCGATGAAGAGCGTCAGCACGTTCCCGGCGAGGACCAGCGAGAGCATCGCGCCCGTAAAGGTCAACAACTGCCAGACGAAACGCCCCATTTTCTCGACATCATCGTCGAAGTAGTACCCCGCATAGAGAAAAACCGCGACGCCGATCCCGGTGACCAGCATGGCGAACATCAACGCCAGCCCGTCCATATACAATGACAGCGTGAGGCCCAGTGAGGGCACCCACTCAAGCGTATACGTCAGGATTTCACCGTCAGAAATAGTGGGGAGTTGTGTCGCCAGATAGACGAACAGCGCTGCCATAGACCCGGCAACACCCCATGCAATGCCAACTTTACCAAGCTGCATTCGCAATGCGGGATATGCGATGATGGCAGCCAGAATAAAGGGAATAGCTGGAACAATCAGAATGTCCATATAGATTTCACCCGCCCTTGTGCGTGTGCTTTACGTGTCCAGCGGTTGGCAACAACGACGAGCAGGTACGCACGCTGCGAACCCCGCATATCGGCTCCAACCAGCTAAATTTGCATAAATCGACAGGGTCTGTCGCCAAAAACAAGGCATTAGTTTGCGTGTGCTTGTGTGGTTCGACATTGTCGGATGCGACCGCCGCCGACTATACCACAGTCGGGGCCATAGTTTGAGTTAGAGGGAAATTAAGGCGCGATTAGACTAAGAGCGGGTAATCCGTCGCTGACCGAACGCCCGTGACAGAAACACCCGCCAAATCCCTGCGTTTATCACACTGCCTCTGCACGCAAATCGAGATATGCCAGTTCGCCCGGTGTCAGTTTCAGGTTCATGGCGTCAATATTGGCTTGAAGCTCTGCGCCGTTTTTGCTGCCGACGATGGCGAAAATGTTAAGTGGCTGGTTCATCACATAGGCCAGCGCCATCTGCGGAACACTGAGATCGTATTTGGTGCGCAGTTCGTTCACACGGTCCAGGCGCTGGAAGTTGGCCTCATACGCATACGACTTCAACACCAACTCGTCGAAATATTCGCCCTTCATCTGTTCGAGATTCTCACGGGTGAAGCGCCCGGTGAAGAATCCCCCGGCGAGGCTGGACCAGGTCAGCAGCGCCATTTGTGACTCCTGATACCATGCGCGGGCATCAACGGCCTGCGGTCCAGAAATCGTCAGGCAGTCATCCCAGGGCGGCTGGAACTGTTCGGCAAGGCTGTAATTGGGGCTGCTGGCGACGAAGGGCGTCAGGCCGTTGGCTTCGGCGTAGGCGTTGGCCTCGGCGATGCGTTGATGCGTCCAGTTAGAGCCGCCAATCACGCCGATGCGCCCCGCTTTGAGGTGATCGTTTAGCACGTCCATGATCTCGCCAACCGGCACATCAGGGTCGTCGCGGTGCAGCAGATAGATATCCAGATGATCGACGCCGAAGCGTTCCAGCGAGTCGTTGATGTCGCTGGTAATATCTGCCGGATTCACGCGCTTGCGCCCCTGCATGGGATGCGCACCCTTCGCCAGAATGACGATCTCGTCGCGGTTGTTGCGTGCCTTGATCCAGCGCCCGACGCGGCGTTCGTTGTCGCCGCCCTGATAGACATGCGCGGTATCAAACGTGTTGATACCCAGCGCGAAATATTCGTCCAGCGCCTTTTGCATGGCGTCGTCGTCGCCGTGCATCATCGTGCCTTGAATCAGCCGCGAAACGGGTTTTTTGAGGCCGGGGAGCTTGCCGTAATCCATATCATTTTCCCTCGTTGCATGAAGTGTATTGCTACCGAGTGTAGCGCAATTCGGCGCGATCCGTGCAACGCCAAGTGAGGCCGCTATACAATTTATAAGCTGCCGCAAAGTGTCATCGTCATCAAGCGAAAGCGCAAAGGGACAGGTGAGAAGGCCGCGTGAGCATTATAAAGAAACAGCGATGTTCTACCCGTTTTTTGCTATGAATGCTTCCAACTGTGCCAGCGACGGCATGGCGTTGGCGGTCCCCTGCTGGTTGACGATATACGCCCCGGCAGCATTGGCGAAGCGCCCCGCATCGGGCCAATCTTTGCCAGAAAGCCGCGCATGGATCAAGGCCCCGGCGAATGCATCCCCCGCACCCAGAAAGTTGACCACATCCACTGTGAAGGGCGGAATTTCATGCGCTGTCCCGTCCTTCAGGTGAACGGTCGATCCCTCCGCGCCGCGCTTGACGATCAACGCCTCGCGCACGATTGGCAGCAGATGTACGACCGCGCTTGTGACATCGTCAATGCCCGCCGCCGCGCAGACTTCTTCTTCTGTGCCCATCGCCACATCGACCATCGAAAGCGTCAGCCGCGTCTGAATGCCGTAGATGCGTGTGTCACTCCACATTGGCACGCGATAGTCGAGGTCCATGAACACCGTTTTCCCGGCGAATCGCGCCTGTTCCACCGCGTATTGTGTGGCACTGCGCGACGGGTCTTTGATGAGGCCCATACCGCTGATGAGCAGCGCCCGCGTCGTGGTGATCGGCAGTGCCTCAATATCATCAATGGTGAGTTCGAGGTCGGCGTTTTGCGCACCATACGCCACGAACTGCATCTGCTCCGGCGGCTGTACGGCGACCATTACGGCATTGGTGGCGAATCCGGGCTTGAAGGCGATATAGCGCGTCTCGATGCCCTCGCCCTTGAGGAACTTGAGGATAAATCCGCTGACGTAGTCGTCACCGACCCCGGTCATCATGATCGTTTTGAGTCCGAGCCGGTGCGCGGCGACACATACGTTGGTCGGGCTGCCACCGACAAAGGCGTCGAACCCGGTCACGTCATCGAATACTGCGCCCGGTGTGTTGGAAAACAGGTCAATGCTGCTGCGTCCGATACAGATGAGATCGTAGAGTTGGGTCATCAGTCGTCAGATTTCAATCGTCAGTTGAGGTAATCATGACATTTTACCCCAATGCCGCATCGACTGCCGCACGCAGTTCGCCGTAGGGAACCCATGTGAAGCCCTCACTTTTGAGGCGTCCAAGCCTAACTTTTTTCTGACTGCCGAACACACGATTCAGGGTGATGGTTGGAATCACACAGAAGCGCCAGCTATCCGCATCGGTGATATGCTGTGTCGCGTTGGACTTATCGTTGATGTCATGGAACGTAAACAGGCAGAACACATAGCAATCCGCACATCTGACCTTCGTTTCGTACTCGGTGTTCGTGTGGTAATTCCAGCCTTTTTTTGCTTCGATGTCAAATACTACATCTGACTTCTTTTTCTGAGGCCAGCTTTGCACATACGCAGATGACTTCACCTCAACCAATCGATTGCGATAACACAGATCGACCATATCCCAATTCAGGCGCGGTATGGAATCAAGACAACCCAATACCGAACCAACCATGAATTCAGCGAAAGCTGCGCGTGTGATATTGCTCAAAATATCCGAAAACGCCCACGACCAGAAATCGCCCAGGGTGGCGTCAGTCTGCGGGATTGCTTCATCGGGGTCGAGGCGCTGCGGAGTCCAGTTGATCTGCGTCATGTGTCTTTCCTGTGGCTGATGGAATCGCTATTGTTCCATGTTACGCTGGCTTGCGGCTGCGAACACATAAGAAACCGGGACGCTGCATAAGTTTGTTGTAGTTTTCGGGGTCAGCCTGTTTGTAGGCGTCGGTCGGCAGCGGCTCCAGCAGGTGATCGACCATGAACCTGGCCTCGATCAGCGGATTCAGAAACGCCGCCAGCGGACGCCGGTACGAGGTCACGACTGGCTTGGGTTCTCCGAATCCGCCCCACTCGAATTCGAATAGCTCGGTCGCATAGTAGTCGCTGCCCTCCGGCGCGTAGACGAAGTAATCCGTCGCCGGATGCCCTGCGCTGAACACGAAGGTTCCGCCCGGTTTCAGCACGCGGTAGAACTCGCGGAAAACGGGCGTCCAGTCTTCGATGTAATCCAGCACCAACGGACACAACACCGCGTCAAACGACTCATCGGCGGCGAAATCCAGCGGTTGCGACAGGTCTGCACGCCGGACCTCGTAGCGATCCAAGTCATATTCCGCAATGCGCTCGCGGGTGATTTCCACGAAGCGCGGCGTCACGTCAACGGCGACAATTGACGCGCCGCCATTCAGCAGCCATTCCGCATAATAGCCGGGACCGCAGCCCGCATCCAGTACATGCAACCCGTCCAGAGGTGGCATCAGCGAGCGTGTGGCGGGCCATTCGTAGTAGGCGTTGTGCGGCTTGGTCGGGGTCTTCTCTGCATAGCGATCTGCAAACGGCTCGTAGTTCTGTTCACCGAGCGACTTTCCCTGTTCAGACATGTAACACGCTCCTGTTCTGTACTCGTAATTGGGGGGGGAAGCGCATTATAGTATGCGCCAGCAAATGTGTAATTAGCACATAATTTCTATTTGAGTTTATGCTATAATATGTCGATATGCGAGAGACAAATCTAAGGAACAAAAGCCGTTGGATATCACCTGGTACGGACATAGTTGTTTTCGAATTACAGAACGCGGATCAATCTCCGTGGTGACGGACCCGTATGGCGAGGAAATCGGCCTGCCCGTCCCGCCGCGTCTGAAGGCCGATGTGGTCACCGTCAGCCACGATGCACCCGGTCACGCGTATGTTGAGGCGGTCAAAGGCGTGAATTATGTGCTCGCCGGGGCCGGGGAATACGAGCTAGGCGGCGTGTTCCTCTCTGGCATTGCCATGCACAAGGTGAACTACGAAGAGCAGACCTACATACCAAACGTCGCCTACCACATCCGCTATGGCGATATTGCGGTGCTGCATCTGGGCGATCTGGCGCATGTGCCCGATCAATCCACGATTGAAGCGATGGGCGAAGTACATGTGGTGCTGGTCCCGGTCGGCGGTGGCAGCGCGTTGAAGGCCAGCGAAGCCGCTGAAGTGATTGCCCTCATCGAGCCGAGCTATATCGTCCCCATGCATTACATGCTGCCCGGTTTGACGGTTCTGCTAGACCCGGTGGAAAAGTTTATGCAGGAAATGGGCGTCAGCAAAGTGCAGGAAGACGACTTCCTGCGGGTGAGCGCTTCCACATTGCCCGAACAGCCGCAGGTGATTCTGCTGCAACCGCAGAATGCAGAGTAGTGAGACAGGCCGCAGGCCGGAAGGACGACCGAGATGTTAGGCAACACCAACGTCAAACTGCTGATGAGTTGGGACATCAAACCGGGGCGCGATCAGGATTATTTTGAGTTCATCGTGCGCGAGTGGACGCCGGGGATCAACAAACTGGGCATCGAACAATCCGGCGCGTGGTACACACTGTACAGCCGCGACGATACCCCGCAAATGATGGCGGAAGCTATCGCCGAAGACCTTAAGACCATGCGCAGCGTACTGGCAAGTGATGAATGGACTGAACTGCACGACCAACTGCTCAAGTTTGTAGAGAACTATACGCAGAAAGTGGTCTACGTCAGCGGCGGATTCCAGATTTAGGCACAAGGCTTGTTAGACGCCCGATAGATGAAAACGCAATGCCTGTCTTGTATAAAGATGGGCGTTTTGATTCTATATCCCTGCGATAATACCCTCCATTTAATGGACCTACCGCCCCGTATTCTGCGTGATACGATGGATAGGCAGAATAGCGTAAACGCAAACGTAACGGGGCAGTTTTCATATGTTGGGCAGAATCCGCGAGATGACATCTGGCTGGCAGGCGTGGCACCGGACGCTGGCGGTAGTCTTCTGCGCACAATTGTGTACAGCGATTGGATTCAGCATCATCTTCCCCTTCCTGCCGCTGTACGTAGCCGACCTCGGCGTATCCGGTAATCTGGGCGTGGAATTCTGGTCGGGGATGGTGTTTTCGTCACAGGGGATCACGATGATGATCGCCTCGCCGTTCTGGGGCGCACTCGCAGATCGCTATGGACGTAAGCTCATGGTCCAGCGTGCCATGTTTGGCGGCACGATCATTATCGCGTTGATGGCCTTCGCCCGTTCCGCCGAGGAGTTGGTCCTCCTACGAGCGATTCAGGGGTTGATCACAGGGACAGTCGCAGCGGCGAACGCGTTAGTCGCGTCGCAGGCCCCGCGCAAGCACACCGGGTTCGCTATGGGTGTAATTCAGGTGGGGCTGTGGGGCGGGGTGTCGCTGGGTCCGCTGATTGGCGGGGTGCTGGCGGATAGCTTCGGTTTCCGCATCCCTTTCCTGGTGACGGCGGCGCTGCTGTTTGTCTCCGGCGTGTTGGTGACGGTCCTCATTCAAGAGGACTTCACCGAAGAGCAGCGCGAGGCCGGGCGCAGCAAAAGTTTTCGTGGTGAGTTGACGCATGTGGTTACCATGCCCGGTGTCGTGCAGACGTATACGATTCGCTTCCTCAGTGCCTTGACGCGCTCGATGATCGTGCCGATTACACCGCTGTTCGTGATGATGCTCATCCTCAACGCCGGGTTGGACGCCCGCACCCTTATCCCGCAGACGGGGTTGTTTCTCGATATTATGCTGCCGGGTAGCGAGGGCGTCAGCACGTATACCGGGCTGGTGGTCGGCATCAGTTCGGCGGCGGCGACCATCAGCGCGGTTTACCTGGGTCGATGGGGTGACCGCATCGGACACCGGCGTATCCTGATTGGTAGTGCGATTTTTGCCACCGTGTTTTACCTCCCGCAAGCACTGGTGACGGCTCCGTGGCAACTGCTGGCCTTACAGGGGATCGGCGGGCTGGCTGTGGGTGGGATGGTTTCCGCGCCAAGTGCGCTGCTGGCCCGCTACACTGATCCGGGTGAGGAAGGCGCGGTCTACGGGCTGGATAACTCGGTCGTTGCCGGCGGACGTGCCCTCGCGCCACTGGTTGGGGCGGCGGTCGCGGTCGCGTTCGGATTGCGGGCAGTTTATGCGTCGCTGGGACTGGTGCTGATCGTCGTGCTGGCGGTCGTAATGGTGCTGTTGCCTGCGGATCAACCGTTGGTCGATCTCCGCGACGAGGATGAGATAATACATGCGGTCCCCGCACCGGGTGACTGAGGTAGACTGCCCTGAATTTCCACTGTCCGTATATTTCCTCGTACACAGGGAAGCGGACTTTATGCTTGAGCATGAACCGTGCGTTTTGTGGCGATTTCATAGCATAAGTCGCTGGCAAATCTGCCCGCTCTGCGCGACAATAGGTTTAAGGCGTGCAGATCACGCTGTTGAAATAGATTAAAAGAATCGAGTGAGACTCATGGCTGAGACGAAATCCGCTCCGGCGCGTGCCGATATCGACATTCAGGAAGACATCCACAGGCTGATGCAGCACTACGGGCCGCTCATCAACGACCGCCACCGCATCGAGGCGACGGTTGCAGACGGTGCAGTCACGGTGACGGGCTACGTCAAGAATCAGACGACGGCAAACTACTTCCTCAACAACACAGGCCGAATTCGCGGCGTTAGCGGTGTCGATGCAAGCCAATTTTTTGCAGATGACACGATGCGGATTGCCGTCGGTCATGTGATTCCGCCGGGGATATCGGTGACGCTGGAATACGGCGCGGTGATCTTGAGCGGTGTATTGCCCCCCGATGCTGATCTGGAATCGATTGTCGGCGAGGTGGTAAAGGTTCCGGGGGTCAACCGGGTGCTGACTTCATTCCCTGTCGATTCCGGCAGCGAATAAACACGTGCCCGATTCTACTGACCATATCGAGCGATTGCGCCAGTTTTCCGCCGCAGATCGGCGCTTGCTTGATGTACTGTTCTTCGATTTGCGATCACCGCTAAATGCTTTGCAGGGATTGGTCGAGATCATCGCGCTTGATCTTGAGAGCGGGGGCGAAATCGAAATCGCACAGATGCGCGAGCTTGTGGATGAAGCAACGGCTTCGGGCAAGCGTCTGATCGAGTGTCTGGATACAGCGCAACAACTGCGCAAGGCGTCTCAGCATGGCAGCGCGAAGCTATCCCCGCAGGATAGGGCGCTGCACGATTTTGCGGCGGAGTATGAGGAACTGTTTCGCGTGTTGAATCACGATCTGCGCAGCCCCGCCTCGCTGGTGCTGGGGTCGCTGGTGTTGATGCGCGAAATGCTGGACGATGACGATCTGGACCGGGCAGGGCTAAATTCGCTGGTGGATGTGGTCCGCACCTCGGCGGAGAACCTTATGCGGCTGCTGGATCGCCTGCAAGTTCAGCACAAAAAAGACGAAGAGTAGCCCCTATTCCACCAGCACCCCGGCGACTACAAATAGATAGAGGACAAACGATGTTTTCTCAGGCTGTGATCGAAGCAATAGGTTACTATGTGTATCTGTTGATTGACCCGGCGAATAATGAAATATTCTACATTGGCAAAGGAACAGGCAATCGCATCTTTCATCATATCCAGATGGCGGTTCAGGATGATGAGATGAGTGCCAAACTTGACCGTATCCGTGAGATTCAAGCGCGAGGGGACGATGTGCAGGACATGATCCACCGACATGGTTTAACTGAAAATGAAGCCTTTGAAGTCGAAGCGGCGCTTATCGATCTGGCGAAATGGTTGGGGATCAAGTTAACGAATATCGTCAACGGTCATCACTCATCCGATCGTGGGAGGATGACTGCACAGGAAGTCATCGCACAATATGACGCACCAGTACTCGATATTCAGGAGCCTGTCATGCTGGTGATTTTGAATCGCAATTACCAGCGTGGAATGACAGCCGATCAACTTTATGAAATTACGCAAGGCAACTGGGTAGTTGGTACACGTCGCAATCAAGTACAGTATGTACTGGCTGTCTATGATGGATTGGTCCGAGAGGTGTATAGTGCGCAATCATGGTTGCCTGTAAAGGACAAAAAGGCAAAAACAAGTAAGCGCTGGCGCTTTACTGGAACTATCGCAACAGAGCTACAACATTATGTGGGTGGCAGTGTTGCGCATTACATCACACAGGGTTCACAAAATCCGGTGCGATATCTGAACTGTTGATCTGCCTGATAGAACTTCTACTCCACCAGCACCCCGGCGACTTCGTCCAGCGGATACAGCGAGTCGCGGCGCATCAGCGGGTTCAACGCGTGATGGAGCTTGCGAATTTCCCACACGCGCATAGCCGCCTCTAACGCGATGCCGGTATCCATCTTTGAAGTGCCACGCTTGCGATCGGGAAAGTGAATGGGCGTTTCTACCACTTTGTAGCCCAGTTTGACCGCGACATAAGCCATTTCTACCTGAAATACATAGCCATTCGAGTGAATACGGTCGAGATCGAGGCCGATGAGCGTATCACGTCGCCATGCGCGAAAGCCGCCTGTCGCGTCAAATACGGGGATATGCAGCAGGGTCGGCACATACAGGCGGTTGGCCCACCAGCTTAATATCTTGCGGTAAACGCTCCACGTCTCATCGACGCTGCCGCCCCGCACGAAGCGCGAGCCGAGGACCATATCTGCACCCTTGCCGATCAATTCCACCATGCCGGGAACGTAACGCGGCTGGTGGCTAAAGTCGGCGTCCATTTGCAAGACGATATCCGCGCCCTGTTGCAAGGCGTGTTTGAATCCGGCGATGTAAGCGGGGCCGAGTCCCATTTTTTCGGTGCGGTGCAACACCGTAATGCGATGATCATACAGTTCGACCAGACTATCAGCCAATGCGCCTGTGCCATCCGGCGAGTTGTCATCTACCACCAGCACATGTAAATTCTCTAATGGCAGATCAAAGAGCGCTGTAATCATCAGCGGCAGATTTTCAGATTCATTGAATGTCGGGAGGACAATGGTCAGTTTCGTCATTACGCAATCCCGTTATTGAACAATACTCGTTTTATGTCTTAAGTTTAAGTTAACTCCAGTGTACGAACAAGCAAGGTTTTTGATGGTCCAGGGCGTGCGGACGATGAACGCGGAACCGGCCCGGTCTAAATACCGGATAGACGTAAGGTCTACGGTGGCGGACCTATCCGATTGAGGTAGCAATCGTCGCATCCTCCGGCGTATACTTGACTTGTTATTTTCTCAAATTGCAGAATGGAGCGTCTAACTTGACCGACAGCACGCAAAATATCGAACAACTGGCGATCAACACGATCCGCATACTATCCATTGACGCGGTGCAAAAAGCCAACAGCGGGCATCCCGGCCTGCCGATGGGCGCGGCTCCGATGGCTTACGCACTGTGGATGCGTCATCTGAAACACAACCCGCAAAATCCGCACTGGCCCGACCGCGACCGCTTCGTTCTCAGCGCCGGACACGGCTCTATGCTGATTTATTCGCTGCTGCATCTGACTGGCTATGATCTGTCGCTGGATGAAATCAAGAACTTCCGGCAGTGGGGCAGCAAAACACCAGGACATCCCGAAGTCCACGAGACGCCGGGTGTCGAGACGACCACCGGGCCGCTGGGTCAGGGTGGCGCGAATGCGGTCGGCTTTGCGCTGGCAGAAGCATATCTCGCCGAATACTTCAACCGCGACGGTCACGACATCGTCGATCATTACACCTACGCCCTCGTCGGTGACGGTGACATGATGGAAGGCGTGTTTATGGAAGCGTCGGCGCTGGCTGGTCATTGGGGCCTGGGCAAGCTGATCTTCCTGTATGACAGCAACGATATTACGCTGGACGGCAACGCCAACATGACCTTTACCGAAGACATCGCCCAACGTTACAAGGCGTGGGGCTGGCATGTCCTCGAAGTGGAAGACGGCAACAATGCCTCGCCCGTTGATACCGCTATCAGCACTGCCAAGACCGTCACCGACAAGCCGAGCTTGATTATCATCAAGACGACGATTGGCTACGGCAGCCCATCGTATGCCGGGACCAGCACCGCACATGGTAAAGCCCTCGGTGCGGACGAAGTGGCGAAGGTCAAAGAGGGCTTCGGCTGGCCTGAAGAAGACTTTTACATTCCCGACGACGCACTCGCCCACTTCCGCGAATCGGTCGCGGCGGGTGAAAAGTACGAAACCGGGTGGGCAAAGCGCTTCGCGGCGTGGCGTGCGGCCTACCCCGATCTCGCCGCTGAATGGGATACCGTGTGGTCCGGTCAGCTTCCCGACGGTTGGGACGCCGATATTCCCACCTTTGACGCGGGCGGATCGGTCGCCACGCGCAACGCATCCGGCAAGGTGTTAAACGCCATCGCCAAACACATCCCGACCATGATAGGTGGTGACGCCGACCTCGCGGGCAGTACCAAAACCCTGATTGATGACGCGGAATTCACCGGACCGGGCAAGGCGACGGCGCGGAATCTGCGCTTTGGTGTGCGCGAACACGGCATGGGCGCAATTGTCAACGGACTCGGCTTACATGGCGGCATTGTGCGCCCGTACAGCGCGACCTTCCTCACGTTCAGCGATTACATGCGTCCGGCGATCCGCCTGGGTGCGCTGATGCAAGTCCCGGCGGCGTATGTGTTCACGCATGATAGCATCGGCCTCGGTGAAGATGGCCCCACGCACCAGCCGGTCGAGCAGATCATGGCGCTACGCACAATTCCGGGGCTGACCGTGTTCCGTCCCGGTGACGCCAACGAGAGCGCGGAAGCATGGCGCACCGCGATGACGCTGGACGGTCCCGCGCTGCTGATCTTCAGCCGCCAGAATTTGCCCACACTCGAATACAGCGAATCGCTGGCGGAAGGCGTCGCGCATGGCGGCTACGTGCTCAAGGACAGTGAAGGCACGCCACAGGTGATTTTGCTGGCGACGGGCAGTGAGGTCGAGATTGCCGTTGACGC
>DAOTXA010000481.1:0-7030 GCA_034435595.1 Anaerolineae bacterium | reverse complement strand
TTGATCTCGTTCTTGCCGGGTTTTCTCCAACTCTTGTTTAAGCTTGTTAGAGTTGAACATATCGCGTTTACTCCCTGATTCAAGCAATGAGCCTGAAACATTTCTATAGTAGTATTTTGTAAACAGGGTAACGCACATTGATCGCATGAAGCATAAAGAAGCTGTATTATCCGATTGTCCAAAAAGGAGATGACCCCCATGCCCTTTGAAGCCAAACCTATCAAACCCGAAATCACCTTCGCCGACCTCGAAAAGATTGACATCCGCGTTGGCACGATCCTAACCGTAGAAGATGTCGAAAAGTCGGACAAGCTGGTGCGTCTGCGCGTGGATTTTGGCGATCACCAACGTGTGATTCTGGTCGGCATGAAGAAGGAACGCGAGAATCCGCGTGAGATTGAGGGCAAGCAGGCGCTGTTCGTCGTCAACCTCGCACCCAAGAAAATGGCGGGCGAAGTCTCCGAGGGGATGCTGTTCGACATCGGCCATGCCAACGGCATTACGCCCGTTCTCGCCATGCCAGAAGCACCGGTTCCCGATGGGTCAGCGGCGGGGTGAAGAAGTATTGTTAGTTCCTGGTGGCTGACGGCGCACTATCCGCGTCTGCGAGGCGTGCCAATATGCCGATAATGACACATACCACGACGAGGATCGATGGTTGATAATTGAACGATTCCACAACACTATGCAGGCCGAACGACGTTAGCGCAATGCTGATGGCGAACCAGATCGACCACGCACGTTTGTCGTCCGGCCTTGGTCGTGCCTTGACAAGCAATTGAACGATTGACAGCAGCGCAAAACCGATGAAAACACTGCTCAAGACGCCGAAATCAACCAGCGTGTTCAGGTAGGAATTGTGCGCATGTGGGATGCTCAGCGTCATGCCGTTCATGCGCTCGTAGTAGCTGTTGAAATCTCTCGCACCCAGACCGAACAGGGGATGATCCCGAATCGCGCCAAGTCCGGTTCTCCATATGGTTAATCGTGACGGCTGATCGGGCGGCGAATCCTGTGCATAGAACGGGGTCCCGCAAGGTGCCACACTCGCAGCAACGCCATCCCCTACAGTCAACGCTGTAAAAAAGGGAACCACCCCTTTTTCGCTGAACCATGTGATCGATTCCTGTACCATATCCCATGCGATCAGGTATTCACCGGGTTCATCCGGTGCAGTCAGGACAGTATCCAACGTTATAGTTTCATCGCGTGCGATATCATACGGTAATGGGGTGCGTGGACCGCGTGCGACGAGGTAGCTGAACGAAGCCATATCCACGCGATCGGACGATGGCGGCAGATGATTGTCGTGACAGATGATGTGATATCCGAGATTGACGGGCTGATCCCCTTCGACCGTCCATTCGAATATGCTGTTATTCGTGATATTGACGCTGAAGGATAACATTTCACCAGGCGCGACAGTGGCGGTTTCCCGTGTCTGAACCGTCGCGCCATACCACAGATCGTTTGATCCTTCGCTCACATAGCGCACGACAACGCGCGGCATCACAACGATTTGTCCAATGATCGTGAGCGTGAGGAGTCCCAGCAGTGCGAGACTCACCTGCGTCAACTGCCGCTGTCGCATGAAATATGCGAGAATCCCATGCAATACGAGTGCGCCATAAAATGAAAAGATCGCACCGCGACTGATCGACAGGACAAACACATTCAGGCCGACAACCAACACTAACGCGAGTCCCAGTCGCAGCATAGAATGACGCGTGTGTAGCATCCAGACTACGACGAAGGGCAGGGTCAGTTCCAGATAGGCTGCCATATAATTCGGGTGGGCGAATAAAGAGGAGATTCGCGCAATATCAACAAACGACGAGTTACTGGTGAATGTGTCGATCCATGCGTTGAGGGGTTCGATTGCGAGAATCTCTACGAGTGCGAAGAGGATGACGATCAGCGCGCCTATGCCCAGCGAACGGATCACCAGCATCCAATCCGCATCGTGCAACGCCACAAAAACCAACCATCCCATCGCAAATGCGGCGAATGTTATGCCGATTACCAGTATCCCCACGCCGTAGTCGGTATTGGTGACGATGACTGACAGGGACATCCATGCAAACCACGCCAGCATCATGCCCGACAGGAGACGGCGGTTCGACAGCGCGAAAAAACGTCTGCGAACATCATGGTTCAGCAGCAGCGCGAGAAGCAGAAGGCCACCAGGCAGCACGCTCAGTGCCGCAATCCCCAGCGTCGCAACAGTATCCAATGAACTGAAAAACTGTCGCTGCACGAAGGGGGTTAGACAGATCATCAATCCGATAACGATGGGCATCTGGTTGGAAAGTTTGAACTGAGATGCTTTCATGCGGCTTTGAGTGATTCCGGTATGCAACAGAGCGTCGAATTATCATGCAGTGTTAAACTGGACGCCAGACCTGATTGATCGGGCATATTGACCCGATCAATCCTGCTGTCTGAGTCGGCGAAGCGATCCGGCAGACCACCGCAAAATGTCGCTACTTCAAATACGCATCAAAAAACGGCTGCTTCGGCTGATTGCTGAAGTTGACCATACCGTAGCCGTTATCCATGCCGTCGGCATAGGCGTACCAGCACGCGCAGGCGATCATCCCCGGAAAACCAAGCCGCATGGTGTTTAGATTCGCGTTGGCGTACTGTGTCACCTGACCCGCTAGTTCGTCCTTGCCCTGCACATCCAGCACACCCCATTCAGTGATCCACAGCGGCGCACCCGGCATGACCCTCGCAAAGCGGCTGATGATATTGTCCATGGGGCCGAAGGGGGCAAAGCGCGAGCCGGACGGTCCTTTGCCGTAGGGATGAAAGGCGATGCCGCTCGGTTTGATGCCCGCAGGGAGCAGGTTGAGCGTTTTCTGCGCGTAGGCAACCCCCGTTCCTTCTCCGGTGACGTGCCCGCCCGTGATGATGAACGTGTCTGTGTCTGATTCGCGGATGGCCTGAATCGTCCCTGCCAGCAGGTGCGCGTAGTCTTCAACCGGCACCGGCACAGCGGCGCGTCCGTGTTCCGGCTCGGTGTCCTGCTCGTTCCAGATTTGATACGCGGTGATGAGTCCCGTCCCGGCGAACTGCCGCGCAATCCGCCGCACGATGTCGAAGAACTTCGCCGCGTGGTCGCGCCACTGGCCCCGGTCCATCTGATGCCACACGTACCCTTGCCCTTCGCCGAAAGTCTGGTGCGTGAAGACGAGAATCGTCTTAAGTCCGGCAGCTTTGTATGCTTCGAGGTGTGGACGATAGCGGTTAAACGTGAAGTCCAGATCGGTGTTGCCGTGACGGTGGGTGTCCCCGTGCGGTTTCGTCGGGTTCAGCGACACGTTATACAGCAGGCGCACCCAACCCAGATTTTTCAGCGTATCTACCGGTGGATTGCCGCGTGGGTGGTCAATGTCGAGGTTAATCCCCGGCAGTGGCGCGTCGGGGATGGCGGACGCGGCCTCATCCACACTGAACGCCTCAAGGAACCATCCGGCGATAAAGGCATCCCGCGCCCCGGACATGTACACACGGACCCATTCGCCTTCTGTGCCGACCTTCGCCAGCGTGCGCCCGTGTATTTCGCGGGATTCGATCACATCGCCGGGGCTGACACTGCCGACGACCTCGCCGTGTAGTCCATTGCGCGAACGCACACGCAGCCCGCGCACCGTCGGGCGCAGGCGCAAACCCTGCCGGTAGATCATCATCGTGGGATTCACCACGTTGGGAATGTTGAGCACGTTTGTACCGCCGTCGGGGAACTGCTGCGTCACAATTTTCACCGTCGGACCAACTGCGGTCCCAATCACATCCCCGGCGCTGAGCGGCCTATTTAACGCGACTGTCGCCCGAACCCCGGCATACGTGACAACGTAGGTTTTGCCCTCGTGCGGCGTGGCAATCTGGATATAAGGCCCATAGTCCAGCGTGTCGTTATGCGTGACGATCTTCGACACAGTTCCCGGTGCGGCGGCGGTAATCTCGGTTCCGGCGGGTGCAGTCACGTCGAAACCCTCGTTTACATCCACACCGGAAGCAGCGAACGATTTCTCGATCCGCGCCGGACGTGCCTTTGTCGGCCATTCGAGAATGAAGCGGTCGAACACATGGCGGGGGATATTGTCGATTTCGCCGTAGCGGTCGTCATTATTGATGCGGCGCTGTAATACGGCGCGGAGTTCGTCGGGCGTCCGCACGTCGATCACATCCACACGCACGACCGACACATACATGCGCCGGATGTGGGCGAGGGCGTCGTCGTCGCGCCACTCCAGCGGAGCCTGCACCGCCGTGATATTGCGGAAGCGGTTGAGGTCATTGCCTGCCGGGGAGCGAATCACCGCCACGCGGTCGAAGGCGTTGATATATGGGCGGGTCGCGTCCAACCACGCCGCGAAGTCGCGGTTGGGCAGCACAATCGCGTGAGAAATCGTCATGAGAGTTCCCCTTTGTTCGGCTCAACAGTCGAATAGGGATAGTATGGCATAAATGCGCGGATTGTGTGGACGACTTCGAGTATAATCAGCGTAGAGGAACAAAGGAAACCACATGGATCGTATCGACATTACCCTGAGTCTGCCGCAGGATTTGGTAGAACGTGCAAAATCAGCCGGATTGTTGACGGATGGTCAAGTGGAGCGCTGGCTATTGGATGAATTAGACCGCCAAAACAAGGTGAACCAGCTTTTTTCCGCAATAGATCAACTCAGCGCCCTTGAACCGCCAGTGACACAGGAAGAAATCGACGCGGAAATTGAAGCCTATCGCACAGAAAAACGTGATCGAAAAACTGGTGAGGACTCGTGATCCGCATTGTACCTGACACCAATGTCATTGTGTCGGCATTTTTCTGGGGAGGCCCGCCCCGCGAAATTCTTGTTGCAAGTCAAAATAAGCGCTGTCAGATCGTCACCAGTGAAACACTGCTTGCTGAATTGCTGGATGTAATTTCGCGCCCCAAATTCGCAGATCGACTAACAATAATTGGACAAACGCCCACCGGATTAATGAACCTGTATAGAGCGTTAGCTGAAATCGTAGAACCTGCAAAAATCCAGCCAATCATTGTGGATGACCCAGACGATGACGTGTTGATTGCCTGTGCATTAGGTGGCAGTGCTGAAGTCATTGTTTCAGGTGATCGTCATTTGCGAGAACTCGGTGAATATCAGGGAATCACGGTACAAACAGTCCGGCAATTTCTCGATTCACTTGCGTCTTGAAACAAAAAAGGCGAAACGCCGCTACGGACCTCTCGCCTTGAACCTTTCCTCTTTGATCTTCTTTTTTCGCCTTCTCTACCCGCCTATGTGATACATCTGTACCTTGTCGGCGTTGCGCTGATCGTCCGTCAACTCGTGGCGGATTTCGCTGTAGCGGTCGATGCGATGGCCCCATGTGTTGCGGATGATCGCTTCTAGTTCGTCATCAGTCGCGCCATCGCGCATCGGCCCGCGCAGATCGGTCCCCTTGCTGGCGAACAGGCAGGTAAATATTTCGCCTTCGGGCGAGAGTCGCATCCGGCTGCACGCGCCACAAAACGGCTGCGTCACCGAGGTAATCAGGCCAATCTCGCCGCCACCATCTTGATAGCGATAGCGTTTTGCCACCTCGCCGTGATAATTGGCGGATGCTGGTTCCAGGGGCATTTCCGCGTGGATACGCTCGACAATCTCTTTCGCCGGGACCACATCATCCATGCGCCAGCCGTTCATCGTCCCCACATCCATATATTCGATGAAGCGCACGATCCACCCATGCTCTTTGCCGTATCGCGCCAGATCAACCAGCGTATGATCGTTGACGCCGCGCTGCACCACGGTGTTGATCTTGACCGGGCCAAGTCCGGCGGCTTCGGCGGCTTCGATGCCGCGCAGCACTTTTGCCACGCTGGAACGCCGCCCGTTCATACGCTGGAAAACCTCTTCATTTAGCGAGTCAAGGCTGACCGTCACACGGCGCAACCCGGCGGCTTTGAGCGTTTCCGCCCGGTTTGGCAAAAAATAGGCGTTTGTCGTCATGGCGAAATCGTCCACACCATTGATTTCCGCCAGCATAGAAACAAGGTTCTCGATTTCCTGCCGGACCAGCGGCTCGCCCCCGGTCAGACGCAGCTTGACCGCGCCCAACCGAACGATGATCTTGACGAGGCGCGTGATTTCCTCATAAGTGAGTAGTTCTTCACGCGGCAAGAACTTATAGCCATCGCCGAAAATCTCGGCGGGCATACAGTACGTGCAGCGAAAATTGCAGCGATCCGTCACCGAAATGCGCAGGTCGCGCAGCGGACGCTGGTAGGTATCGCGGATTGTGGCGGGTTGCTGGTTCATGGCGTTTTCCAGATTCGAGCATCTCTCATTGGTCGCATCATACGCCAAAAGTCTTAAGCAGTCATGACAAAGCGCCAGCGGACACCGGGCAACCGCGCAAAGGCTGACGGAACATGTCAGCTATTGGCGGCATAGTGTAAGCTGCATAGCAGTGGAAACGAGGAGCAATCGACATGGCAGCGAACGAACGGTTTATCCCGACCAGGCGCGGGCGTCCGGGGATGAAGGATTACGGCATCGCGCCGGAAAACGCGGATACGATGCTTGAATGGTCGTGGGTGGCGGATCAAATGGAACAATCGCGCAATTATTGGATCGCTTCTGTGCGGGCGGATGGTCGCCCGCACGCCGCGCCGGTGTGGGGGGTGTGGATGGACGGCGCGTTCTACTTCGGGACCGGGCGCAAATCCGTGAAGGCGCGAAACTTCGCCCACCAGCCGAAAGTCGTCATTCACCTTGAAAGTGGTGACGATACCGTCATTTTTGACGGCGAAGTTGAAGAAGTGACCGCCACTGACGTACTCAAGCGCATCGCGGATGTATACGGCAAGAAGTACCCGTTTCAGCCGGACCCGATTAATGAACCGGAAAGCGCCTACTATGTCCTTGTGCCATCAAGCGTGCTGGCGTGGAAAGAGTCGGACTTCCCGAACACGGCGACACGCTGGACATTTGGCGCTTAATCCGCTCCGGTTGGCATATCCGCCAGTTGACGG
>DAOTXA010000480.1:0-13816 GCA_034435595.1 Anaerolineae bacterium | reverse complement strand
TTGATCGAATCGTCAACGCCCGCGTAGGCGGCTCCATCGGCGCGATAGTATTCGGCGCGTTCGACCATACCGGCGACATCCTCACGCAAGGATTCGGCGCGGTCGCTGTGCTGATCGGCGATGTTCTGCGTTTCGGCGGGATCGGCGGCGACATCGAAGAAGCCCTCAATCTCTGTACCGACGAGCGCCAGTTTATGGTCATCTGCATAGACACCGCGCCGCACCTGGGACAGGCGCTTTTCAGGGATCATATGCGGCGAGCGGTGTTCCAGTACGCGCAGTAGTGTCTGTGGCGGAATCGCCTCACTGAACACACGCCCGCCGTCGGGGTCTTTGCTGCCATTCAGCGAACGAGCCAGCGTTAAATTGGTGACATCGGCGTTGGGGTCGGCGGCATCAATGGGCGGTTGAATCCCCGCTGCGTTTAACACTGTATGAAAAATACGCCGCGTCGAGACGTTTTTGCTGACAAGTTTCCCGGTCGGGAAGGCTGCGGGATAGTGGATCGCCAGCGGCACATGTATGAGTTCCTGATATACCACAAAGCTATGCCCGAAGAAGTCGTGGTCGCCATGCCCTTCGCCATGATCCGCCGTGATGATGACGAGCGTATCATCCAATGCGCCACTTGTGCGCAGATAGTCGAGCAGACGACCCAATTGCGCGTCCTGATAGGCGATTTCCGCCCGGTAGAAGGCGTCGATAACGGCATGTTGCCATTCGTTTAGCGGTTCGTCTGCGGGGCTGGCCCACCCGGTCGCATCGGCGTTAAACTGGCGGATAAAGCGATAGGCGGCTTTGTCGCCTGCGATTTCAGGCGCGATTGCCTCCAGCACGTCACGCGGCGGGCGATACGGTAAATGTGCGCCCATCAGATTCATAAACGTGAACAGGGGCTGTGTGCGCCCTCCGGCGCGATGCTGCTTGAAGGTGTCGATGGTATCGTTGATGCTGTGGGCGGTGTGCCCGGTATAGCTGAGCGAGCGCGTCCACAATGGAACCAGCAGCGGATTCATGGACATGCGAAACAACCAGTCCGAATGGGCGAAGCGGTTGGCAATCTGGTCAGCAGCTTTGCGCCAGTGCTGGCTTAATGCCCGCCGGACACGGCTGTGGTGCGCGTGGTGCGGGCGGTTGGGCAGCGCACCTGCATAATTGTAAAACTGGCTGAATCCGCGTGTGAGGTCGTTTTGCAGCACGCCTACCAATGGATTGTTGCAGAAACCGACCGTCCGGTAGCCATCGGCTTGCAAAATTTCTGGCAGGGTCGGATAACTGCCAGAGAGTCGGCGGTCGGCCTGTGTAAGCTGGTGGGTAGTGGGGTATAGCCCGGTGAACATAGATGCGTGCGCGGGGATCGTCCATTGTGCCGGGGCGATGGCCCGGTCAAACAGGGTGGCTTCGGCGGCGAAGGCATCAAATCGGGGCGAGGTTTCGCCCTTGCTGCGGTCATAAATCGAGAGGCGGTCGCGCCGGGTCGTATCCAGCACGATCAACAAAATATCGGGTTGGCTCATGGTGATCCACTCATGGTCAGGCAAAAGTCCGTTATCGTGTTCCGGTGTCGCGGTGTGTGGCGACAAACTGTCAGGCTACTCAACGAGCATAGCACCGCCCCATTTTCCACACAATAGGCAGACACCGCTGTGCGTACAGCACACATTGTCCCCTCATGCTACAATTTCAGCATAGAGCAAGTATTTGGGAGGAGAGCGTGATGGAGCAATCAGTTTTCCGGCAGGTAGCCGAGACGCAGATGCGTCATCAGGAGGAACTGCTGAAGAAGTTCAATGTCGTCGGGACGGCGGTCGGCTACAAAGACCCCAACGACGATGATAGCGAACCGGCAGTTGTCGTGTTGGTGGAGCAAAAGAAGCCGCTGGCTGCGCTTTCTGCCGATGACCTCGTCCCGCGAGATATTGAGGGCATCCGCACAGACGTGGTCGAAGTCGGATTTTTGCAGGCGCAGCAAACGCCGACGGATCGCTTTCGCCCCATTCCGGCAGGCGTCAGTATCGGTCACTATAAGATTACGGCGGGGACCTTTGGCGCGGTAGTGTTTGACAAAACGACCGGCGAACAATTGATTCTGTCGAACAATCATGTGCTGGCGAATAGTAACGAAGCGTTTCAGGGCGACGCAATTTTACAACCCGCTGCCATGGACGGCGGCAATCAGCCGCAGGACGTGGTCGGCACGCTGCATCGCTGGAGCGTCATCAACTACCTTGAGGGTCCGGTGGGGCCGCCTGCGCCGACACCGGGGCCTGATCCGACACCGGGACCTGCGCCCAACCCGAACCCGGAACCGCTGGGTTGTGACGCGGTCGATTTTCTCGTCGGACTGTCGAATTTGCTGGGCAGCGTGACCGGATCGCAGAAGCGTGTACAGGTGACGACCGTTCAGCAAATGGCGGTTGCCGAAGCCACCCGCGCCGCACAATCTGGCGGTACTGTGGAAATGCCTGCGCCTGTCGCCCCGCCAGCGGATATTAGTGCGCAGGCGCTCGATAACACCGCCGATGTCGCCGTTGCCAAACCCGCCGACGGGATATCATTTACAGGCGAAATTCTGAATATTGGCAAAATCGACGGCACGAAACCCGCCACCATTGGGCAGGCAGTGCGCAAACATGGGCGCACCACCGGATTTACGACGGGCACAATCACCCTGTTGAATGCGACGGTCAATGTCTCCTATATCACCAGCGTGGGACGCCGCACCGGGCGCTTTAGCGGTCAGATCATCACCACCGCCATGAGTCAGGGTGGCGATTCCGGCTCGGTGGTTGTGGACGCCATCGAAAACAAGGCGGTTGGCCTGCTATTCGCCGGATCACCGCTGGCGACGATCATGTCGCCAATTGACGTGGCGCTGGACGCGGTTAACGTCCGATTCTAGCGCGTCATCGCAACGAAAATAAATCGTCAGGGGGCGCGAACGTTCTGCGCCCCCTGACGATTTATTTAAACAAATTCCCACCGAACACTACGCGTAAACATCTACGGAGCGGGCCAGAGGCGAGGCAGGAAAGCGCAAAATTAGCTTAGAGAGTTGATGCGATAGCTTTCAGGTTAGCAGGCACAAACTATCCATTCGCAGGCGGTTCGTGGTAAAGTAGCCATGAACCGTCTGTTTTGTTTACATAGCCAGTTTTTTGCATATGGCAACCCCTTCTCGCAATACTCGCAATTGGATCGAACATGCGCTGAGTCGCTCGCGCTTTGAGCCGGAGCAGCAGGTTGTCGCGCTGGCAACCCTTGGCTTCGTCATCGCGCTGATTTTAGGTGCGCTGTATTTGTCGCAGGTGGCGACGGAAGCGTCAACCCATACTCAACTGCGCGATATGATGGCAGAACGCGACGAATTAGAGCGCGTTAATGACGAACTCCGCGCCGAAATCGCCGAACTCAAATCGGTGCCACGTTTAGAAGCACGTGCGCTGGAACTCGGCTTTCGACAGGCGGGTAGCCCGGATATCGAATGGTTGGTGGTCGAGGGCTATAATCCTGTTGAACCAGAGACAGTCGCGCCGATCATGCCAGAGGCGGAGGAGGAAGTCGTCGCGCAGTATGACCAGTCCTTCGCCGATTGGCTGGCGGAACAGTGGGAGACTTTGCGCGAGGGCGTGGCGAGTCTGTTTTAGTTGAAAACGGCCTGCAATAAATAGACGAATAACGTCATTCGTGTTTGAGGTTGCGGACGCACTATAGCGCATCCCGACATGGTTTGTTCGTAGGGACGCATAGAGGGCGTCCACCGTAGATCAAGCTCACGGCGTACCGTTACCCAATTACATCGTCAAAAGTGCAAAAGGTTCGAGGGGCGGGGTAATATAGCGAAATGTCAATATTTACAAACATGCTCTAAAAACCAGTGATCCTTATCGGAGCAATCCATGGCAACACAAACTCAGAATAATCCTGTCAGCATCCAGCAGGATATGTTGCGCCAGCGGATGCCCTACGTGCTGTTCGGGGTGATTTTCGTCGTCGCGGTGTTGTTTTTGCGCATTATCCAGTTTCAGTTCCCGCAGGACCCGCGTGTCGAACGCGAGTTTGCGCTGGCGCGTCAGGCCAATGCGGGCCGCGTCGAGCGTTTTGAATCTGACCGGGGGCGCATCTATGACCGCGACGGCGAACCGCTGGCGGTCAACACGCGGGAGTTTCGGATCGGCATCAGCCCGAATCTCGTTAGTGATCCGCAGCAAACTGCCAACGATCTCGCCCGTATCCTGAATCTCGATCCGCTGGAGTTGTTCACAAGCATCCGCGATTCCAACGAAAGCTATATCTATCTGGCAACGGTGGACCCGGATACATGGCGCGAAATCGACGCGCTTGGCCTGAATCTCGCTATCCGCGAGGAACGCATTCAGCAGCGCTTTTACCCGCAGGGGACGCTGGCCTGTCAGATTTTGGGCTTTGTGGGCGGTGTTGGTGAGGACGCGCAGGGCTATCTGGGTGTAGAAGGTCGCTACGATGGCGAACTGGCGGGTGGTATCACTGACGAAGAAGTGAGTAGTTTGCCATTCGGCGTGCCGGAAGATTTGTCTGCGCTGGTGGGGCCAGGTATGGACCTGGTGCTGACCATCGACCGCGATATTCAGTTTCTGGTGGAACGCGAACTACTCACTGCCGTCGAGTCGACCGGCTCAACGGGTGGTTCGATCATCGTCATGGACCCGAATTCGGGTGATGTGCTGGGGATGGCAAGCTATCCGTCGTTCGATTGCAACGCCTACGCCGAGGTAAGCGACCAATCGCTGCTGGTGAATCCGGCGGTGAGCAATGCCTACGAGCCAGGATCGGCTTTCAAGGTGGTGACGGTCGCCGCGGCGTTGCAAAGTGGCATCATCTCCCCGGATTGGACGTACTTCGATGAGGGACGGCTTGACATTGGCACAGACCCGGTCTTGAACTGGGACCGTAACGCCTATGGTCTGACGAACCTGACCGGCGTTGTGGTAAATTCACTCAACGTGGGCACGGCGACTATCGCACTTGAAATGGGCTGGGAGTCGTTTTATACCATGCTGGACGAATTCGGCATGGGACAGTTGACGCAGGTCGATTTACAGGGCGAGGCCGAAGGCTCGTTGCGCGTGCCCGGTGACAGCCTGTGGAGTGAGAGCGACCTCGCCCGCAACAGTTTCGGACAGGCGATTTCGGTGACGCCACTGCAAATGCTGACCGCCGTCAACGCGATTGCGAATGACGGTGTGATGATGCGCCCACGGGTTGTTTCGCAGATCGTGGAAGACGGTGCCGTGACCGATGTATCGATCCGCCCATTGCGCACGCCGATTTCCACCGCCAACGCCAATCTTGTCACCCGGATGATGGTGGAGGCGGTTGAAGTTGGTCTTGACGAGAGTGCGCGTCTGCCGGGGTATACCGTCGCCGGCAAGACGGGAACGGCAGAAATCCCCTTCGCGCTGGGTTATCGCAATGATGCCTGGATCATGACCTTTGTCGGCTTTTTGCCCGCCGATGATCCGGTGGTCAGCGTCATCATCAAGCTGGACGAACCAACGAGTGGGCGCTGGGCTTCGCAGGTCGCTGCACCGGTGTTTCGCAGTCTGGCAGAGCGTCTGGTCGTTCTGATGGAAATCCCCGACGACAACGTGCGCCGTTCACTGGCGGCGGGCGGATAACTGGCGTTCGTGCCTTGTGGCTGACACGGTATAATGGGCGTCGTATTTGATGAGCATAGTGATGTTTCACGGGTAGGGGCTATGGGCCGCCCCTACACGATATTGTTGACTGAGAGAGCATGACTCTATGACCGCAGGACTTCCGCTTGCCCTGACTGCCGGGTTGATTACCTTCATTCTCGGTGTGATCTGGGGCGAACCTTTCGTTGCAATCTTAAAACGGCTCAAGATCGGCAAGCAGATTCGCGCCGAACTAGCCGAACAGCACGAGGCCAAAATCGGCACACCGACGATGGGCGGCATCATGATTATCATCCCGGTAGTGATGATTATGGTCGCACTGAACATCGCCAATGTGGTGCAGTTCGGTGGTGGCTTAAGTACGTTTTTGCCGCTGGTCGTCCTGGTGGGATTCGCGTTATTAGGTATGGTCGATGACTGGGAAGGCATTCGTCGCTCGCGCACGCCCGTTGGCGAGGGACTATCGCCACGCGCCAAATTCGTCGCGCAGTGGGCGCTGGCCTTTGTCGCCGCCGGGATGATCTCACTGTTCGATGGCGGTTTTTCATTCGCCAATACCGTAAATCTGCCGCTGATCCCGATCTCGATTCCGGTTCATCCGGTATTCTTCATCCCGATTACGGCGTTTATCATCGTCGGTATGTCAAATGCGGTCAACTTCACCGACGGCCTCGACGGATTGGCAGGCATCATCAGCGCCAGTGCTTTCGCCGCCTATGGGGTGATCGCATTTCTACAGGGGCAAATCTTCCTGGTACAGTTGTGCTTTGTGCTGGTGGGCGCGTGCTTCGCCTTTTTGTGGTACAACGCGCACCCGGCACAGTTGTTCATGGGCGATACCGGATCCTTGGCACTGGGCGCGACACTGGGCGTGATTTCTGTGATGACCGGGCAGTGGCTTTTGCTGCCGATTATCGCCATTGTCCCGGTGGCAGAAACGCTGTCGGTGATATTGCAGGTCGCTTCGGCCCGGTATACGCGCCGCTACTGGGGCCGGGATGTACGCCTGTTCCGCCTTGCGCCCCTGCATCATCACTTCGAGGCAGGTGGTTGGAGCGAGACACAGGTCGTACAGCGCTTCTGGCTGGTCGGCATTTTAAGCTCGTTCGTCGGTGTGGCGTTGGCGCTGATTTAAAATCAATCTGACCGTGAAGAAGAAAGATAATGAAAATGAAGATGAAGAAGGCTTCGCTTTTCTTCGTGTTCTTCGGTCTTCGTGGTTCAATTTCATGATCGTAAGCAGGCAAATGACAGACGATGTTTTTTCAACAGAGTAGTGACATTTTAGCCGGACGCCGCGTGCTGGTGATCGGATTTGGACGGCAGGGAGAGGCACTGGCCCGCTGGCTGCCAATGGTCGGCGCGGAGGTGATTGTGACCGATCGCCGCGAGGCCGACGACCTCGGCCCGGATATCAACGATTTTCCACGGGTGGAATTTCTCATCGGGCGTGATCTCGAACGTTTGCCCGACGGTATTGATCTCGTTTGTGTATCGGGCGGCATTCCGGTGGAACATCCGCTCGTTCAAGAGGCACAGGCAAAGGCGATTGGCATCACCAACGACGCGCAACTATTCGTGGAGCGCTGCCCCGCACCCGTTATCGGCATTACGGGCAGTGCAGGCAAAACGACCACCACGTCGCTGGTGGGCGCAATGAGCAAGGCTGCCGGGTGGACAACATGGATCGGCGGCAACATCGGCAATGTGTTGTTAGACGTAATGATCGGCATTCAACCGGCGCATCAGGTGGTCATGGAACTATCCAGCTTTCAGCTTGAACTGATGGTAAGCAGTCCGCCGGTTGCTGCGGTGTTGAACGTGACACCCAATCACCTCGACCGTCACGGCACGATGGAAAATTACATGCAGGCCAAAGCACGCATTCTGGCGTTTCAAAAATCGGACGACCGCGTGATTCTTTCGCAGGATGACCCCGGTAGCAAGGCGATGGCACAGGTAGCTAAGAGCGATCCGCTGTGGTTTAGCCGCTATGAGATGGTGACGAGTGGCGCGTTCATGGTCGGGCAGCGGATCGCCGTTACCGGGGATGCGAGTCCTGATGGCGACCCGAAGATCATCTGCGACGTTGCCGACATTAATCTGCGCGGAGATCACAACGTCTCCAATGTGCTGGCGGCGTGTGCGATTGCGGGTGCGGCAGGCATCCCACCAGAAGCGATGACGGCGGCGGTCAAGGCGTTTAAGGCGGTTCCGCACCGGTTAGAAGTCGTGCGCGAACTGGGCGGCGTGACCTATATCAACGACAGTATCGCCACCGCACCGGAGCGCGTTCTCGCCGCGCTGCGCAGTTTTGAGGAGCCGGTTGTGCTGCTGGCAGGCGGCGCGGATAAAAATCTCGACTGGGACGATATGGTGATTCTGGCGCTGCGTAAATGCCGTCATATTGTCGCCTTCGGGCGCGATGGTGATATTGTGGTCGAGGCGGTCAAACGCATTGCCGGGACAACGGATAACGTTACCCGCGTCGCCACACTGGACGAAGCGCTCGCAGAAGCGGTCAATCACGCGCAAAGCGGTGATATCGTGCTGCTGAGTCCCGGCGGAACCAGCTACGACGCGTACAAAGATTTCGCCGCTCGCGGGGAGCATTTTCGTAAATTGGTGAACGCTCTATAATATTCATAGCGTTTAGCTGTTCAACCCCACCCCCGCCCCGGAAACGGGTAGGGAGCCACGTAACGGGAAAAATAACACTTGTCTTATGGGTCGTAATGTAGGCCCTGGCTAAGTTATCAAGTGGGCGCGATTTGATGCAAGACACGCTCCTCCCCCGGCACCGGGCTGGGAAGGGGCAGAGTGAGCAATGATTAGTTATTGAGAGTGCTATGGCAAACACTTCTGTAGACCAACCACAATTCACCGACGACCCCGGCGACTTGCCTGCGTCCCGCCCCTACATCAAAGGCGGCACACGCGGCAGCGCGGCGCGGCCCAATGTCGATTCTGGCACGAACGAACGTAAGGTCACGCTGATCGCCACCCTGGATAAACCCATTTTACTGATTCTGGGTTTGCTGGTGACGGTCGGCATGATGATGGTCTATAGCACCACGTTCTTCTGGAGCGTCAGCGAGTGGGGGACAGAAACCGTCCTGCTGATGCGACATGTACAGAATCTCGTAGTCGGCTTGCTGGCGATGGCGATGTTCACACTGCTGGATTATCGTCTGCTGCGACGAATGGCAGTCATCATTATGCTGATGGCGGTCAGTTTCTTGATCGCGGTGCTGCTATTCGGTGACGATACCTTTGGTGCGCGGCGTGCCTTGATTAACGGGCGCTTTCAGCCCGGTGAATTTTCCGAGTTAGCGCTGATTATCTACATGTCGGCGTGGCTCGGCTCCAAGAACATGCGGATTCGCAGTCTGGCGTATGGCTTTATCCCCTTCGTGATTCTGGTCGGCATTGTCGGCGCACTGGTGATGGCACAACCCGACCTTTCAACGGCGGTGGTGATTATCATCACGGCGGGCCTGATGTTCTTTCTCGCCGGGGCGGATATGCGGCAGATTTTGTTCGCAGTTGGCGGGGTAATCGCCCTGATTGTTGTGGCGATGACCTTTGACCTGCTGCCCGCCTATGCGGTGGACCGCATCGACACCTACCGCGCCGGTCTCGCCGACCTCACACAATCGAGTCCACATACAAAAGAAGCGCTGAATGCGTTCTTTAGCGGTGGCTGGACCGGGCGCGGCCTGGGCGAGAGTGTGCAGAAGTTTGGCGCGTTGCCCGCTTCGCATACCGATAGCGTGTTCGCCGTCATCGGTGAAGAACTGGGCGTCATGGGTGCGGCGATGGTCATGCTGTTGTATGTGGCTTTCACCGTGCGCGGATTTCAGATCGCCCGCCGTGCGCCGGACGCCTTCGGCGCTTTGCTGGCCTCTGGTGTAACAGTGTGGATAGCGGTAAAAGCGCTGCTGAACATCGCCGTTATGACCGCGATTCTGCCGCCAACCGGACTGCCGCTGCCCTTTATTAGCTTCGGCGGGTCTTCGCTGGTGGTGCTGCTGGCAGGCATCGGCATGTTGATGAGCGTCCATCGTCGCACAGTGATTTTGCGAAATAAACCGGAACGGAGAAACCCTGTTGCGCGTTATGATCGCCGCCGGAGGGACCGGCGGGCACGTATACCCGGCGCTGGCAGTGGTGGAGGCGATGCGCCCTCGCTACCCTGAGGCCGTCTTTCACTTTGTCGGCACGCGGGACGGATTCGAGCGTCCGCTGGTCGAAAAATCCGGCGTGCCGCTGGATAGCTATGACGAAGTTGACGCCGGACCCTTTCACGGCGTTAATCCTATGCGAATCATCAACAGTGGTCTGCGCGTCCTCGCGGGGACGGTGCAATCGTTTGGCTTGCTGGGCAAATACAAACCACAGGTGATCCTTTCCACCGGGGGATGGGTGTCGCTGCCGGTCGCGCTGGCGGCGTGGGTGCGGCGCATTCCGCTTGTAATCGTACTGCCCGATATTGAGCCGGGGCTGACGATTAAAGTATTGCGCCTGTTTGCACGCAAGGTCGCTATCAGCGTGCCAGAATCGCAGAAATATTTTCGACCAGGTCAGACGGTTGTCACCGGATACGCCCTGCGCAAACCCATGCTTGACGCGGTCCGACGACGCGAGGAAGCGGTCGATCACTTTGACCTCAACCCCAATATCGAGACATTATTGGTCATCGGCGGCAGTCGCGGATCACGGGCGGTCAACATCGGCATAATCGACGCGCTGCCCGGTCTGCTGGCAAGGGGCGATGTGCAGGTCTTGCACGTCACCGGCACGCTGGACGCCGAACGTGCCGCCGAACAATTCGCAGGACTGGGTGACTTCCCCGGCAAGCACAACTATCACGCGGTAGACTATTTGCATGACGACATGCCGCTGGCGTATGCAGCGTCTGATATCGCAGTCGGGCGTTCTGGCGCAGCGACATTGGCAGAACTGCCGCTATTTGGATTAGCCGGGGTGCTGGTTCCGCTGGCGTATAGCTGGCGTTACCAGCAGATCAATGCCGACTATCTGGCGCAACGCGGTGCGGCGGTGCATCTGCCAGAAGAAGACATGGGTAAAAAGCTATTGCCGGTTCTGCGCGACATCCTTGAAGAACCGGGGCGTTTGGACGCAATGCAGGCGGCGGCGAAGTCGCTGGCAAGGCCAGACGGCGCAGCCAATATCGGCGAATTGCTGGTAGAATTGGCGGGCGAGAATGCAACAATGAAATGAACGGAAAGTAGTGCAATGCTACAGATTTCGACATTTATGTGGATTATGGCGGCGGTCTTTGCCTATGTCGGCTATTCACGCGGCTGGGATAAAGAAATTATTGCTACGTCCGGGGTGATCCTCGGCCTGTTTACGCTGCACCAGTTCGACGATGTGCTGCGGCAAACGCTACTGGCGAACCTGCCCGGCAGCCAGATTTTTTTGGTGCAAGCGATCATCTTCGGCATTATCGTGTTTTTCGCCTACCAGACGCGAGCGTTGATCGGTAACGAATCCACTCGCGAGGGGCGGCGGCGCAATGACGGGCGCGACTCGCTCCAGACAAAAATCCTCGGCGGCATCGTCGGCTTCATCAATGGCTACCTCGTATTCGGGACGCTGTGGTACTTCATGGACATCACCAACTATCCCCTGAGTCCATATATTTCCGCGCCCCTGCCTAATACTGCCAGCGCCGATTTTGTAAACTCGCTTCCCCTGTATCTGCTGGCAGGCGGACCGGGCGGCCCCGGTGATCTGCTGGCGGCGGCGATGATCGGCCTGTTCCTCATGGTGCTGATTGTGATCTAGCGCATATCCATGCATCCTCGCGTTGATTTTGCTCCTCGCGCCGTAGGGCTGGCGTGGGTATCTGTTCAGCGTGTGTGGTGCTATACTACCGCCGTTTGGATTGTGATTCAGGGAGACGGCGATGCGTATTCCCGCATGGATGTTTATTACCGGCCTGCTGGCCGCTGTTTTCGCAACGACGGTATGTGCAGGTATGACCTTTATCATCGCACGCACTGTCGCCATTGACTTTACGGGTGACGAAATCCCCACACTGCGCCCGCTGGTGATTCCAACGCTGGCGAGTACGGCGGTTGCCCTCGCGCCGGAAGTCTCGACCAATACGCCGGAACCGGGCGTCACCTTTACCCCGCAACCACAACCCACTGCCGGACCATCCGCGACAGTTGACCCGCTGGGTAATATCCCTGTGTGGGACGATCCGCGCAGCACGACGATTCTCATGATGGGCATCGACCAGCGCAGCGCGGTTGAAGAACCCGAAAATGCCTACCGCACCGACACCATGATTCTGGTCAATATTGACCCGGCGCGGCAACACATTGGCGTGCTGTCAATCCCCCGCGACCTGTGGGTGGATATTCCCGGTTTTAACAACGGCAAAGTGACGACCGCCAACTATCTCGGCGACATCAACGCCGTCCCGCCGCTGGAAGGCCCCGGTCTGGCGATGGAAACCGTCCGCCAGAACCTCGGCGTGCGCACGGATCATTATGTCCGCATCAACTTCGAGGTGTTCCTGCGCGTGGTGGATGTTGTCGCGCCGGATGGTATCGAAATCTGTGTGGAAGAACGCATTTTTGACCCTGATTATCCTGACGCTGGATTCGGTACCATCGTGGTGGAATTCACGCCCGGTTGTCAGGATTTAGATGCCGAGCGCCTGCTGCAATACGCACGCACCCGCGCCACCGAAGGCGCAGACTTTGACCGCAACCGCCGCCAGCAAGAGGTGTTGGATGCGGTTCGTCGCGAGGTGTTGAGTGTCGGCGGCATCGCCAACTTCGTCACGCAGATTCCGTTGTTGTACAACGAACTACAGGAAAACTTCGTCACCAGCCTATCGATTGAAGATATCCTGAGTCTGGGACGACTGGTCAGCGGCTTCCCCCGCGATAACATCACCTTCGAGAGCATTGACACACGTCACGTCAACTTCGGGACTGCGTCGGACGGAACACAGGTCTTGATCCCCAATCAGGTCGGCTTATCGCAGGCAGTACAGGCGGCCTTTAACCCCATCAACACCGATATCACCCTGTCGGAACTACGCAGCCGCGCCGATCAGGAGAACGCGTCCATCGTCGTCTTTAACAACACCGATATTACCGGACTCGCCGGACAAACCCGCGACTGGTTGAACCTTCAGGGTGTGGATGTACAGGGCGTGGGCAATGTAGACCCCGCCGAGGGCATCGGCACGACCATCCGCGACTACACCGGCAACACATGGACCGCCCGCTATCTGGCGACCCTGCTCGGCATCCCGTGGGATCGCATCCGCCCCGGTGACGGCAATTCTCCCGGCGCGGATATTATGATCGCGGTCGGGCCGGATATTCAGGGGTTGCTAGGGCAGTAGCCGCTTTAACAGCTATCTGCATGCTGTATCACAAACAAAGGGGAGGGCCTGCGCGCCCTCTCAATTGGCGTTTTTACTCACCGGCGCGCCCGTTCAACACAGTTCGCAGCGTATCACCATCGACGTTGCCGCCAGCGCCACGCTGACCGGAACGTCTCGTTTTGAACTCATGTTCAGGCACCAATCTTTGTGTTATTTGCATCAGTGCAGTGCTATGCTCAGATGGAATTGCACTCGTTCGCAGGTTATAGGCAGAGACACATTGAGAAAATCCCCGGCACGCAGACGACAGCAAAAAGAACAGATGTTATTCAGAGTTATCACAGCAAGCGCATTGCTGATCCTTGTGTTTTATTTTTTCAGATTTGCGCTGCCCGACTCTGCGGATAACGAAAGGCTTAGCATCGACTTCAGTGTATATCTTGAAGCCGGACGCGATCTCGTCAGTGGCGACAATCCGTATACGGGTCACGAAGGCGCATGGGCTTATCTGTATCCTCCGCTGACAGCACAGGCGTTTGGCCTGTTTGCAAATGGGGACGAAACGACATTGTTTCGAGTCTGGGTTGTCGGGAATCTGCTGCTGCTGGTTGCAGCTACATTCGCGCTAAAGACTGCCGCACCGAACAAGCATCTGGGCATAGCAATCGTCGCCGCGATTATCCTTTTCCCGCCGTTTTTGCCCGCATTGCGAGCAGGACAGGTGACGATCATCCTAATGGCGCTGTACGTTGCGGCCTGG
>DAOTXA010000479.1:0-4672 GCA_034435595.1 Anaerolineae bacterium | reverse complement strand
CAAGGCTACGACAAGGAACAGGGCCACCAAAGGGGGCCAAATGCGCCGCCCTTCGGGATTTAGCCCCTTCCGGTGGGCTTGTCTTTTCGGAGCCGGATCGCTTTAGCGTCTGGCGGAATGACACGAAACGACCAACCATTAAAAACCTACCCGTGACAGCCCCCGCCCCCTCTCATACTGCCGTTCGCTGCGCTCACTGGGGGTGAGGGGGAGAAAGACGGTTTTCCCCTCGCCCCTTGTGGGAGAGGGGTGGCGCGAAGCGCCGGGGTGAGGGGAAATTAGAACGTGATCGCCCTGTGGGGGTAGCTGTTCGCGCTCTTAGCTAAACACAAAAGCCGTCCTGGACCGCTGTCACTACGACCTTCTCAAATGGCTTCTAAAAGCTATATGTCTCACCTTGATGCCTGTTGATTTTGTGATCCGCCGCCGATTTCTCTACCCTTCCGCGTGTGAAACTGGTAGACTCACGTTCAAGATTTCACAATGTAAATATTGCGAGGATGTATTGTGAACAAACGTGTTTTTCTGCTCGCGCTCTTCATTGTCGCTCTCATCGCCGCCGGATGCCGCGAATCCAACGAAACCCTTTCTGCTGATAACGTGAATATTGATGTTCAGGCGTCTGAATTATCGGGCGGGATGCAGGTATTGATCGTCGAAATCCTGAACGATGATGGCGAGGAACTGCCCGTTGAGTCGCTATCGGTGCGCGGCGACATGAATCATGCGGGTATGGTCCCCGTGATTGTCGAATACGACAGCCCCGAAGCGCTGGAGGACTTCAAATCCACCGAACCGGGCGTCTGGCTGATCCCCTTCGGCTGGACGATGGGCGGCGAGTGGATCCTGACTGTGGATGCCGGCTTCCCTGAAACAGACGGTCAAGAGGCTGTTGAAGCGTCCACGCAGTTCACGCTCAATATCACCGAGAACATGGTCGTCGAACCGATGGACATGGACGGCATGGAGATGGAATCCACACCAGAAGCGACACCTGAAAGCGAGTCTGACGGCAGCGACGAATGAGCGCCGCCAAGCGCGAACTCTACCGTCCGCGTGGGGCCTTCGATCTGCTGAGACTGCCCGGTTTGCGCCAGATCGCCCGGATGCGAACCGGGCGTCTGGTGCTGCAAACCCCGTTTTTCATCGTCGCCGCCCTGCTGATCTACGATGGATTCACCGGGCCGGAACTCGCCGCGCAGAATCTCGCCACCGTTGCGCCCTGGGTCCACTATCGCGGCATCGTCGTCCTGGCGATTCTGTTGGCGGGCAACCTGTTCTGCATGGGTTGCCCGTTCACCATCCCCCGCACACTGGCGAAACGCCTGAGCCTGCGCAAACGTCGTTTTCCGCGCCTGCTGCGAAATAAGTGGCTGGCGATTGCCGCGCTGTTCGGTATCTTCTTCGCCTACGAATGGCTGGATTTATGGGCGTCCCCCGCGCTGACGGCGTGGCTGATCGTCGCCTATTTTGTTGCCTCATTTGCGCTGGAAGCCTTCTTTGGAGAATCGGCGTTTTGCAAATACGTGTGTCCGTTGGGGACGTTCAATTTCGTCTACTCGACCGCCTCACCCACACAGATCACCGCCAAAAACCTCGACGTTTGCGCGTCGTGCGTGGGTAAAGAGTGTGTCAACGGCAGTTACGCCGAACAGACCGCCATCCGCATAGACGAAATCCCCACTTTAGACGGTGGCGTGAAACAGGTCGAAGTCGTTCACGGTCCGCAGGGCACGCCGGGGTGTGGGACCGAGCTATTCGTGCCGCAGATCAAGAGCAACCTCGACTGCGTGCTATGTCTGGATTGCGTGCGGGCGTGCCCGCATGACAACGTGGCGTTAATGGCACGTGTGCCGGGGCGCGAACTGCTTCAACCGGGCGCGTGGCCCAAACGCTGGGACGTGTCGATGCTGGTAATCGGTCTGTCGTTTCTGGGGCTGTTCAACGCCTTCGGGATGGTTCCGCCAGTGTTCGACCTGATGCGAACAGTCTCCGATTTCCTCGGCCTTGATGCACTGGAAGCATCGTTGCGTGAATTCGTCGTGTTGGCGCTGCTGTTCATGATCAATGGACTGCTGGTTCCGCTGACGTTGACGCTATCCGCAGCCTATTTGAGTCGTCGCGCTGCCGGAGCAACCAAAAAGTACAGTCAGCGCGAGACGGTCGCCGCCTTTGCGCCCGCTTTCATTCCGGTCGGATTCGGCATCTGGATCGCCCATTACGGCTTTCACTTTTTAATCGGTGCGCTGACCATCGTCCCCGTGTTCCAGAACTTTTTGCTGGACCATCGAATCACCTTCCTCGGTCAACCGGATTGGACGATGGGCGGACTCCCCGAATCAACCGTCGGATTCGTGCAGGTGCTTGCGCTGGTCGGCGGCTTTTTGTGGAGTGCGTGGATTGCGCAGCGAGTTGCGCTTCGCCTCTATCGCCGGGACGCGGTCCCCGGCCTGCTGCCGTGGATGCTGCTGCTGCTCGGACTCACGGCAGTCGGCGTGTGGATTTTTTCGCTGCCAATGGAAATGCGCGGCACGGTCTTTTTGCATTAATGCGTGGTTGTTAACCGCAGGCTGAAGCCATGAGACTATTAGAAACCCAGGTCTACCAAAGAGGACTGAACTAGCGCCCTTTGGTGCGCTTGGCATTTTGCAGAGCCAGATTGCTTCAGCATCTGGCGGCAACTATAATTGCTCCCATCTCAATCAACAAAAATCGCCGGACACGTATGCATCCGGCGACGAAATTTCGTTTGAATGTGTACTTGAGTTAAATCACCGCCAACTGCGCTTCGGCGGCGCGGGCGGCGTCATCGACCATGCCCAGCCGGGTGAAGATAATCATCGCCTGCTGGAGCTTTCGTGCGGCAGTCGTGCGGCGTCCACGGATGGCAAGACTGCGTGCCTGCGCGAACATGGTACGGGCGAGTTCGGCGTCGGCGTCCATATCACGGAATGCGCCAATCGACAGGCGGAAGTACTCGTCTTCGTCATCGGTGACGGTGTTGTTCGGCTGCTGTTTCATCGCGGTGATGACCTCGCCCATCGTGCGGTTGGCGTAACCGATTTGCAGCGGTTGGCGCGTGGCCTGCGCGGCTTCAAGTGACTTGAGCGCGTGCTCCAGTGCGATCTGATGCTCGTCGCGGGCCAGATGAATGACCGCCATCCCGTGATGGAGTTCGCACAGAATCCCCGCCAGTGAGGTTTGATCCTCGTTCCAGCGAGTGGTAAGGTCGAAGGCGCGTTCAAATGCCCGGTGCGCGGAATCCAGTTTTTCCTGCGATAGGAGGACCAATCCCTCGTTGACAGCGGAAATGGTTTGCAGGCGCAGATTGCCGAGTTCGCTGGCGGTTTCAAACGCAGAGCGGTACAGACGCCGCGCCCGTTTAAACTCGCCCTTAAAGCGGTAGTTTTCGCCCTGATTGAGGTCGATATTGGCGGCGCGGCCCCGATTGCCCGCCCGCAAATACAGGCTACGCGCCTGTTCGTAGTGGCGGATGCTGGTGTTCAGGTTGCCGCGATAGTGTTCCAGATAGCCGAGGCCGTGTTCGGCACGGGCCTGATTTGCCACATGCCCGGAACCCCGCGCTTCAGTCAACAGAGTATGCATCCGGGTCACAGCATCGTTGAAGGGCATGTCGCCCCCTTGCCAGCCATAAATGACGGATACGCATTCCTTGTTGAACCCTGCTGTCGGTTCGGAATCGACCGTGGAGGCATCGTCCAAGCGCACCATAATGTAGTTTTCCTCTCGATAAATCCGCACGGAAATCCACATTCAGTCAAACGCTGACCGGGTGAGGATGAATGGCCCCGTGCGCACCTTCGTTCCTCGAAACATGAGAACAGTAGTTCATCTTTTAAGAGGATGATAGATGTCCCCAACCAATTTATAGCACTTTTAAGAGAAATATACATCCACCAGTCGGTGGTTTGTAGTCGAATATAACAGTTTAGAACGCAAAATTTACAAGTTTCGGAAATTTATCCGCGTTAACGGTGTAATTTTGCGTTCTCTGCTAGACTGAAAATCATTCAATCGCAATGCTTTGCGGCCTTTTTCATAGAGACGGAGCGCTTCATGAGACGTGCATTTTTGTTGTTGAGTATGGTCTTTCTGTTCATGCTGGGTTCGCTTACCGCACTGGCGCAAAATAACGATGTCTACACCGGATACATGGGCAACGACGTGCCAGACGAGTTCTATCCCTTGCAACTCGGTGCCGGACAGGGTGTGATCGTCAGCGCAGTGACGACCTCCGGCGACCTGGACCCCTACGTGTTCTTGCTGGATGCCAACGAGGAGGAAGTCGCCTCCAACGACGACCGCGACGCAACGACGCTCAACTCGTATCTGCTATACATCGCGCAAGAAGCCGGTCAATACACCGTTCGCCTGACTAATATCTCTGGTACGAGCGGAGACTTTGAATTGACCATCTCTGTAGTTTCAGCAGACCGCATCTATGCTGAATACGATGCCTTGCGCCCGCAGTTCAGCGGCCCCGTACAAACCCTGGATTCTGCCAATTTCCGCATCCACTTCACCACGGCAGGCATTGACGCTGCCGATCCCGCGTTCGTACAGCAGATGCTCGACACCTTTGAGCTTGTATATACGGCACAAATCACCGAGTTCGGCTGGCCCGCCCCACCCACTGATGGTTTGATCGGCG
>DAOTXA010000478.1:0-2294 GCA_034435595.1 Anaerolineae bacterium | reverse complement strand
GACGCAGGCGCTTGTCGCTCTCTTTTTCAGGATGCTTGGCCTGTACCCCGTCGTAGGCAGCCCAGATGACCTGCATGTCGGCGTCAATATCCCCGGTAGTGTGAATCAACTCTCCAGAGATGTCGAGCGTCTTTTTATGGTAATCAATCTTGGCGGGCAGCAGCGGCACACCTGCCCCATGTGCGATCCAGTAGAAACCGGTTTTCCAGTGATCGGTTTTGCGGCGCGTGCCTTCCGGCGGGATCAAAAGCGCCAGACGGTCGCGTTCATTTAACTCTTTGATCGCCAGTTCTACGGTGTTAAAGCTGCCGGAACGGTCAATGCCCATCGCCCCGGTTGCCCGCACAAGCGGACCAATAATGGGGTAGCGCGTCCACTCCACCTTGACCATCCAGCGCATGTGTACGCGCACCACCCACGACGCCATCACGACGAGGAAGCCATCCCAGTTGGTGGTATGTGGCGCGGCGATGATGACAGCTTTGGGGACAGGGGGCGGATCGCCGACGACCTTCCAGCCGAGAATGCGCATGACGACCAGCGCAATCCAGCGCAGGATGACCGGCAGTTCCGGCGGATCGCCAATTAAGACCTGCGGTTTTTCTTCAGTGGCAGGATTTTGTTCCATTGAGTCAAACTCCTTTATGAAATCGAACCGACGACTAAGACCCGGCGGGTTCGCCATATTTCATGACATAACGCGCTACAAAGTTTCTCGGCAGCAGGCGCGAGAGCAAGATACGAGCACGAAATTCGCCGCCGACAATGTACACGGGTGTTCCCTTCATCATGGCGCGATAGCCCGCTTTCGCCACGCGGTCGGCGCGGAGTACGCTCTTTTCCAGTGATTTGGACGTACTGGCGTCTGCACGCTGCCAGAAATCAGAGTGTGTGGGCGGCGGGCATAATGCCGTCACCGTGACGCCGGTGTCGGATAGTTCCTGCGCCATCGCCTCGGATAGCGACAGGACGTAGGCTTTTGTCGCCGCATAGACTGAGAAATACGGGGTGGGCGTAAACGCTCCGGTAGATGCAATGTTCATGATCCGCCCGTGCCCGCGTGCGACCATTGACGGCAGCAGCAGCCTGGTCAGGTGAGTCAGCGTCACGACGTTGAGTTGGAGCAGGTCGAGGGCTTTTTCCACAGGGATTTCGTGGACCAGACCGAAGTTGCCGATTCCAGCGTTGTTGACCAGCAGGTCAATCTGCGTGTCACCGAGATCGTCAACGAGGCGCTGTGCAGCGTCGGGCTGCGCTAAATCCATGGCGATGACCTGCACCGTAACACCATGCGCGGATTGCAGCGTGTTCGCCAGTTGGATGAGCTTATCCTGGCTGCGGGCGACGATCACCAGATCGTGTCCGTTTTGGGCAAAGACCTTCGCCAGTTCTGCGCCGATGCCGCCGGACGCGCCCGTAATCAGTGCTGTATCTGCCATGCCTGTCTCCGCTGTGGGTCATCATGTGATTCGCGCCCAAGTGTAGCGAATCGCGGCGCATGGCGATAGCGTCAAGTGGCAGGGGGGTCATTGATCGCATGATACGCAGGTCCACAGGGTTGCACAGATGGCGGGTGGTGTGCAGAAAGAGGCGCTATGCAGGGACGCGCAATTGCGCGTCCGTTATGCGCTGTAAAGCGAATCTTCGTACCAGCGCTAGGGATTGCTGGCGGACATAATTCAGGCTGTTTTCATCGCGGATGATATGGTCATGGTAGCGTCCCTGCCAGATTGGTGTGTTTGAGGCACACACCGGATTTGTCGGGTGACGGCACCCTTGTAGACGTTGATGACACGCCCTAATGAGGGTGGCTTATCGGACGCGCTATAGCGCGTCCCTACGCCATCGGTCAGGACGAGAATGCCGTGCATATGGTTCGGCATGATGACATAGGCATCTAATTCAATCGTTGAGAAATGATGGGGGATGTCCAGCCAACATTGAGCCGCAATTTGCCCGCTTTGGTTGAGTATCATCTCGCCTTCTACAATCCGCCCGAATAGATGCCGTCGTTGATGACAGCAAATCGTCACAAAATAGGCCCCGGCCTTTGTGTAATCATAGCCCTGCAATCGAGGTGATTTGCGCTGTGGAAGGTGCTTGGTCATCGTGAATTTTCTGCTGTTTATGCGAGCGCATTATTTCGGCGGACGCGCTGTAGCGCGTCCCTACAATATTGATGTGCCAATTCCCGCGCCTGATGTGTATCTCTTGGATTGCGTTGTTCGCAGGGGCATCAACCCAACAATCCTTACCGTGATCCGTAGGGACGCGCAATTGCGCGTCCGTTATGC
>DAOTXA010000477.1:0-8907 GCA_034435595.1 Anaerolineae bacterium | reverse complement strand
CCGTCACACCTCAAGTATCAATAAAATTCAGAATAAATTGATACGAGCGTCAGTTAAGACCACACCTTGCGTGCTAGAATACAGTTCATATCAATTTGGTTTGTTTAAGTAAGAGGGAACACCGTGTCGCACAAAGTACTGATTATTGACGATGAAGAGGGTATGCGGCGCATCTTGTCAATCATTTTGGAACGTGCAGGGTACGAAATTATCGTCGCGGAAAACGGGCAGGACGGTCTGAATCAGGTGTACAATCACCAGCCGAACGTCGTAGTCATGGATGATATGATGCCGGGGCTTTCTGGTGGAGAGGTGTGTATGCGACTCAAAAGCGACCGCACACTTAGCCATATCCCCGTGATTATGCATAGTGCCAGCATGGAAATGCAAAACCGTACTTACATCGAACAAATCGGTGCCGACCACGCGTTGATGAAGCCGTGTCCCGCTCCGGTCATGCTCAATACGATTGAGCAGTGTCTATCGGCAATCACACAGTAGATAATTTTGCCACACAATGCCATTAAAAACGGACGCCTCATCGCAGGCGTCCGTTTATGTTTGGCTGTTTGTCGGGCTTGTGCATCTATCCCAGATAGTCGCGCAGTTGACGGCTGCGGCGCGGATGGCGCAGGCGGCGCAGGGCGCGGCCTTCTATCTGGCGGATGCGCTCGCGGGTGAGGCCGAACTTCTGCCCGACTTCTTCCAGCGTATAGCTGCGACCATTTTGCAGGCCAAAGCGCAGGCGCAGGATACGCGCCTCACGCGGGGTCAGCGTGGCGAGCAGTTCTTCGAGTTTTTCGTGCAGCAGTTTGTCATAGGCGCTTTGTGAAGGCGTGGGCGAGGAGTCATTTTCGATGAAGTTGCCCAGTTCGCTGTCCTCATCTTCACCCACCGGATGCTCCAGACTGAGCGGCTGCCAGGAGACACGCAGCATCCACTGCACTTTGCGCGGTTCCAGGTCCATGACTTTTGCGATTTCCTCGACATCCGGCTTGCGACCGAGTTCCTGCTCCAGTTCGCGGACAACGCGGTACAGCTTGCGGATGCGGTCGCTCATGTGAACGGGCACGCGGATCGTGCGGCCCTGGTCGGCGATGGCGCGTGTGATCGTCTGGCGGATCCACCAGGTCGCATAGGTGCTAAAGCGATAGCCCCGGCGGTAGTCGAACTTCTCGACCGCCTTCATCAGGCCGAGGTTGCCCTCTTGAATCAGGTCAAGGAAGGGGACACCGCGATTCATATATTTTTTGGCAATCGAAACGACCAGCCGCGTATTCGCCTTGATGAGATGTTCGCGGGCGAGAATGCCGTCCTGCACGATCATCGTCCATTCGGTGGCTTTGGCGTGGTCGGGGTTTTTCATCAATTTCTTTTCGGCATTGATGCCACTTTCGAGGCGTTTTGCGAGGTCAACTTCTTCTTCGGTGTTGAGGAGCGGCACGCGGGCCATTTCTTTGAGATAAAGGCCGACGGTGTCGTTGGACGACATATCCGACAGATCGCCGTCGTCAAAATCGTCATCGTCGTCCAGGTCTTCATCTTCTTCGCTAAACAGGGCGTCATCATATTCGGGGTCGTCGTCGTTGCTAAGACGGAGGAAATTACTGTCAAACGCGGTTTCGTCGTTGTCCAGGTAATCCAACCGCTTGAAGTTGTCACCGCCCAGTTCGCTATCGAAGTTTGTCACCATACACCCCCACAATTTCCTTATAATAAATAATTCAATCTGGTTTTTCGGGTGGATCGCCAGTCGTTGTTGCTCTGCCAAACCAACACTGGCCCCGTTTACTTATGTTGGGTCGAGCCGGTTTATTGCGAATTGTTTCGTCAGGCCGCCCGGTGTGAACATTCGACTATGAGTCCGAATCAAGCAATTGCTTGAGCACCGCCATTCGCGGGTCAATTTTGTCATCTGCACAGGTGCAGTGTGTGTGATTGTGATTGGCCCCACAATCCGGGCATAATCCGGCGCAATCCTCACGACACAGAACCTGACCATCCAGCACCATCAAAACCTCTGCCCGCAGCAATGGGTTCAGGTCGAGGACGCTATCATCGTCGATACGAAATTCTGTATCCACATCGCTGTGGTACGCATACAGTTCTTCGATGTCGAATTCGAGATTGTGGTCGAAATTGTCCAGGCAGCGCGTGCATTCGCCAGCGCGTTGTGTCTCGATGTGTGCCTGTACCAGCACACCCTCTTTCGTCCGGTTTAATCGCAGTGGACCGCGAACGTAGTGTAGCAGGACATCATCGGCGACTCGCACCGCCGGGAAATCCAACATAGAATCGTGATTGCGCGAATGGGCGCTATCACTCAATAAAAAGCCGACGTTTAACTTGAGGACGCGATTACTCAAATAGCGTTCGGGAGTTGAGGACATGATAGATAATGTTCCCGATAGCGGTTGATGGACAGTAAGGGTGGGGCTTAGAGCGAGTGCATATTGCTCAAACATACTCGAATTATAAGGAGACTTTGAAGTTTGTGTCAAGAATTGAGACAATTTCTTCATGGAAAACAAACTCTTCCGGTGACAAGCTAACAGGTTCCAAACCGTAATTCTGTGTTATCCTCTATAAACACGGGGACACCAGCATGAGGAATACGGTCTTGAAACACGTATCAATGCTCGATCATTTGGACAATAAAGTACTACCCAGAAGGCTGCGCGAGCGCTTTATGGCATGGTGTGTCATGGAACAGGCGCGTCCGGCATTGGCAGACCTGCTGGCAGGCACGAATCTAGCCGGGGCCGGGGCTGCGCTGCACGACGCTGACGATCTGCTCACCCTGAAGCAGCTTGCCGCCGCCATCAAGGTACGTGCAGATGAATTAGCCGGACACGGCAAAATGGGTACGGCAGCCGTCGCCGCGTTGTTCGAGTTCTCGAATCTGGTGCAGGCCGCTGCCGAATCTGACCCGGATGCCAGCGCCGGGGCCTTCTTTTCTGCCCGTGTATGCGGATGGCAGGCGCTCGTACATGAGGACCGCCATCACCCGGCACGCAAGCGAGATGCCGAGTTCCGCGCCCGCCTCGATCAAGAGCATGTCCTGCGCCGTCTGGTCGAAGTCTACGCCAGAAGCCAGTAAACTCAGTCCAGTAAACTCAGTGATGAGGCCGGGGCCAGAGCGATAAGTTTCACCGCACACTCGATACTCAGCCCTGCGGCCTTATCTCATCACTTCATCATTATTCGACTCGCCTGTGTTGCGTTCGCAACTGTAGAAACTTAATTCGCGTATATGTGTTTAACGGTCAATCAACCGGGATAATCACTGGTGCCCATGCGTGAACCCATCACCGAAAATCCGACTCGTACCGCGCTCAATCGCAGACACGCCTTTACGCTGTCGCTGGTGGCGGCAGTGCTCGTTTACATCCTGTGGAACGTACCCCAGCTCAGTTTCATCGTCTATCCGCTGCGACTGTTCGTAACTTACATCCACGAAGCCGGTCACGGACTCGCCGCACTGCTTTCTGGTGGTGATGTCGTTGGCTTCAGCGTCAACGCTGACGGCTCCGGCATCGCCACGACCATCGGCGGTTCACGAGCGCTCATTTTGCCTGCGGGCTATCTGGGTGCGGCCTTCTTCGGCGCGGCGCTGTTCTTTTTATCCAACCGGCTTAAACGTCCACGGGCGATTGCGATGTTCCTCGGCGCGGGCTTAATCATGTTCTCGCTGCTGTTTGCGCGGCCCGACACCGACGGCCTGCCGATTGCACTGGCAGTTGGGGTCATCGGCGGTGCGGCGTTGATTGGCATGGGCTGGAAGGTGAAAAGCCTCGAAGTCAATTTCGTCGTGCTCAACGTTCTCGCGCTGATGACGGCCCTCAATGCCGTGTTTGACCTGGTGTACGTGATGAGTGCCAGCGGTGCCGGGTTGACCGTCAACGGCGTCACGATCCGCAACGACGCGGCGGCCTTTTCCGCCGAAGTCGCCCCGGCACTACCGGGGTCGGCGTGGGCGATGATCTGGGCAGTCATCGCGCTGGCGATGTTCGCCGCGTCTGCCTGGTACAGCTTTGTGCAACCGACCCTGCGCAATCGGGCAGAGAAACGCTTCTTCAACACGCAGGCACGCATTCGGCGCAAACCATCTACCGAACCGGCAAAGCCGGAAACGAGGGTCAAGGTCAAGGCAAACGAGCCGTTCCCGTGGGAGACGTGGGAGGACTAGAAGCTAGTTGAAAGCTACCGGGGGCGAAGCCACCACACACTTCTCAAACACCTTCTTAACCCTACCGCATAGCGTCTTCCACAAAGGCAGTGTTATGTCGCCGCAAGCGTGGCTCAGAAGCCCCCGCCCTTAAGTGTGCGAAGCATCACCCCGCACGGCTCGTAATCCAAACGCCGCGCTGACCGTCATCGTTAGTGCCGCCGGAGAGATAGAATACGCGTTGCTTTTGCCGCAGCGCGTCATCCTGCGTGGGCCAAAAGCTGAGTGTGCGTTCCTTCAAACTCGCCAGATATTCCAGCGCAGCCATCACATGCGAGCAGGCGATGCCATTGTGCGTCGCCCATTCGCACGTACAACGTGCATAGACCTGATCGTTCGCACCAAAGCGCACCGTTACCACATGGTTGGCGGTGGGATTAGTGGTGCTTTCGACCACCATTGTATGCTTATCCACAAGCCGCGCACTTAAATGACGGCTCTGGGCCTGTAGGGATTTAATGTTCGTGGGTTTCATGCGATTGGCCTTTTAAACCAAACATACGTTCTACCTTCATTATCGCATGTTTTACGTTTGAACGGTGTTAAAATCATCTACAAACCCCGTAAATTTCGGGGGCTTGCATGACTGAAAACCAACCATTACAAACCGTAAATTCGGAAAAAATATGCGCTGATTTGTTGCATCCTACAAGTGATTCAGTAACATAAGAATTAGCCGGAGTAGCAGGTGAACCCATGCCAATCAAAATATCTGCAAATCACGCAGCATTCGAAGAATATACGCGTCGCTTGAACGGCGACGATGAAGGCCAGAAGCGGTACGCGCTGGGCGCGTTGCTAGAGGCGACAACCGCTGCTGGCGGATGGAAGGTTGATATCGGTGGCGAGTTGATCCACCGCAGCCAGCGCTATGACATGGACGGGACCATACGCGACCAGTGGGGATTGCCTCGCGGGTACTGGCGTGCCCTGCCGCAAGATACATCCCTGCCCGTAACCATCGCCGGGACCTACCCCCTGGACAATCTGCTTGTCGCCAATACAGAGGAAATGGCGCTCATCCAGGAGGGGAAGGAAGTAGGCCGCGTTGAGGCGTTGAGCGATAAGAAAGCGGTGGCAGAACTGCTGACGCGTTTCTTCTCCTGCGAGAACGCCGCCTTCGACGGTTTCGCAAAAGTTGCCGGCGAAATCAAGCCACTGGTCGCCGGGGTCGGCAATGCCATCGATAAAGCGATCAAAGCCGCCCACAGCGAGAACCCCAAGTTCATCGGCCTGTACGAGGTGTTCCTCGAATTGTGCCGTGGCGCACTTAACCCCAACATCCGGCAGGATGCCGTCGATGAAATGCTCATCCAGCATGTACTGGCACTGCCTTTGCTACAAGCCGGGTTCAAGCTGGAGGACTTCGTCAAACGCAACCTCATCGCCAGCGAGATCGACAAGGTGATCGTCGCGCTATCCGATTCCAACTTCGACCGCGAGGCGACGCTCAAGCCGCTGCAACCACTGTATGACGCCGCCAAAGAAGCCGCCACCAAACTCGCCGTGTTCCACGATAGCGAGACTTTTATCAGCACCATTTACGAGCACTTCTTCCGTGGATTTAGCATCGACATCGTCGATACGCGGGACGCTGTGCATACGCCGCAGTCGATTGTCAATTTTATGAATGCACTGGTGCTGGAAGTGCTGGAAACCGAGTTTACGCGCACCCCCGCCAGCGACAATTTCGTGCTGATGGACCCGGCTGCGGGGACCGGGAACTTCGTCGCCAACATACTGCGCCGCACCAGCGAAAAAGACCTGGCAACGCTGTACAACGAGCGTCTGTTCGCCAATGAGGTCACGCTGCTGCCATATTATCTGGCGGCGCTGCATATCGAGCATGTTTACTATGCGCGGACGGGCAAGGCCACGCCCTTTGGCGGGTTGGGTTTTGTGGATACGTTGACGCTGACCGGGCAGGCCGCCGGGGGCGTGCCGACCGACGATAACGCCGAGCGTATCGAACAGCAGCGCGATGCCGAGGTCACAATTCTGGTGGGCGACCCGCCCTACGATCTGCGCCAGTTGAGCGAAAACGACACCACGCGCAACCGTCTTTATCCCGAAATCGACAAACAGGTCCGCACCACCTACGTAAACGGCGACATCACCGGCGCGGCGAAATCTGCCCCGGAAGACGCCTACATCAAGTTTCTGCGCTGGGCGACGGATCGGCTGGGCCAGCGTGACGGCGTCGTCTGCCTGTTTACCGACAATCGCTTTACCGATCAAGACGCCTTTGATGGCGTGCGCAAGCGCTTGCTGGAGGATTTTACCCGTGTGTATCATGTCGATCTACGCGGAAGTTCGACACAGGCACTGCGTGGCGTCGAGCGCGAAATCGGCATCACCCTGGCAATCCGCTCTGCCAAGCACAAGAACCGCCGCCTGTACTACTATCGTGTGCCAGAAGCGTGGCATCGCATCGATATCTTGCAGTGGTTGGGGGAAATGGCCCCCAATCCCGGCGTGGCGACCGCCGAGGTCAGCGTGCTGCAAAGTTTGAAATGGCATGTGCTGCTGCCGGATGACCGCCATACATGGCTGATGCGCCGCTCGGTCGATAGCAGCAAGGATACGCGTGTGGCCTCTGGCATGGACGTGATCCGCATTTTCAAAGAGTGGAACAATGGCTTGCAGGTCAAGCGTGACGCCATTACCTACAACTTCGACCGCATCCGGCTGGCGGCCTATCTAAACCAGTATCAGAATATTGTGTTCGACCCCAAACACATCCGCGAAGTGCAATACCGGCCCTTCACGCGCAAGTTCGGCTACTATGATGACAGCTTTATTACTAACAAAGGCATCGCGCCACGGGCCTTCCCTACGACAGAGACGGAAAAAGAGAATCGCCTTATCTGGACACGTATCGCGCCGGAAGCGCCGGTGTTCGCGCTGATGGTGGGGCGAATGCCCGTTTCGCTGCCGGACCCCGGTACACAGTGCTTTCCGCTGTATATCTACGACGAGGACGGGGGCAATCGCCGCGATAACATCGCCGATTGGGTGCTGACCCGCTTCCGTGATGAGTACGACGACGCCAAAATCAGCAAATGGCAGATTTTCCACTACATTTATGCGCTGCTGCACCATCCCACCTACCGGATGCGCTGCGCCAACGTCACCCGCCACGACCTGCCGCGCATCCCCTTTGTGGGTGATGTAAAGGCGTTCCGCAAATTTGCCGAAGCGGGCGAAAAGCTGGCAGAACTACACCTCGATTACGAGACGACACGCAAGTTCACGCTTAACTGGCAGCACGACGGTTATACGACCGTTTCCTTCCGTGTGGATAAGATGAAACTGAACCCTGACAAGCATACGGTCCGCGTCAACGACGCCTTTACGCTCGAAGGTATCCCTGAAGACACGTTCGGCTATCGCATCGGCAACCTGAGTGCGCTGGAATGGCTGATCAACCAGTACCAGACCTCGCAGGATACCGAAAGCGGCCTCGACTCGAACCCGAATAATTTCAAGGGCGAGCGTTACGTTATCGGGTTGGTGGAACGGGTGGTGTTTATCAGCGTGCAGACCGTGCAAATCCAGCGCGAACTGGCGGGCACTCCACTGCGACACATCGACTCATTGCTCAAGAGTCTGGGCGGATTATAAAGATTATAGAGATCGTCAACTGAAGTAGCGGCAGTAGCGAAACATGGCAAATTCGTTTGCCGCGCACTTAAAGGCGCTAGAAAACACACTTAGGTGTGCCTTTTCTTCGCCGCCTCAAGGCTTCAGCCTGAGTCGAAACCACAAACTGCGATCTGAACACTTTTTGAACAACTTGCGTATATCGTAGAGTCATCCAGCCACCAATATACACAGGGAGACACAACCGATGCGCACAAAACTGGGTCTGCTCATGGTCTGCGTGCTGCTGCTGGGTGCGATGACCGCCAGTGCGTCCACGCCGGATACCAATCAAGGCTACTGTTATGACACCGGTGGCGGCAGCATCACCTGCCCGCAACCGGGAGAAGGGTTGTTCGGGCAGGACGGCAACTATCAGGGGATCGCGCCTGCGTTTGTCGATAATGGCGATGGCACGATTAGCGACCTCAACACCGGACTGATGTGGACCGCTGATCCGGGTGAGAAAGTCTCGTTTGAAGAGGCGATAGCGACCGCTGATTATATGATGTTCGCCGGGTACGACGACTGGCGAGTGCCGACCATGAAGGAACTTTACACCCTCATGGATTTTACCGGCATCACCGGTATGAGTGCCGATGCCTCGATTCCGTATATCGACACCGACTTTTTTGTGTTTGAGTATGGCGACGAAGCAGCGGGCGAGCGCTTCATCGACGCGCAGTTCTGGAGCAGCAACACCTACGTCAGCACGACCATGAACGGCAGCGAAACCGCCTTTGGCCTCAATCTGGCGGACGGGCGCATCAAGGGCTATCCCAAATTTGATAGGGGGCGCGGCATAAATAAGCTCAACTTCGTCTACTATGTGCGCGGCAATCCGTATGGAATCAACCAGTTCGCAGATAATGGCGACGGCACAATCACCGACAACAGCAGCGGCCTCATGTGGATGCAGAACGACAGCGGTGCAGGCATGGATTGGCCCGCCGCACTGAACTATTGCGAGTCGATGTCACTGGCGGGCTTTGATGACTGGCGCTTGCCAGACGCCAAAGAACTCCAGTACATCGTGG
>DAOTXA010000476.1:0-3379 GCA_034435595.1 Anaerolineae bacterium | reverse complement strand
GAAACGTTCAAAGATCGCTTTGACGAATGGCTGGCGGATGCGGCGGCGCTCGGTTTTGACGCGGTCGATCTCTGGATCGGTGTGCTTGATCCGCGCTGGGCAACGCCCGATCATATCAGCATGGCAAAGGACGCGCTGGCATCCCGCAATATGACCGTAACGAGTCTGGCAGGCAACTTTGGGGAAACGGCGGATACCCTCGAAAAGTCGTGCAAGCTGGCACAGGCCCTCGGCGCGGAAGTCCTCGGTGGCAGCACGCGAGTCCTCGCCGAAGATCATGCGACGGCAGTCAAACTACTGGCGGATCACGGTATCAGGCTGGGTGTGGAAAATCACCCCAACGAAAAGACGCCTGCCGACATCCTCGCGCAGATCGGCGACACGGGCGGCGGCGTAATTGGCACAGCGGTCGATACCGGCTGGTGGGGGACCAATGGCTATGACGCGGCACAAGCGATCAACGAACTTAAGGATCATCTGTTTCACATCCATCTCAAGGACGTAAAAGAGGCGGGCGCACATGATACCTGTCGCTTTGGTGCGGGTGTGGTGCCGATCAAGGAATGTGTCGAAGTGTTGAAGCAGGTCGGGTATGCGGGGCCAATCACGATTGAACACGAGCCGGAGACGTTCGACCCGACAGAGGATATTCGGGCGTCTCACGAGATGCTATTGGCGTGGTTGGCGTAGACACTCAACTATGTTGGCGTAGACACTCAACTACACAGATAGGGGCACGATGAAATCTCGTGCCTCTACAAGATCATGTGACATCTGCATCGTTTTGGGGTAGTTTCCCTGACAGCGTGCCCGGTGCCGCATCATCGAGGTTCGGCAAGCTGCCCAGCAAACGTTGTATAGAATCGAACGTAGAGCCTTCGCCCATCATACTTGGGAGTGTCCAATCGGGATGGAAATACGATAAGCCGAAGGCGTCAGAGATTTCACGGGCTTTGCTGCTGGCAGTTTGCTGGCTAACCCCGGCAGCTTTGGCGAGATCGGTAGCGGTCATATACGGTTCGTTGGCTGGATCAAACAGGAAATTCACCTGTGCCAGCGCGTACACGACGCCCGCCGCCCATGATTTTTCGCGGCCTTTGGCAAACAGTGGAACTGGAAGCGTCAAAACGGCATCCGCGAGTTTTTGTGCCAGTACACGGTATTCGTCGTTTAGATGATCGGTGCAGATTTGTGCGGCGAGCGCTTTGATCTTACCCGCTTTTTGCTGTAATTCCGGTGAAATCGTCGCCTGAAGTGGGTTGTCCCCGGCTTCGATTTTGGCGTTGTACTCCTCAATAAACTTGCTCATCTCTTTGTTGCTGGTAATATCAACGCCCTGATCAATGGCTTGCATGGCAATAAGCTTCACTGTGCTGTAAAGATTGCGATCCGCCATTTTCTCTTCTAATCGCTTGACGATGTTCTTCTGATTCAGCACCTTCAGGCATAATTTCGCTGTCTGAAGTTGGTACTCACGCTCGATAAATTCCCAGAATGCTTTGATCTGCGCGATGATGTTGGGCGCTTCTTTTGGTTCAACAATGACACTTTCTGGAATATCTTCGTACAGAATCTCACGTAGCAACCTATCGTAGATATATGGCGGCGTGAAACCATGATTCAAAATGGCAAACTCTACAAACATCTTTACCCATGATAGATTGCGGTCATCGGTCGCCTGTTTGACCGCTTTACCCTCTGGCGACCGGGCAAACGCCTTGTTCAGGTTCTTGATATAGCGTTTGACCTTTCGCTCATCCGGCATACCGAGGAACGGTATAATATCCTCGTGGATGTCGAACTGTTCTTTGCGGTATTTCCGCTTCATTGTAGTTTTCCTTGTCTCACTCCTTCTCGTAGGGGATGCCATCAGCTTTTGGTGCGATGGCCTGCCCGACCAACCCGGCGAGAACGACAATCGTCACGATGTAGGGCGTCATCTGCACGAACTGCGGCGGAACGGGCACGTCAAGAATCTGGAAGCGGGTTTCAAGCGCACTGGCGAACCCGAACAGCAAGCCGCCCGCCGCCGCGCCGAAGGGCATCCACTTACCGAAGATCATGGCAGCGAGCGCGATAAACCCGGTGCCGTTGGTCATGCCGTCATCGAAGGTCCCGGTCGTTTCCAGCGAGAACCATGCGCCCGCCAGCCCCGCTACCATGCCGCCGATCACCACATTGATGTAGCGATTGCGGATCACGTCGATACCCAGCGTATCCGCCGCGTGGGGATTTTCACCGACGGCACGGGTGCGCAATCCCCAGCGGGTGTAGAACAGCACCGTATGCGTCACGATCAGCAGGAAGAACATACTGATGAAAATCGGCTTCCCGGCGAAGAAAACTTCCCCGATGATCGGCAGTTCCGCCAGCCACCCGGCAAACGGACCGAGCAGCGGCACGTCTTCTACCAGCACATAAAACGGACTCAACGTGCCGCGTGTGGCATCGGCGTTGACCAGCAGTTCCAGTCGCAAAAAGCTAGTCAGGCCCAGCGCAAGGATGTTAATCACCGTGCCGCTAACGATTTGATCGACTTTGAAGGTAATCGACAGCCAGGCGTGCAGCAGCGCCATCATCCCCCCGGCGGCGACGGCGACCAGAATCCCGATGTACAGGCCGCCCTGTCCGGGCACAGCATCAAGCACAAACGTATAGGCAATAAAGCCGAACGCGGCCCCGGTCAGCATCATGCCCTCAATGGCGATGTTGACCACGCCGGATCGCTCGCACCAGATGCCCGCCAGCGCACCGATAATGATGGGTGTCGCGGCGCGGAAGCTGGAGGCCAGCATCGTCACCAGATTGGTGGATTGTCCGGCAGCGGCGAGGATCAACACCGTGGGAATGATCAAAATTCCGTTGACGATGAGCCATGACGTGCGCACGCGGTCGAGTGCGGGGATGGGCAACAACCCCAGGATGCCGCCGCCGGCATACAGCAGGCCGACAAGAATGGCATAGGGGACGGTGGGCACTTCGATGTTGGGCAGGCCGCCGTCAAGAGTCAGGGTGCTGATAGCGTCCCCGGCGATCTGGTTAGGCGTCGTCAACAGAAGCAATGCACCCGCGATGAGAAATGTCACCGAGAAGATGAGCGTGCGCGTCAGCCGGAAGGCCGGACGCGGCGCGGGCGGGGCATCAAGGGTCGGGTTAGCTGTGGTCATAGATGTGCCTTACTTACCGGGTGGAGATGTCTTTGAGCGTGGATTTTACCAGACGAGCCGGGTAACGTAAATAAAATGGGTGGAGGGTTTGACCGCAGGGAGTTAAAAGCAGCGGACTGCAACACAGACCCGGCAATATTAAATCAAAAACCGGCAGCGAATCGCGTGCCGGTGCGTGTAGAATATGTGCGGGGAGAGTGGGATTCGAACCC
>DAOTXA010000475.1:0-5684 GCA_034435595.1 Anaerolineae bacterium | reverse complement strand
ATCACCCCCGACGACAACACCCCCTATCTCTACTACGTGACCGGACATCTGCTGTGGCGTGCATCCGGCATGGAAGGCGGTGCGCCGCCGATTGTATTTCGCTATGTGTCGGTGCTGATTGGCGTCGTCACCGTCGCGGCGGCGCTGTGGATCACACGGCGCTGGTTCGGCGCGGCGACAGGGATCGCTGCCGGGGTGTTGATCGCGGTTTCGCCGCTATTGTGGGAATACAGTCAGGAGGTACGCGCCTATGTCGCCGTACCGCTGATCGCGCTGTTGTTGCTGGATGCGGCAGCGCGTATTTTACAGCATCCACGCGGCGAACCGGTCCCGCGTGCGCTGTGGGCGTACCCGTTCATCGCCGGTACGCTCGGACTCTACACACACAATCTGACGGTTCCGTTGGTCGTGTGGATGAACGTCGCGCTTGGCGTGGTGTGGCTGCTACGCCGCGACTGGCGTAAGATGCTGGCATGGTCGGGTGTAATGGTCGCGCTGGTGCTGGCGTATGTGCCCTGGCTGCTGACTCAATCACCGTCGGGCACGCCGTTGAACACCGTTCCACAGCCGGGAATCGACCTCATCCGCGATATCTGGTATGCGTACTGGCTGCCCGTCCTACAACAGTTACGCGACGCGGGCGGCGTCTGGTGGCTGGATGCGCTCGGTGCGGTGGGGATCGTGGCGGGTGCGCTGTTGATTTTTACTCGCCCTCACCCCCCGGCCCCCTCTCCCACAAGGGGAGAGGGGGAGAACATCCCTTCTTTCCTTCTTTCTTCGTGGTTTAATCGGTTGCCCTTGCGGTGGATATGGCTCTCACACGCCCTGCTGGTTCCGGCGTTCAGCTTCGCGTTGATCTACGCCGCCAACATCGACTTTCACCCGCGCTATTTCGTGGCGTCTGTGCCGGGAACGCTGATTCTGATCGTGGCGGGTATCGGCATAGTTTCACGGGTAGATACAACGCATAGATCGCCTTTGCGGACGATTGCCGTAAGCGTCTTCGTTCTCGCCGGAACGCTGGCTTCTGTCACCAGCATCGCGGAAATCCGTGCCGAACGCGCCTACCAGCACGACGACTTTGACGGACTCGCCCGCTACTATGCCGCACTGCCGCCCGGTTTTACAGTGGTCTTGCCCTTCGAGACGGAACCCGCACTACAGTTTTACTATCGACAGGTCTATAATCTCGATGCCGCGTTCGTCAACCTGCCATTGTACGCCGACGAAGCGACCGCCCTTGAACGCCTGCGCGAAATCAGCGGCCCGGTGGAGTTGCTGACATGGTTCCAACTCCCCGCTGATGTACGCGGCATGTACCCGTGTGTTCTGACCGCTGCCTCACAGCGGAACGCACCGGGTAATTTGCGTACCTTCTACGGGCTGGCCTCGCAGCGATTCACGCCGCAAGTGGGCGACTTCCGCTCACTTCAGATCAATCCAGGCTACCGTGACCTGATACCAGTAGAAGCCGGGGTGATGGATTCGCCGTATGGCGTCTGCGTGCGGACGGCATGGCAACTTGTGGATGCGGCAAATGAGGACTTCCGGGTTGCCGCCGAGATCGTGAATCCGCAGGGGTGGACCATCGCCAGCACCGACGCTCTGGTCGCTCGCGCCGACAATGCGCCAACTTCTCGCTGGGATGCGGGCGAGGTCGGTCAGGCTTACGCCCTGCTGACCTTGCCGCCCGGTTCGCCGCCAGATGCCTATGATCTGGTGCTAACCGTCTACAGTCAGGCCAACCCGTCCGGGTTGGATGTCATCGACGCGAACGGCAATCCGGCGGGCAAACGCTACACGGTCAGCGACGCTATTCGCGCACAGGGACGTGCATTTGCAGAGGATGAAATCCGCCCGGAATTGCGCGACAACACAAACGGCACACGCCAGATCGAAACCGGGCAAGCGCTGGAAATCAGCACCATCATCCCCGGCGATGGCACGCTGCGCCGCGTCGATATTGCGCTGACACTGGGCATGTGGTCGCAATCCCGGCGCGAAACCGTGATTGACGACACGCTGGTATGGGCGCGTTTCATTGTGCCACCGGGCAACAGCGGTGACGCGATTTTGACAGTCGATGGGGCAGAGGTTGCCCGCTATACGGTCGTGGACGTGCCGCGTACCTTTGCCGAACCGGAGTTCAGCGTTCCGGTGGATGTCACCTTCCCCGGTGTGGGGACACTGGCAGGCGCAACGGTCCCGACAGCGGTATCGGCAGGCGACTCCTTCGAGGTGTCGCTGGTATGGCAGGCCGGCGAACAGGCTGATGCAATCCCGTATACAGTGTTCGTACAGATAATTTCGCCCGATGGCGTCAATCTGGCGCAGAGTGACGCCCCGCCCGCCGGGGGATCGCGCCCTACAACCGGGTGGTTCGATGGTGAATATGTGACAGACGTTCACACGTTGCGCTGGAATGTGACGGAGTATGCAGGTCCGGCGACGGTCATCGCCGGGTTCTACGACGCTGACGGCGGTTTCCGGCGCGTTCTTACGTCTGACGGCGGCGATTTCGCACACGTGGGCAACGTTGTGATCGACTGAACGCAAAAGGGTTTCTATGATCGAGTGGATAGTCATTCCAATTGTGATGCTGGCGGGATTTGTCAACGCCGCCGCGGGGTTCGGCTCCGGTCTGGTGGCGATGCCCCTGCTGGTGGCGACGGTCGGCCTTGAGTTTGGTGCGCCGTTTTTCGTGCTGGTGCTGACTGCCGCCACGCTGCATATCATCTACCGCTATCGCGCCGACCTCAATCTGCGGGCAGTCTGGCAACTATCCGCAACGGCGATTCTTGCCATCCCGCCAGGTGTTTTGATTGCCGAGCGCGTTGATGAGCGAATTGTCGTCGGGTTTCTGGGCGTATTTCTCATCACATACGCGATTTACGCACTTATTGGACCGCAAATCCCGCGCATCCCGGTCAATCCGTGGGCATATGTCGCTGGACTTGCTTCGGGCATGTTGACCGGGGCCTATAACACAGGCGGCCCGCCCGTCATCCTATATGCGTCAAGCCAACGCTGGCCCCTGGAGACGTTCAAAGGCAATTTGCAGACCTTCTTCTTCATCAACAATCTTGTGTTGATTTTTAGTCACTTTATTGACAGGAATTTCACCACAGCCGTAGTGACTCACGCTGCGTTGGCTATCCCGGCGGTGTTTATAGCAGGATGGCTTGGCGGGCACACCGATCACCTCATCAATCAAGAGACGTTCCGGCGATTGATCCTCATCCTGCTGATTGTGCTGGGGCTTTTCCTCATCGCCCAGGCAACATAAAGGCGAGCCGGGAAGAGACGAACGTCGGCACTAAACGGGGTACGAGTCACCGTTTTTATGACACGAGTCTATTTGCGCACGTGACCATCGCCGACGATGACCCACTTATACGTAGTCAATTCTTCCAGTGCCATCGGGCCGCGAGCGTGCAGTTTTTGCGTGCTGATGGCGACCTCTGCGCCCAATCCAAGCGCCGAACCATCCGTGAAGCGCGTACTGGCGTTGACGTACACCGCAGCGGAATCAACCTCGTTCAAGAAGCGTTCGGCGGCGTCCATGTTCTGCGTCAGGATGCCGTCGCTATGAAACGTACTGTGTTCGCGGATGTGCTGCATGGCGTCGTCCAGCGAATCGACAACACGCACACCCAATACCAGCGACAGCCATTCGATGTCAAAGTCGCCATCAGCAGCATGTTCGACCCGTTCGTCGTCCCCGATAATCGCGTGTGCGTTCGGATCGGCTTTAAACGTCACCCCGTCTGCCCCCAGATGCTCGACCACACGCGGCAGAAAGTCCCCGGCGACATCAGGATGCACCAGCAGCGTATCCAGCGAGTTACACACCGACGGGCGCTGTGTCTTGGCATTGTGGACGATTGCCAGCGCATCATCGAGTTTGGCGGATTCATCTACGTACAAATGGCAGATGCCAATGCCGCCTGTAATCACGGGGATTGTGCTGTTCTCGCGGCAAAATGTATGCAGGCCGTTGCCCCCACGCGGGATGATCATATCGACGTATTTATCGAGACGCAGCAGTTCGGCGACGTATTTGCGGTCGGTGCTGTGGATGTACTGCACAACATCGGCGGGGAATCCGTGTGCTTTGATCGTCTCTCGCAATACGTCCACCAGCGCGATATTGCTGCGGAACGTCTCTTTACCGCCGCGCAGAATCACGGCGTTCCCGGTGGCGAGGGCGAGTGTCGCTACGTCTACAGTGACATTGGGCCGCGCCTCGTAAATCACGCCAAGAACGCCGAATGGTGTGCGGCGCTTCTTGACCTGTAGCCCGTTGTCCAGCGTCCTGGCGTCAAATTCCACCCCCACCGGATCGGGCAGCGTGGCAACGTTCCGCACATCAGCGGCGACCCCGGTCAGGCGCTTTTGCAGGTCGAGACGGTCGAGCAGTGCTTCGCTCAGGCCATTGGATCGTCCCTCTGTCAGATCATAGCGGTTGGCGGCGAGGATCGTGTCGGCGTTGGCGTCCAGCGCATCGGCGATGGCATTCAGCAGTTCGGCTTTTTGTGCGGTGGTGGCTTTTGCCAGACTCAGCGCGGCGGATTTGGCGCGTCGTCCCATTGCAATCAGGTCGATTTCGGTGACGGCAGTGTCGATCATGGCGTTATCCCGGTTTCTTGTCTCGTATACGGCAGATTGTACCCGTCCATGACGGAATGTGAACGGACAATTGGTCTGGTTGTGGAATAGGACAATGAGCGCAGTAAGGCGGACAATGTCGCATCAACATTCTGGGGTCGGATTCCCGCTGAACGCAGGCGACGATTGCAGTTCTGCCCGCCAGAAGTCAAGCTGGGTCGGGTCGGTAAACTGTCCCATATCGGTGTTTGGCGTCCACAGATCGCCATTAGGCAATGCCGTCGCCCTGTCAAAGATGGCACCATCCAGCACCGCACAGGCAAAATCAGCGCTGCGCAGGTTGGTGTTACTGAAGTTTGCCCCGATTAAGATCGTATCCCGCAGTATGGAAAAACGCAGGTCCGCGCCAGAAAAATCGAACTCGCTCATGTTCAGACCTTCCGCATTGGTGGCGTACAGGTTTTCGCCGCTCAAATCAAAATCGCGGTCTTCGCGCAGCATATCAACCGCATTCGCCGTGACGCTCAGGTCGCCGCTGCCTAACTGACGAACAATGTCCTCACGCGCAAGATTGATCTCATCCGGTCGCAACATGCCAATCAGCAGAATTGCCGTAAAGACAGCGACCAGAAAATCGGATGCGAGGCCCTGCGTGAGATTGGTCCACCAGTCGCCTCTCTCACGATCCCTCAAATAAAGTGACACAAGCAGCAAAACAAAGCTAATTATGACAACAATAAAAGCATAAGTCCATTCGGTTTGACTGATAACGGATGGATCAAACTGGGGGTTCATAGCGGTTTCCTTATGTGGATGCAGGTAAGCGTTTGTTTTATAAACAAGCGCCTGTAGACAGGGTAAGCGCTTGTAGAACGGGGAAATTGCGGTAAGTATAACCAACTTGCTGCTGAATTGCCGCTGAGATAGAAAAAAGTCCAGGGCTTTTGCAAAGTCCGAGATAGCGTGAGGGAAACAATCAGGGTAGGTTTGAATTGGCAAACACAAACCGAGTTCTGGCGTCTCCCTCATGACCGATACTACACCCATCACGGTATCCGTACAGCCGGAAACAGGAT
>DAOTXA010000474.1:0-1819 GCA_034435595.1 Anaerolineae bacterium | reverse complement strand
TCAAAGGCCGTTTTGAACCGCGAGACGATTATCTACTCAAAGAAGTCGCCAGCTATCTCGCAGAAGAACGGAACGAGCGCCTGTTTGTATATACCTCTGGTCGTCCGGTTGCCGTGTCGTCTGAAGGGTATGAGAAGATTTCGCGTGATGAATTATGGGAAATAGTTGATTCAACCCCTTGACTCTGACGCTACGTCATAGCGTATGCTGGTGTGCATGTCGATAGAAGAGGAGCAATACGCACATGGCGAAAAAACGAATCTTCACCCATGATGACCAGCAGCAAAAGGACTACGCCCGCGAAGCCCGCTTGCAGTACGGTCCCGATCTGGTCAACGAATCCAATGCACGCTGGAATGGCTACACCGAATTGCAGCGGGATGCCATCCGCGAAGAAGGCGACGAAATCTACAACGATCTCGCCGACGCCCTGACCGCCGGAAAAGACCCGCTCTCAGCGGAGGTGCAGGACATGCTCGTGCGCTGGCACGACCACATCCGCTACTTCTACGAGCCGACGCTGGACATCCTGCGCGGCCTGGGCGAGATGTACGTGATGAGTCCGGACTTTCGGGCCACCTTCGAGAAACTGCACCCGGAGCTGCCGGAATATCTGCAAACCGGCATCATTGAATACGTTGATGACCTGGAAACCGAGGCCATCCGGCGGATGCTGGCGGAGGACGCAGGCGATGGCGACGCCGATGTGCTGCGCCGCCTGTCGGGTTGATGGGGTATGTTCGCCCCTACACCAGACCGCTATTGTGTGTAGGGGCCGACCCATGTGACGGCCCGCGTGAGGGCGATCCCTACGCCTCCCCTGTAGATCGACTTACTCCACTACATCCACCCGCTCTAAGATCCAGTCGCCGACCGTCGGCAGGAACTCCTCGGTGAAGGTCGGTTCAAGCGTGGCGTACTCCTCAAGCTTGCCGGATCGTAAGCCATCAAGGTCGCGAAGGAATCGTTGGCATAGCACATCGTCAAACTATCAATGGCGTTCTGAACCAAGACACTCGTGTGGTGATGGAATTGATGTTATCTTTAATAATCAGAAATATTATTTATCTTATTGACATAAAATTCGGGGGGGGTATAATGATCTTAGTCATGACGTTAAGGTGTACACGACACCGAAATGTATCGACATATAACTAAGGGGGTAACATACTGGAAATTCAAAGGAGTTAGGCATATGGGTTTTCGTGCCACGTTGGGCATATTCATGCTGATCATTGGGCTGTTTTTGGGATTGTCGCAGGTTACGGCGCAAGACATTGACATTCCAGACTCTTTTTGCCCGCCATTACCTGCCGACATCTTAGCTAACATTGAGGCCCAGGCCGATGTAGAAGAAACGACACTAGCAGACGATTTCAAAGAACTGTCAGCAGATATGGCCGGTTTGAATGGTTACCAGTTTGTGCTGCCTGATGACTATGTTTACCTGGGCAATATGACCTATCTCGTGCCTGACAATGATGTAAATCTGGAATTCGCGCTTTTCAATGGCGGCGGTGGATTGAAAAAAGGTCCAGAAGCACAGAACCTGCCGGAAGATGCACGACTACGCATGTTTGTGCTTTTCAATGACCATCTGCTTGATCTCGATGGTGATGGGACCGCCTATACAGAACTGGTAGCACCTTATCTTGATGAAACCCGTCTCAAGATTCGAGTTGAAGATGTTGAGGATGGCGTTCACCGAGTGGCTGTAGTGACACTCCCAGATGAAAACTATGCCGAAAGTACCGCTTTAGACTTCGTCATGACTAGAGAGATACTTTCCATGTCCATAACCTTCGTGGTTGGCGATCCA
>DAOTXA010000473.1:0-2773 GCA_034435595.1 Anaerolineae bacterium | reverse complement strand
ATGGCGTATTTTGTCCGACAATTTCCGGCACAAAATACAGCCCATACACACCACGCGCCTTATATCCCCATAGATAAATCAAGGGGCTTTACGGCGCACTTCGGTAAAGTCGCCCACCAGCGCCCTTTGGTGAATCAGCCCCTACGCCCTTTGTGATCTCATACGGGCGACATTCCTGCCGCCCATAATACTGCAACCTGGCAATGAGCTATGCGGGACAATTTCGGCCTACTCGAACACCCAATCCTTGAGCATTCCAGCGATAAGCGTGGCGCGTTCCGGCAGGCTGCGTACCACGACCTGCTCGTGCAGGGCGTGCAGGCCGTCACCCTGCGGACCGAGTCCGTCCAGCGTCGGCACACCCATGCTGGCGGTGATGTTGCCGTCACTGCCGCCACCGCTGCCATCTTCGCGGACGGTCAGGCCATACTTCTCGCCGATAGATTTACACTGCGAATAGGTCGCCTTCATCTGGTCGTTGTGCTCCATTGGCCCACGCGAATGGACCGGCTCGACCCACACCTTCGCGCCGGGGACATGCGGCTGTAGATTTTCCAGCTTATCGACCACGTTATCCAGCGCCACCTGCGTCAGCACGCGGGTGTCGATGTACGCCTGCGCATGAGCCGGGATCACGTTACCCGCAGAACCCGCCTCTGCCATTGTCACACTGACGGACGTACCGTTCTTGAGATCGTTGAGGGCGTTAATCTTCATAATTTGCTGCGCCAGTTCGACCAGCGCATTAATCCCCTGTTCCGGCGCGTTCCCGGCATGGGATGGGCGTCCCTCCACCTTGACGTAATACGTGCCCAACCCTTTGCGCCAGGTCTTGAGCGCACCCTCTTTTGTACCCGGTTCCATGACGAGGACAAGGCCCACGTCTTTGGCGATCTCTTCGATCACCGGGATACTGTTGACGCTGCCGATTTCCTCGTCACTGGTCATCAACACCCAGATCGGGCGGTCTGGCATTTGATCGAGTTCGTTCAGGCCACGCAGTGCAGTCAGGACGATGGTGATACCGCCCTTCATATCGACTGCGCCGGGGCCAAACAGAACGCCATGTTCATCAATAGTCACCGGACGATCTGCCAGTGTGCCCAGGGGCCAAACGGTATCAATGTGGATGAGGAACATAATCGGCTTGCCGGGGGCATCCTCGTTCCACTTCGCCAGCAAAAAGTCACCAACCTCGTTTTGCTGGAAGCGTGTCACCGACGACGCGCCGAGGGCGTTGAACTGCCCTTCCATATATGCGCCCAGCTTATCCACATGTTCCTTGTCGCGGGTGGGAGTTTCATAATTGACCAGTTCCGTAAGCAGATCGACCATCGCCTGCTGCTGGCCTTTGAAATACGTCAGTAGCTCCGACATCAAATTGCCTCTTCGCTTGTTCGTTTGTTCGATTAAACGGGAGTCGTTTAAGCGAAGTTTAACACGCATAGCAACAGCGTCAAGTCAACAAGGGCGAAAATCCACCCTCCCATAGAAAGAAGAGAAAGAAGAGAAACAAGGCTATGCGCATTCCTGGTGTGCTATGTTGCTGCGGGTTCCACCGCTGGCCTCACATGGTCGCATGGACGGCAGGCGGCGCAATGCGTTATTATCCGGCAAAACGGTTTTAAAGGAGAGACTTTACCCATGCAAATGACACTCCGCTGGTACGGGCCGGATGATCCGGTTACGCTGCAAAATATCCGTCAGATTCCAGGCGTGACGGGCATCGTCAGCGCCCTGCACGACATCCCCACCGACGAGGTATGGCCTGTCGAGCGCATTCAACAACGCAAGGACACTATTGAGGCGGCAGGGCTGGAATGGTCGGTTGTCGAAAGCATCAACCTGCACGACTCGATCAAACGCGCCGGACCGGAACGCGACCAGATGATCGAAATCTACCAGCAAAGCATCCGCAACATGGGGCAGGTCGGCATCAAGACGCTGTGCTATAACTTCATGCCCGTGTTCGACTGGATGCGTACCGAACTTGACATGCCCATGCCCGACGGCTCGACTGCGCTCAACTACAACCACGCCCAGCTTGAGGGCCTGGATATGGTCGAACACATCAAGCAGTTGCCCGCATGGGACAAGGTCTTTACGCCAGAAATGATGGCGGAGATGAAAGCGGCCTATGCCGAAATCAGCACCGAGCAACTGCTCGAAAATCTGATTTACTTCCTGAAAGCAGTCGTGCCAGTGGCAGAAGAGGCCGGTGTGTATATGGGCATCCACCCCGATGATCCGCCGTGGCCTGTGTTTGGTCTGCCGCGTGTGGTGACCAACGCAGAAAATATCCGCGCTTTCCTCGAAGCGGTTCCCAGCCAGCACAACGGCCTCACGTTTTGCACCGGGTCACTGGGCGCATCAGCAGCCAACGACCTGCCAGCGATGGCGCGGGAATTCGTGGATCGCATCAACTTCATGCATATGCGCAACGTGCGGCGCACGGGCGAATTCGACTTTCATGAATCGGAGCATCCGAGCGAGTTCGGCAGCGTTGATATGCGCGGCGTGATGTCGGCGCTGGTCGATGCCGGGTACACCGGACCGATCCGGCCCGATCACGGGCGTATGATCTGGGGCGAAGAAGGCCGCGCCGGGTACGGTCTGTATGACCGGGCACTGGGCGCGATGTATCTGCGCGGGCTGTACGAAGGGCTACAGTCATAGAGTCATAGCACACGCGCCACATCTGTCTGTGTCTGTCTTTTCGGCAGGCACAGACGGGTTGGCCCGCTAAATCAGCGTGTCGCATATATTCGAAATT
>DAOTXA010000472.1:0-2474 GCA_034435595.1 Anaerolineae bacterium | reverse complement strand
CTACCATGATTTGCGCTATAGAGTTACCCCGGCTCTTGCCGGATGATTCTTACGTGGCGTTCGCCCTCGGTATTGCCGTAACTCCGTGAGGCGAGGTCGGCATCGCGGGCCATCTTGTGTTGGCGGCGACGAATACTTGAATCCTGTGGGGACAGGTCAATATACGACGCACCAGACTGTATCTGCTCAATTGCGCGCTCGGCCTCACGGAGCGCTTCTGCGAAAGGGTCGTTGGGGTCTACCTCCAACTTGAACAGGTCAATGATGAAGTTTTCCATCTGGCTGACCGTGTTCGCCCTCAGCACATAAATCGGCATTCCGCGCCGCTCTGCATCCACAATCAGCTTGGGACGGCGGCGATAGTAGTTCTTCAGTGTGACGACCGCATCGGCCTTGCCCAAATCGTCCAGCACTTCCAGCGGAACGTGCAGGCGTTTTGCGGCCTGTTGCAGCCGATTACGTGCCACTCCATAGGCATACACCCGCAGCGGGCGCAGCGAACCGCCCCCGGTCACACGCGGCACAAAATCCTCGATATTCGGGTTCGGCCCCGGCACCGGATAGCGACGGTCACCGTTTCGACCATGACCACCCCGCCGGGGATCACGCTCATTAGAAAGCGTGTTTTCGATTTCCGGCTTCTGAATTTCGATATGAATCTCGCCGCTGGCATCCCGCGTGCGCACCTCAATATCCTGCGGGCGTCCGCGCAAAATGCCGTCTACAGCCGCAGACACATCCTCATGCACTGCCAGCTTATCACGCGTCTGAATCTCGACCAGCACGTCAAAAGTCGGCGGTGCGCGGCGCTCAAGGACCGTTTTCTGTGTCCCCCGGCGGCGTGCTTCGTCGTCCGATAGCGTCACCGATTCGATACCGCCGATCAAGTCTGACAGCGTCGGGTTCAGCATTAGATTATCCAGCGCGTTACCATGCGCCGTACCGATGAGTTGTACGCCGCGTTCTGCGATAGTGCGGGCGGCGGTCGCCTCCAGTTCGCGCCCGATCTCGTCGATGACGATGACTTCGGGGTTGTGATTCTCCACCGCTTCGATCATGACTTCGTGCTGGCGTTCCGGGTGCGAAACCTGCATCCGCCGCGCCTTGCCAATGGCGGGATGCGGCACATCGCCGTCGCCGCCAATCTCGTTGGAGGTATCTACAATCACGACACGCCGCGATTCTGCCAGCACACGTGCCGCTTCGCGCAGCATGGTCGTCTTCCCCACACCGGGCGGACCCAGCATCAGGATACTTTGACCGGAGGTAATCAGGTCCTCGATAATGTCGATGGTGCCATAGACCGCCCGCCCGATGCGGCAGGTCAGCCCGACGACCGTATTCCGCCGGTTGCGAATGGCAGAAATGCGATGCAGCGTCCGTTCCATCCCTGCGCGGTTATCCGCGTCGAAGTCGCCGATGTTCTCGATGATGACATCAATATCGGTGCGGGTGACTTCGCTATCAGAGAGGGTGATTTCGCCATTCACGAAGCGGGCGGTGGGCAACCGGCCCAGATCGAGCACAATTTCGAGGAGATTCTCGGAGTTTCCCAGTTCATCAAGCGCATCGTTGATATAACGGGGCAAAACCTGCTTGAGTTCTTCGATATCGTCAGTGATCCGTTTTTCCATAAAGTCCGTTTACATTACTCCTGCAAAAGATGCCGTCCGGTACGATTGCCGAGCGGCTTGGTCGGTGGTTTGGGCATCGGTCCCGATGTAATCGGAATTTCACCCGTCTTGAATTTTGGCTGGCGAATCCCGGCTGTGATGTGCCGGACCATCACCGCCTGACGCGGCCCCGGCTCAAAACCGACGTACTCCAGCGTCGAGGTGATCCACCCCATATGGCGGCGCACGCACACATAAACCGGTGCTTTGCTATGCTGCGCGATCCGCTGCAACATCGCGTCGAAAATCGCCGCCAGTTCCAGCGAGCAGTCCGGGTGAATGTAGGGCACGATGTATACGCCATGCCGCCCTTCCGTCGCCATCAAGTATGCCTCGATTCGCTGGTCTTTGCGATACACCCAGCCACGAGGCTCCGGTGCGGTCATGGCGACCTGTTGGATCAGCTTTGGCACCGTGTTCGCCAGCAAGCTGTGAATCCCCGGCATATCGCCGTCGTTCACGTCATCCAACGTCACTTTAAGGTCTACCACCGGATGCAAACCCGGTTGCCGCCGCCAGATTTGCTGGCGTGCATACACCGCAAAGCCCGACGTGCGCATCGTCTCGAACAGATGGCGGTCCTCTTCGACTTCTGCTACCAGCACATGCGCACTATGCTTGCCTGCCTCACGCGTCATCGCATCCAGCAGATGCAACCACGCACGATCATCACCGTCCACGTCAAGATCGGGTGACAGATACACAATCTGCGCGACGTGTTCTTCGCTTTTTGCACGCATCTGCCCGACCAGCGATTGTTTACCTGCACGCGTGACGAAAGTATGCAACCCGCGCTGGGGC
>DAOTXA010000471.1:0-1847 GCA_034435595.1 Anaerolineae bacterium | reverse complement strand
TGACAATAACCAGCGGCACATGGTCAGCTTCTTCCCTGATCCGAGCAACTTTGACGACTGGCACTATCTGTTACAGGTGAATCAAGCCCGTGCCCTGCAAACGGGCGTCGAGTGGTTCCGTAGCTTGCAACCGCGCAACATGGGCACGCTCTACTGGCAGTTGAACGACCTGTGGCCTGTGGTCAGTTGGGCGGCAGTCGACGGCTATGGGCGCAAGAAACCGCTGTGGTACGCCACGAAGCGCTTCTATGCACCGCGCCTGCTGACCTTTCAGCCAGAACAGCATCCCGACGCCGATGCACTGACGCTATTCGCCAACAACGATGCGCCGGACGAGTGGACGGGTACGGTCCGCGTGCGCCGCATGAACTTCGCCGGAGAAACTCTTGCCGAACAGTCGCTTGATTTGTCGGTTCCGGCACGCGGCAACCTCGCGCTGCCCACGCTGGAGGCAGTAATCGCTACGTTCGATGATGTCACCCGCGAGTATGTCGTCGCAGAGTTGGACGGCTTAACGGCGTTCTGGTACTTCGAGACGGATAAACACCTGCACTATCCGGCGGCGGACTTTGACGCGACGGTCAGGCAGATTGGCAGCGGCTACGAAGTCACCGTGACGGCGAAAACGCTGCTACGCGATCTATGTATCTTTGTCGATCGATTGGACCCGGAGGCGGTCATTGACGATCAATGGGTGACGCTGATGCCCGGTGAGTCGATGACGTTCACCATCGAAACCGCCGTTGAACTGGATGCGGACGCGCTGGTTTCTGCACCCGTGTTGCGGACAGTCAACGAATTTGGCGTGAACTAAACCATACATCACAGGAAACGCGGAATAAAGGCGCACAGGTTGCGCCTTTTTGCGTGATACAATCAGATTAACGAAATCATGATGTTGAGGCCCGCATATGGTCGAATCAACCCGCACGCGCATCCATGCCAGCGAATACTATCAACTGCCCGAATACGCGGAACATGACCTGATCCAACTCATCGAAGGTGAGGTAATTGTTGGAATGCCACCTAGAACGAAGCATCAGGATATTGTGCGAGAATTGCTGATTTTTCTCGGCTTATATGCGCGTAAGTCTGGTGGCAAAGCCTATGATTCGCCCATAGAGCTTTATCTTGATGAGCAGAATATCTATGAGCCTGATGTTCTCTATCTAAAACCAAATTCGCGTTGTGCTGTTGAGGAAAAGCGTCTTGTTGGCCCGCCGGAACTCATCGTAGAAGTGCTATCACCAAGTACCGCAAAATATGACCGCCAGCAGAAATTCCGCGCTTATGAACGTCATGCCGTCGAAGAATACTGGATCGTGGACGCGCTGCACAATTTGATCGAAGTATTTGTACTGACAGACAGCAAATTTCAGCTACAGGGCGCTTACAGCCCGGATGATACGTTCGTGTCCCTAGTACTGGGCGAATCTGTGAACGTGAAGCTATTTTTTGCGGAATAACTTTTCGTCATGCCCGCCACACTTGAAGCGCTCATGCAGTCGCTCGATTTCGACGCAGATGATTTGGTGGCCTTTCGTCGCGGCAAACTGAGCGAGCGTCAGCGTGCGCGACTGACCCCGAATCAATTGGCCGAGCGATTGCAAACCGGGTGTTCGCTGATCGCCATGACCGGGGCACTTGCCGGATGTCCGGCAGCAGTTGCGCTCCCGCTGTGGCAGGGTGTCATCAACGATGGCGACTCATTGCTGCTGCTCGGCGCGATTCCGTTTACAGCGTTTTCACTGTTAGGACTGTTTATCGGCATCGCCGGGGCGGTCCTTGAACGTCGCGGCACGCGAGAAATGAACGCCGCCATGCAGCTTGATGCCGCCGACAATGTG
>DAOTXA010000470.1:0-13722 GCA_034435595.1 Anaerolineae bacterium | reverse complement strand
ATATCTGACGCAGCGAACCAAATTCGACGATCTTCCCCAGATACATAACAGCGACATCGTCGGCCATGTTGGCAATCACACCCAGATCGTGCGTAATGAACATAATCGCCATGCCGTTATCACGCTGCAATTTCTTCATCAATCGCAGTATCTGTGCTTGAATGGTCACATCCAGCGCAGTAGTCGGTTCGTCGGCAATCAGCAGGCGCGGATTCAAAATCATCGCCATTGCGATCATGCTGCGCTGGCGCATCCCACCCGAAAGTTGGAACGGAAACTCGTCAATCCGGCGTTCCGGCGCGGGGATGCCGACCTCGGTCAGCAGCGAGATGGCCCGCTTGCGTGCGGCACGTTTGTCTTTCTCGCCATGTACGAACAGTGTCTCCATGATCTGGTTGCCCACTGTATGGACTGGTGAAAACGCTGTCATGGGTTCCTGAAAGACCATTGCAATCTCGCGACCACGGATGTCGCGCATAGTTTCGCCTTCGTCTTTCAGCGCCGCCAGGTCGATCACATCGTTATCTCGGTGCAGCAATATTTGCCCACTTAGATGCGTGTTCTTCATAGGCAGGATGCGCATGATTGACTTGGCGGTCACGCTTTTGCCACAGCCCGATTCACCTACAATCCCCAGTGTGCGATTTTTGTGGATATTAAATGACACGCCGTTGACGGCCTTTAACGTGCCCTCTTCCAGGTCAAAGAAAGTGTGCAAATCTTTGACTTCGAGCAGTGGTTCGTATGCTTGTTCAGCCATTGTCATAGCTCCTTGAAGGGATCGGCAGCATCTCGCAGCCCGTCACCGACGAAGTTAAACAGCAGCACGGTAGCGATAACGAATAGGGCCGGCGTTAGCATCCACGGACGCAAAGCCACGTTGGATATATTCTGCGCACCTTCAAGCAGCGTACCCCAACTCACAGCGGGAGGGCGCATCCCTAAGCCCAGAAAACTGAGCGCAGTTTCGCCCAAAATCATCGCCGGGATAGCAATCGTCAGGTTGACAATCAGGAAGCTGATGTAGCCGGGGAGCAGGTGATCGAAGATGATGCGCAAATCACTGGCCCCGGCAACTTTAGCCGCAGTAACATAGTCATGCTCGCGCATTTCCAGCAACTTGGCGCGAACTGCACGGGCCAGGTTTGTCCACGTCATGGTCGATAGGATGAGTGTGATGGCGAAATATGTTCGCGTGACTGGCCAATCAATGGGCACGATAGCAGCCAGCGCAATCCATAGTGGAATTTGCGGTATAGCGCCGAGTACTTCGGTGAAGCGCATTATGACAATATCTATGAAGCCGCCGTAATAACCGGATAATCCGCCGAGTGTGATGCCAAAGAGGAAACTGAGACCTACGCCTACAATACCAATCGTCAGGCTAATGCGGCTGGCTGCCAGAATGCGTGTAAAGACATCGCGGCCTAACTCATCAGTACCAAGCAAGAAGATTTTGCCTTCCCCGGCATCGAAGAAGTGCAAGTCCATTTCGATACGGCCCCAAAAGCGGTATTCTTCGCCACGTGTGAAAAAGCGAATTGGATGAATCTCGTCCGTGTTCTCTGTATACTCCCGCTCGAATGTGTCCATATTCAATTCGTAGTTCAGGCCATAGACGAAAGGCCCCCGAAAGTTGCCCTCACTATCGAAAAAGTGAATGGTGCTGGGCGGCACATTGACATTACCCCGGTGCTGGGTCAGCGGTCGGTAAGGGGTCCAAAATTCGTGCGTAAAGGATACGAAATACAGGATGAGCAGCAAAATTCCGGAAAAAACGGCTAACCGGTGCTTTTTGAATCTGCGCCAGATAAGCTGTCGCTGCGAGGCAACATAGAACTTTTCTTCGCTCTCGGTTAAGTGATCCGGCGAGCTTGATACCTGGATGGTTTCATCGACTGCGCTAGTCATTATTGGGCACTCTTTTCCATCCGAATGCGCGGATCGTATGCGGACAATGCCAGATCGCCTAGAATTACGCCGATGACAGCCAGAAGCGTCTGGATCATCAGGATGCTAGCAGCTAGTTCGACATCTTCTGAAACCAGCGAGTTGAACAGCAGTGGACCCAATGTAGGCAGATTGAGGACGATAGCGACAATCGTTTGACCAGAAATGAGACGGGGCAAGATGTACCCAAGCGAATTGATAATGGGGTTTAGCGCAAGTCGCACCGGATATTTGAACAGTAGCTTGCGGTAAGGCACGCCTTTAGCGCGGGCGGTCACCACATATTGCTTGCCTAATTCATCCAGCAGTGTGGCCCGCATGGTGCGAATGGTGGCTGCTGTTTGGGCTGTAACGATTACGATGACCGGTATCCACAAATGATTAATGAGGTCCAGAACTTTGGCAAAGCTCCAGGGCTGTTCTTCCATACCAGGCGAGAATAGCCCGCCAATACTGAGGCCAAAGTATTTATGAAAGACAAATAGCAAAATGAGCGCCAGCAAGAAGTTGGGCACTGCCAATCCGATGAAACCAACAAACGTCCAGAAGTAATCGCCAACACTATACTGGTGGGTAGCGCTATAGATGCCAATTGGCACAGCGATAGCGTATGTTCCAACAAGTGAGATGGTGGCAAGCAGCAGGGTAGCCCCGATCCGTTCATTAATCAGATTGATCACCGGAACACCCATGAGAGAGCGCCCCATTTCGCCCTGCACAAAGCCCATCGCCCAATCTGCATACTGAAGGTAGATGGGTTCATCCAGTCCATAGCGGGCACGCATTGACAATTCTTCCTCAGGGGTAATGATATCGCCATCAGCCTCACGTTGTGCAACAAGGCGATCTACATAGTCCCCACGAGGGAGTTGAATAATCAGAAATATCAAGAAGCTCGTAGCAACCAGGATGAGGAATGCATAACCCACGCGCTGTAATAAATATTGGCTAAAGCTCATTTTATCGACCTAATCTCAAAAAACGGTCATGAACAGGGTGTAGTCAATGCCTATTGTTGTGCTGCTACAAAGACCTGGGAAGCATGGGCGAGACATTTGTCTCGCCCAATGCATCTATAGCAGCGCAAATGACGCTCTCTTACTCAACGATGAACCATTGCTCTACATGGAACGGTGAGTAGAAGTTTGTATCTGATGCCCAGGCCAAATTCTCGGTGGGTACGTTGCGCAGGCGATTGGAGTAGATTACCGGCTGCGGACCCAGGCCAACTGTGGGGATGATGGGCAGTTGTTCGCCCCAGTAAGCGAAGTATTCAGCACCGATTTCAGCAGCTTCGGCTGAATCGCTGGGATACTGGCTGAATTCTTCCCAAAGATCATTCAGGTCTTTGATTTCTTGCGGCGGTTCAGAACCGGCTTGACCATCAGACGAAATCCAAAGCGCCCATTGAGTTGCCCAACGCTGGCGTGCAGGATCATTGACGGCGAAGTCATCGGGTGTACCGCGTCCGAACAGTGTTGCGCGACCAAGATGCCACATCTGCACCATGATTTCGTTGGCTTCGCGCAGGTCTTCAAGCAAATCCGGTGTGGCCTGCTGGCAGATGATCTCAATGCCGACTTCGGCTAGATCGCTGGCGACCAATTCGCAACCGGGCATGTGAATGTCACGACCATGAACGATCAATGTCAGGCGATCGCCATCAGGCAGCAGACGGATGCCATCACCGGCGCGTTCGGTCAGACCGAGGGAATCTAGCAGTTCGTTGGAGCGCTCCGGGTTGTATTCCAGGAATTCGTTGTACCACTCGTCACGGAACCACGGCAGTGTGTTTAGCGGTGTAGCTGGATGAATCTGGCCCAGTCCGAAAAACAGAATGTCATTCATCTCATCGCGGTCAATCGCCTGCGAGATGGCTGAACGGAAATCCAAATTCTGGAACAGCGGTTGCAGTTGTTCATCTTCAAATGTCTGGTTGAGGAATATCGAGAATTCTGACGGGCGCAGTGCGCTGGCGATGTACATGGTGTAATCGCCATCTTCTTCGTTCTCACGGTAAAGTTGTAAATCGGTAGCACGAGTCCAACGCACGCCGAAGTCCAATTCACCAGCAGACAGGCGTAGCGCGTACAGGTCCTGATCACCCGCCAATGTCACGTCAATGCGATCCATATAGGGCAGTTGATTGCCTTCAGGGTCCACCTGATGGAAGTATGGGTTGCGTTCCAGCACGACGTGTCCGCTCTCAATCGAAATCGGAACCCAGCTATCCAGATAGGGGCGATCCAGAGGCATTGATGTCAACTGGTAACCCTGGGCACGACGCGCCTCAAGCAGGTCCACCCAGTTTTCTAGCCCTTCTTCTTCAGCCAGTGCTTGTGCGTCTTCGTTGTACTTTTCATGGAACTGCTTAAGATAATGCGACGGACCATACAGGCTGTTGTCGCCGGAGAAGTGTGTGCGTCCGAAGCGATCCATAGCAATCGGGTAGGGGATAGCGAACGTGTAGCTGAAGGTGTAATCGTCGATAATCTCAAATGTCGCCAATTCGCCGCCGGGACTCCAGAAACCGCCGGGTCCGGTGGGGCTGACATCCGGGTCATTGAGAACGTCCTCCCAATGCCAGCGGAAATCCTCGGTGGTGAACGGTGCGCCATCAGACCACTTCAAACCCTCTCGAAGGGTGATAGTCAGGGTGCGGTTTTCGTCAGACCATTCCCAGCTTTCGGCAAGGTCTGCCTGATATTCGCTGGCAGTGAAGTTATAACGGAACAGGCCCGTGTGACGAATGCGCAGACCTTCGTCCAGGCGATCGTTGGTATCGGCAAAGAGCAGTGTTCCACCATAGGTGCCAATTTCATCTATAACCGGAATAACCTTGGGATTGGTAGGCAGACGCTCCTCAACAGGGGGCAATTCACCCGCTGCCACCATTTCAGCAAGCATTGGAGCTTCGCCATACATGGAATCCTGCGCAGAAATTACTGAAAGAGCGCCAATCAGGATCAAGATTGAGAGGCTATACCTAAATAGTCGTTTGATCTTCATTTACATCTCCTCAAAACAAAATACTTTCCATAGGGTGTGCGGTGTGTTGCCTGAGCTATGGTCAATAAATTAATCTCCCTTTTTAGTTTTTACATTTGGAATATGGTATACCGCAATAATGCGATCCATTTGATTTGATAAATTGCTTACTCGTCTAAAGTTGCCGCTTCTGATCTCCAACTGCCCAGTGCGCGTTCTCTTGAGTTATCAAGATGGCGGCGAATACTATCGGCGGCGGCATCTTGATCGCCAGAATTCACACAAAATACCATCTCACGGTGCAGTTCAAGCGTTTCTTGCCAATTATAATATTCTGTCGCGTTTGCCATGAACATAAACATCGGCCCTATCATCGTTCGCAGTTGGTGTTCAAGATGATAATTGTTGGCCTGCTTCCAAATAAGTTCGTGTCCATCCAGGTCGGCTATAGCAAAGTCATTACCATCATTTCGCTCAACTGCATCTTCCATCTGTTGCAAGGTTTTAAGTTGCGCAGCCTGATTACTCTCATTCGTATTACTGGCTGCCAGCCGTACAGCAAGCGTCTCAAGCGCCAGCCGAACTTGATGCAATTCAACGATGTCCTGTTCGGTTAACTCAATGACATAACGTGCATCCGGTTTGCTGATAACCAGCCCTTCTTTTTCCAGTTGCATCAAGGCATCACGAGCCGGGGCACGACTGATTCCGAACGATTCTGCGACCTCACGCTCGACCAGCTTTGAGCCAGGTTTAATTTTTCCACTGATGATAGAGTGACGCAGTAAAATAGCTGTTTGGGCTTTTAAGGTTGTGCGATCAAGCTGTCGCCTGGGAATCTCTAAGTTATTGGAGTAGCTATTGCCATTTTTTGCCATATGACACTACTTGGTATACCATATTTCACGTATGGTACTGCGTCTTTTCGATTTTGTCAAAAACCCACTTCAACAGGATTATTTGATGGAAATGCCCAATGTGATTGTCATTCTCGCGGATGATCTTGGATATGGCGATCTTGAACTGTATGGCAACCCCGATCTTAAGACCCCACATCTAAATCGACTGGCGGCAGATGGTATTCGCCTGACACAGCATTACTCAGGTTCGCCATTGTGCGCCCCGGCACGCGCCGCTCTGTTGACAGGGCGCTACAATCAGCGTGTTGGCGCACTGTCGGTCGAATCTAATCGCGGCTTGGATCGCATTGCGCTGCGCGAGGCCACAATTGCCGATGTGTTCAATAAAGCGGGCTATGTGACCGGCATGGTTGGCAAATGGCACAACGGTTTGCACGATATGCGATACCATCCGAACAACCGGGGCTTTGATGAGTTTTGCGGTTTCTTAAACGGTGGTATGGACTACTGGGATTGGCTCATCGAATACAATGGACAGCCTCAGCGCAGCGATGGCACTTATCTGACAGATTTTTTCACGCTTGAGGCAGTAGATTTCATCACACGACACAAAGATGAACCCTTCTTCTTGTACCTGGCCTACAATGCACCGCATTCACCGTTTCAGGCCCCGGAAAAAGATGCGCAGACCTATCGTGACACAGGTAAGTTTAACGCAGTCACCAGCGAACTCTATGGGATGATTCAGCGCATGGATGCGGGCATTGGGCACATCCTTGATACATTGCAGAAACACGGCCTGGCAGAAAACACGCTGGTACTGTTCACCAGCGATAACGGTCCGTGGTTGGGCAACGCATCCTTTAATGGCGAAACGATGAGTCTGGCACGCTACAATGGACCATTTCGCGGCATGAAGCAGGATGTGCTTGAAGGGGGTATTCGAGTTCCTGCGATACTGCGCTGGCCGGATGGTTTACCTTCGGCTGTTGAATTTCATAATATGGTCCACTTTACCGATTGGTTGCCCACACTGGCAACAGCCTGCGGCGTTCCCGTAGATACTGACCTGGCGTTAGACGGAGTTAATCAGTTGCCAGTGCTGCGCGGTGAAACGGGATATGTTCCCACACAGCGTTACTGGCAATTCAACCGCTACGAGCCGGTCGTACATTGCAATGCTGCCATGCGTGACGGTGACTGGAAATTGTATTGGCCTCGCATCCCGGAAGCCATGACCAAATTATCCCGCGATTCTGACGATTATCACCTCAACTTCAACCGTCCACACGTGATTAAGGATGTCACGAATCCACCAGTGGAACGCGAGTTATCGCCACCGCCTTCACCGCAACTGTACAACATCGCCGCTGATCCCTACGAAAGTCAGGATGTATCCACTATATATCCAGATCAAGTTCGCCAAATGTCAACCGCGCTAGAGAATTGGTTTGAGGCGGTCAACATTGACCGCAAGCAGGCTGATACGATTTAGGGCGCACGAAGTACACGAATCGTCAAAGGCAGCGTATAAGAAGTGAGGCGACTGGACGAAACAGGTCAATAAGTGGTCGCAACAGTGACTTCACCGAGTCAAATGCGGCACTGGGCTATCTGAGTCCGGTACAATATGCACAGCAGCAACTCTGAAACCTCAACACTCCACAAAAATGGGGTATTGCCACTATGATGGCTGCTCCATTAAGCCTATGTTCAACTAACTTAATTTTGGATAATTGAGCGGCGCACCCGCGACCGGCATCTGCGCTTTGGTCAGATGCCAGCGGGAAAGGCTCGCTACCACCAGCGTCTTCCGGTCGTCCCCGGCGAATATGATGTTCGTCGGGGAGGATATGGTGGTGCTCTCCCAGTCCTCGACGAGTTTATCCAGTTGACCGGACGGCGTTAGCCGGTAGATGATATCCGGCGTATAGCAGGAGATGTACAGGTTGCCGTCCACGTCAAAGGCAACACCATCAGGCACAGTACGCTCCATCGTGACAACCTCTTCCGGTTCGCCAAGTGTGCCGTCGGCTTTGATCTCTGCACGCTCGATACCCGGTTTGTTTGATAACACGACATACAGGTGCGTACCCTGTGGGTTAAGGGTCATGCCGTTGGCGAAGGACGCAAATGACTCGCTGACGAGTTCGGTTTTGCCGTTGGGCGGGATGCGGTAGATTTTGCCATTTTGTTCATGCCAGCCGCCTGACGAAGAAAAGTAGAGGTTCCCGGCTTTGTCGAATACGGGATAGTTCGGCGCGGGGATGGGTTCCTCGTTGCTGGAGTATTTCGACACCTCGCCCGACTGCGTGATCTTCATGACATTGCCGAGATCAAGGTCGCAAGCGTAGAGGTTATTGTCGGCGTCAGGGGCCAGACCGAGGATAAATCCCCCGGTGCTGCCGATTTCTTCAAATGCGCCATCCGCTAGATTGACGCGATAAATTTGTCCAGCTTCTCCGCCTGCATAGACGTAGCCATCCGGCGCGTAGGTCACACCTTCGGGGTGGTCAAGTCCGTCAGAAAAGGGCATGAAGTCGGTGAGGTTCATTAAAGAGTCAGTCATCGATAAGGCCTTTCAATTTATCATCTATTATGGTATCTATGGAAGGTTTTGTGAGGGAGGCGGTAGGGTACGCCAGAGCCTCTATTACACAAGAAATCGGTGCTACTTAACTGTCACACTCGCATCCGGGGCGATGTGCGACACACCCTTGTCCGATTCGTAAAAGACGGCGTTTAACCACATTTCGGCGGATTCGCCCGGTTGCAGTGTGCCATGTGTGCCGGTTTTCTCGATGACGGCGGGCAAGCCCTGACCGGGGATGCTTTTGGCGGGTTCAATCGCCATGACGTAAACGCCCTTGTACCACGGATAACCGGGCGAGGCGTGCATTTCCTGCCAGAACCACGCGTGCGGAAAGGCGACTTTGTCCCACGTCAGGCCGACGCCGAAACCGAGTTCGGTATTGGTGATCGCACACCAGGCATCGTCAAAGTCCTTGAAATAGCTGAGGATGTCACGCGGTGTATCCTGACCGGGCACGATGGACATGTCGGTTCCGTCGGCGTTGGGCCACTGATATGCAGTGTTGACGGTCATCGGATTGTGGCTTCCCATATATCCGTCGTCTGCAAGCAGGGTATTTGCACCTACATCAATACGGCAGTGTTCGCTCAGGAATGGTGCGCCGTAGGCCGGGTGATGACTCCACATGTAGTCCATCGGTTCGCCGCCGTCATTGGTGATTTTCCCCCGTAAGAACAGCACCGGAGTCCCCGCTTCAACACGCATGATCCGCTCAATGGCGAAGGGGCTGCGTGCCAGCCGCGTAAACAGACGAATTTCTGCCACCTGTGACGAGAGTTCGGTGATTTCGTAATCCCATGCGACCATCGACGCCTCGCCGTGAAAGTTGAGTTCGATGCTTTTATATTCAACGGGACCGCCGCCGTTAGGGAACAGTTCCTGCCAGCCACCCGCATAATTCTCTAGCCACGAACCGAAGGAGTTTGCCGCAGAATATGCGCTGCGGGCCGGTTCGCGCAGCCCCCACGGACTTTTCCACAGCACATCCATACCCTTTGGCTTATAGATCAATTCGTAAATATCCGCACCTTTGTCCAGCAGAATTGTGGTCGAAAGCAGGTCATTTTCGAGTTGCAGGGCGTGCATGGTGCGGCCCAGTGTTTTTTCCGTAACGTTGCAGATATTCGTTGGCATATATATGTCCTCTCAGTGAATGCTCGTTTATTGGTTCAATCTCGTTATCCAACATAGTGAACTCTGCACGTCAACAGTAGCTCATATTGGCATATTGCGCGGGATACTACCGTAATCAACCAGCAGCGGCAAACCCCTGACAAGAGCATGATCCGCGTAAGATACCGCAAGAAAAATTTGACAAGCACCTGCGAACCACGCTAAAATAACCTTAAATTGGTCAGACCAACAGGTCAATATACGATTTATACTGGATAATTCTTTGGACGACGAAAAGTTTCAGGGCGAATTCTTCAACATCAGCCTGCCCGACAAAATCTCAGAGCGCATCCTCGATTTGATCCGTTCCCGCGAACTCAAACCGGGTGACAAGTTGCCGCCAGAACGCGATTTGGCAGACATCATGAACGTAGGACGCTCGTCTATCCGCGAGTCGATCCGCTCGTTAGCTGCAATGAACGTACTGGAAATGCGGCAGGGATCAGGGACCTATGTATCGTCTCTAGAGCCGGAACTGTTGGTTGAAAAGCTCGAACTCGTCTTTTCTGTCAACGATTCGACGTTTCTGGATGTGATTCAGGCCCGTAAAACGCTGGAACCCCAGTTGGCTTTGCTGGCTGCACAGCGCATCAACGAGACGCAGTTGCAGACCATTGCAAAGATTATGGACCAGACGCGCAAGTGTGTCGCTACAACACCACTCGACTTCCCCACGCACGATGTCGCGTTTCATGTCGCTATTGCAGAAGCCGCCGGGAACGCCACGCTGTTAAATTTTGTGCGGGCGATTACACGACTTTCACTCGCCAGCAGCCGCCGGACCGCCACTGATATTGATGCGATCCGCGCTGCCTTTGAACAGCATGAAGTGGTTTATAAGGCGATTCGTGAACGTGAACCCGAACAAGCCCGCGATTTTATGACATACCATCTGATCGATGTCGAAGCCAAGATGGTCAGTCTATTGCACCGCGATGAGGATTGATCCACTGAGGATGAATCCGCTACTGAATGAGGGAACAATCGTCCAGACACAGAAACCGAATGGTTCTCACCCCAATAGGTTATTGCTTCTGTGTCCGGTACGTTGTCAATTCCATTATGTGCAAGCTATATCATGAATTCAATAGAAAGGAATGCTACGCGCAAAATGCTAACCGACTGTCTTTAAAAACTTCGCTTTCGTTCATGGAGGAGTATGCAAATGAAAAATAAACAGATCCGTTTTGTTGTGGTGGCGTTGTTCGTCGTCAGTTTGCTGGCGATTAGCGTCAACGTTGTCCCGGCGCAGGATATCCGCGAGGAATGTGCGGCAGAGATCGACTGGACACCGACTTACCCCGAATTTACCCCGTATGACCCGGTCGTGACCATCGAAACGCCATTCCCCGCCAGTGCAGATTTTATCGGCGATGATACCTTCACCGATAACCCGATGTATAATCGCGTGCTGGAAAACCTCGGCATTCAATACGAAATCGCGTGGCAGAGCAACGACGATACACAGCTTCAGACCGCCATTGCCAGCGGTAACTTGCCCGATATGTTCGCGGCTGGTGGTACGGGCGGCGCGGCGACTGCGCAGCTTTCCCTGTTGATCGAAAACGGCGCAATTGCCGACATCACCGATATCTGGGAAGAAGTCGCCAGTGAACTGACCATCGACCGCAAGAATTATCCCGACGACGATACATGGGTCTCCATCACCCGTGACGGGCGCATCTACGGTATCGCCTTCACCTATGGCCCCGCCTATAACATCGATAACCTCGGTTTCATCCGCCAGGATTGGCTGGATGAGGTTGGTCTGCCGATGCCAACGACCATCGAAGAACTCGAAACCGCTATGCGTGCTTTCATCGACGCGGGCCTGACCACTTATGGCATTAACGCAAATCAGGCACTCGTCACATGGTACATGAGCCTTGACCCGATCTTCGGCGCGTATGGCGCGATGCCGCAGACGTGGGTGGAAAACGAAGATGGCACGCTGCGTTATAGCAGCCTTGACGAAGGCACGCGTGCAGCCCTCGAAACGCTGCAACGCTGGTACGCCGACGGCCTGATGGACCCCGACTTCTTCACATACGGTCAGGGCGACTCCGCCGCTGTCGTGATGGCGGAACAGGTCGGTGTGTGGTTCGCACCGTGGTGGAGCGTGGGGACGATCACCCTGCCGTTGACTGAGCAGAACCCGGATGCCGAAATCGCGCTGCTGCCGCCCATCGTTGGGCCGGATGGTGAAAGCGGACGTAAGGCTTCCCCGACGCGTGGCGCAGCGGTCGTTTTCCGTGAAGGTGTGGACGAATCGGTTATTCGTGCAGCCATCGAGCAGTTAAACTGGCAGATTGACATGCACGTCAACTGGGAAGAGTACCAGCAGTATGGCGAGTGGCGGAACAGCCATGCCTTCGCCGAAGGTTACGAGTGGGTGTTTGACGAAGACTGCGTGATGCAGCGCGGCCCGGTCGATAACAGCTATGCGTATGTCAATGAAGTCGGTACGGGCTTCCCCTTCATCACCTATCCTTCATATCAGGCGGATGTATTCGCGGATATGGCGGCATGGGCAGAAGCCGACCCCGAAACGCTGAACAACGCTCAGGAATACCTGCTGCGTAATCCGCAGGTATTGCTTGAAGTCGAATACTACAACACCATCGTAGACAGACTGGACAATGCTATCGTTGATCGTTACCTCGGTGCGAACACCGAAACCATGACCGACGTAATGCCCGACCTCAACACGCTGGAAAGCACCTACTTCATCGAGATCATCACCGGCACACGTCCGATTGAAGACTTTGATGAGTTCGTGTCTGAATGGCTGGCGAGCGGTGGCGAGCAGGTCATCGAAGACGTAAACGCCTGGTTTACCTCACAGTAGAATCACCTTCAACTATCACGGGTGGGCGTGTATGCGCCCGCCCATCTTCTTCAGGAGTTAAAATCATGTCTCAGCAAATCGTAGACCTCAGTTTGCCCATCTATCACGAAATGCCGATCTGGTCGGGCGAGCCGAAGGTCGGCGTGATGGACTACTTCAAAATCGGGCGCGAAGCTGGCGACCCCGAAATCATGAACATGAAACTGTTTGTTATGTGCGGGCACGCCGGAACACATACCGACGCGCCGCGTCATCTGACAGCGAATGGCTGGACACTTGATCAAATTCCGCTGACCCGCTATCTCGGTGACGCCTTTGTGGTGGATTTGACCGCCAAACCGGAATACGAGGATTTCACCGTCGCGGATTTTGAACCCTATGCCGATCTGTTCACGCCGGGGGCACGGGTACTGGTCCGCACCGATTGGGATCGCTATCTGGGAACAAAAGAGTATTTCGATAAAGAGCGGATGCCCAAATTTACGCCGGAAGTCATGGCGTGGTTGATTGAACGTAAGGTCGGTTTGATCGGCATGGATACGCCCTCTCTGAATCCACATCTGGATATTCATCGCATCATCTTCGAAACGGAAGAACCGCCCGTTATCGTTGAATTGTTGACCAACCTCAAGGCCCTGCCAACAAATAAGCTGTTTACGCTGGTTTGTTTACCGCTAAACATCCGCGAGGGTGATGGTTCTCCGGTGCGTGCTGTCGCACTGTTAGACGAATAGCGTCTGATGAGCGGGGAACTGCGAATCGGGCTGGTTGGTGCGGGGGCTTCTTGCCGCATGTATGGCCCCTCTATGCAACACATTACAAACGCGCAGATCGTCGCCGTGATGGACCCGGATGTATCTGCGCGGGAACAGGCGATACAGACCTTCGGCGCGACGGCGGAATATGCTGATCTCGCGTCTATGCTTGATACCGAAGCACTGGATGCGGTGCTGATCGTCTCACCCATTTTCTTGCATGAAGAACAGGTCATCATGGCAGCGGAGCGCGGTCTGCACATCCTGTGCGCCAAGCCGATGTCACGGACGGTGGATGAGGCGCAGCGGATGATCGACGCCTGCCAGCAAAACGACGTGTTAATGGGTGTGGCCCTGCAACGGCGGTTGCTCCCGGCGATGTGGACGGCAACACAGATGATTCGCGCTGGAGAATTGGGAACGGGCTTTCACCTCGATTGCATCTGGACGAGTTGGTCTATGCGACCGGGTGGCACATGGCGCGACCTCAAGCAGTGCATGGGCGGCATCTTCCAGGATCACGGCTCGCATACGATTGATCTATCAAAGCAGTGG
>DAOTXA010000469.1:0-4682 GCA_034435595.1 Anaerolineae bacterium | reverse complement strand
ACCGCGAGGATACGGCGGGGCGTCGCTTTTCGTGGGCGCTGGAAACACTGGCATCGCGTTTTCAGCCGGGTACGCTGTCTATCGAGCAGATCGCTGCCGATGCCGATGGCGGCGGGCGTCACCCGGATATACGGCATTTGATCGAGACGATCTTCCGGCGTGATGCAGAAACACGACCGCTTTCCGGCGGTATCGCACTGTGCGAAGCGCCGGACCCAGCAGCCGAAACCGGGGTGATTCTGCGGCGTATCAAGCGGTTATTGCTGGAAGATGACGACACGCAGCCCGATGACATCATGGTCGCACTGCGCGACTGGCAGCGCTACGAGATGCACTTCTCAGTGCTGGCGGAAAAGTATGGTGTTCCGGTCACGCTGCATTTCGGGCATCCACTGGCGACGAACCCGGCAGTGCGCGGTCTGCTTGATCTGTTGGAGTTAGATGCGAAGCACTTTCGGCGTGCCGATGTGCTGGATGCATTACGTTCCCCATATGTAACTGTTCCGGGTGTCAATGACGCCCATATCGAACTGCTAGACCAGATGAGCCAACTGTTTACGGTGACAGGAACTCGCGATCAATGGCGTGAAGGTCTGGTGCGTGCGGGGCTGCCTCGCTGGACAGAATATGGAGAAGAACCCGCTTTGATGTCGAAAGATGGCGCGGACTATCTTTGGGCCGATCTCGAAGCCTTCTTCGACGCGCTGACGCCGCCTGTGAGCGATACTGTTGAAAATTATGTGCGCTGGCTGGAACGACTCATCGGCCCTGACCCGGCGTTGAAAGAGATCGAAGACGAGGACGAAGAGGTTGAACTCGGCGGCTTTACGCTGTCGATGCTGCGCCGCATCCGCGCCGGGGACGTACCCGACGCGATCATCGCACGCGATCTGGCGGCGATGCAAGCGTTCAAGCGCGTGCTGCGCGGATTGGTTTCTGCACGGGCTTTGCTTGATTCGCTGGCGGGGGCCTCAAGTCCCCTGACGTGGGAGCAGTTCGCCGATGAGTTGCAGGCCGCCATTGATGGCGCGGCGTTAGATGCGCGGGGAGCGCGTACCGGTCGCGTACTTGTCACGACGGCTGCGGATGCACGCGGTTTACCACACAAACATGTGTTTATTCCCGGCTTGTCCGAGGGCTTGTTCCCCATGCGGACGGGCGAAGATCCGCTGTATCTGGATAGCGAACGCACCGCTTTTGAAGAGCGTGGTATTCCGCTTATGACGCAGGCGGAGCAGGCATCCGACGATGGCGTGTTCTACGAATTGATTTGTCTGCCGCACGAGACGCTGACCCTGTCGCGCCCGACTGTTGAGGATGGCAAGCCCTGGATTGCCTCGCATCTGTGGCGATCAGCGGCGGCGACCTTTACAGACAGTGAATCCGCGATTACCCATGACCGTCTGGCGATGGGGCAGGTCATCGGCGTTGATGCGGTATCTGCGTTGGACGAAGCGGTGCTGGCGGTCGTAAACGGGCTAAACGGCCCGGCGGAGGCGCTGCCGGATACGCTGGCATCTACCTATGACTGGCTGTTGGAATCGCAAATGGCGATGTGGTCGCATGTTCGGGCCATGCGTGCTGTCGAGCGGAACCGAAGGTCGAGTGTGCCCTTTGATCGCTACACCGGGCGCATTCAATCGTTGGAACTGGTCGCGGTCATCGCGCAGAAACTCGGTCCGAATCGGGTATGGAGCGCCAGCCAACTTAACGAATACGGGATATGTGGCTTTCGTTTTTTTGCGCGGCGTCTGCTGAAGCTGGAACCGCTTGAAGAACCTGTTGAGGGCATGGATGCGGCGCAGCGCGGCACGCTCAACCATGCGATTCTGGAAGGCACTTACGAACAGCTATACAAGAACAATTTCGCCATTCACCCGGATAACCTTGATATCGCGCTGGAAACGCTGGAAACACAGGCCGAAGAAGTCTTCGCCATTGCACCGGACGAATACGGGTTCCGGGTGACGGCGACGTGGGAACAGGACAAGCAGATCATTTTGCGGATGCTGCGCTCGGTTGTGGAGGCGGATTTCGCCGGGGGCGATAGCCCGGTCGTGCAGGCGTTCGGCGGTGACGAGCGGCGACCGTACCGTCTGGAACTGCCTTTTGGTGGTAAGGATTCTCCGGTAGCACTGGACCTCGGCGCGGAGATGGAACCGTTGCGCGTGCGCGGTTTTATCGACCGCGTGGACCGTATCGGTGATCGGGCGCTGGTCATCGACTATAAGAGCGGCAGTAGTGAAATCAGCCACGATGACATGCGCGAGGGGAGGCACTTCCAGATGATGCTGTACATCATGGCGGCGGAACAGTTGCTACGGGACGATCCCAATCTGCGCGGCGGCGTGGGTGGGGGCATGTTCTGGTTGCTGCCGAAGCGTAAGTTAAGCGGCGTCCTCGAACCATCAGACGCCGATAACGCAGAGGTGATGGACGAAGCGCGAGCGCAGGCCGTCGCGCATATTCAGGCGGGCAGGCGCGGAGATTTCAGCGTACAGCCCTCAAAAGTTGAAGACGGCAAATGCGTGCGCTACTGTGAATTCAGCCGTTTGTGTCGCTTCAGCAGCACGAACCGGCGCAAAGTGCGCGGCTAAGGGGCAATGATGAATCTAACCGACGAACAACACGACGCCATTTATACCCACGATCAAAACCTGATCGTCGTCGCGGGGGCAGGATCGGGCAAGACACGCGTTCTTGTGGAGCGCTATCTGGCGCTGCTGGAAGCCAACCCGGAGTGGCCTTTAAACGCACTGGTGGCGGTGACGTTTACCAAGAAGGCCGCCGGAGAAATGCGCGACCGCGTGCGCAAATCACTGGAAGATCGTCTGTACGCGGCGGATCAAGCACATGACGAAGCGGGTGCGGCACGCTGGGCGGCGCTGCTGGCGTCGATGGACAGTGCGCGTATCGACACAATTCATGGGCTGTGTTCCTCGATTTTGCGGGCAAATGCCGCCGATGCATCGCGGGTGGTCGGTGTGGGCATTGACCCCGAATTCGTGGTGCTTGACGAAGTGCAAAGCGCCATTTTGATTGACGATGTAATCGACGAGGTGCTGCGTGATCTGGCGGTGAGAGGCGATCCGGCGCTGGTATTGTTCGAGGAATATGGCACACAAATAGTACGCGAGATTATCAAAAAACCGGAATTGCTGCGCGAGGCGGCGAACGCAGTTGAAGCGACGTTAACCCCCGAAGCACTGTTAGAGCGCTGGCGGGCGACATGGCAGGCCGATATCGCGGTTCATGTGCGCTCGTTTTTGGGGCAGGTGGATCACATCGGGACAGTGACCCCGGTCGGCGGTGATGACAAGCTCGGCCTCAGTTGGGCCACGTGCATTGACGCAATTGACGCGTTGCACGGTCTGCTCGGTCAGATTACACGGCGCGACATCCACGAAGAGGCGTATGCCCTGCTGAATGCGATCATCACCGTCAAGACGGGGGGTGGCAGCAAGAACGCCTGGGGCGGCAAAGAGGCGTGGACCGAGGTCAACGAGCAGCTAAAGGCGATCAAAAAGGCGGCGGAATCTGTACTCAAGGTTATCGGAGAGCAGCCGAGCGCGGAAAGCGAGTCTGACCGGCAAGCTGCCGAACTAATCCCGCAGTGGGCGCGGCTGGTCGGCTTTGTCGCTGCCGGGTATGCAGAGGCCAAGCAGCGGCAAAGTCTGCTGGATTTTGACGATCTGGAAGTGCTGACGCGGGATCTGCTGCTGCAAAGTTCGGCGGCACGAGAGCGCTATCGCGGCACCGAGTTCAAGCATCTGCTGGTGGATGAATTTCAGGATACGAACGCCGCACAGTGGGAGATCGTCAAGGCGCTGGCGGATGTAAACGCGCCGGGTTCGATGTTCGTCGTTGGTGACGAGAAGCAGAGTATTTACGCCTTTCGCGGCGCGGATGTGAGCGTGTTCGGTGAGGTGAAAGACGAGATTGTATCCGCAGGTGGGGATGCGCTGCCGCTGTCGCGCTCATTCCGCACACACAAGCCTTTGATTGATGCTTTTAACGCGATGTTTGACCAGGTTTTGCAGCGTGATCCTGCGAGTCCGGTAGCGGATTATCTGGTTGAGCGCGGGCTGGCGATGCAGGCCGCCCGCGAGGAATCGCCCGTCAACCCGTTCGACGCGCCGTTGATCGAGATCATCGCTATAGACGAGATGGAACGTGACGAAAACGGCAATATCAAGTCGGGCAAGCGCAACCGTCCGTTGAAGATTGGCGCGGATAAACGGCGTCAATGGGAAGCCTACGAACTGGGAATGCGCGTTAAGGCGATGGTCGAGGGTGGCAAGCTGATCTTCGACCGTGACGTGGGGGGGATTCGCCCCATGCGCTATGATGACGTGGCGTTTTTGTTCCGGGCGATGACGAACATCGGCATCTATGAGGCGGTATTCAAGGCGATTGATCTGCCGTATGTGACCGTCGGCGGACGCGGATACTACAACCGTCAGGAAGTGTGGGACGTGTTGAGCCTGTTGAACGCAGTCACGAATCCACAGGATACGCTTTCGCTGGCGGTGGCGCTGCGCTCGCCCTTGTTTGGTCTTAGTGATGATGCGCTGTTCGCATTGCGCCTCAGCATTGAAGATCGTGAATCCACGCCGGGTTCGTTGTGGGCAGCGCTGGATCAACCGGGCGAATATGTGCCGCTGGACGAGCGCGAGCATGTC
>DAOTXA010000468.1:0-7194 GCA_034435595.1 Anaerolineae bacterium | reverse complement strand
AAAACGAACGGGGGCAGCATACATTGCGCCAAGCGCACTATTGGCAATTTGCCATCCGGTCGTATGCCACGAATAGGCCGCAGAACCTTCCGCATTGGCGCGTCCGAAGGCCTGTACCACCATCATGCTGCTGCGCCGCCACACGACTTCAGCGAAATCGGGGGCGGCAGGCGGTTCTGCCCCGGCACGCGGCAGCGGTGGCACGATCCGCCGGAAGCTGTCAAACGCACGCCGCAGGGCCGACGAACGGCTGAGTCGCGCCGGATTTTCCGGTCTGGAAGCCATAACGCTTTGCAGGCCAGGTCCGTTGATCACGGCAATATGTTCGCTGTGCAGCGCGAATGGTGTGAGATCGGTCGGCGGGGCCTTAAGATGGAAGCGTAGTGCCCGCACCGGAATCTCGCCGGGGGCCATTTCATCGCTGATGAGGATGGCGGCAGCGGGTTGGTCGCCGGGGGCCAAAGCGTCGTAGATCGCCTCGCGTTCGAGCAAATCGACATCCTGGAAGAAGGACGGCTGTACGTCAAGAACATATGCCGGGAAACTATCGTCACGCGGATTTTGCAGCCGGAACCAGTTCTCTTCTAATGTTCCGGGATCAAGTCGTTCCCACCAGCGGGCGACGGCGCTTTCAAACGGAGAAACAGGTAGTTCCACGCTTTCTGTACCGCCACGATTGGCGAACACCCGCGCAATCATAGGGGCTGCGTCGGGGTCGGCTGTGGCGTCAAGCTGTAAGATCGGGTCCGGTCCGACGCTGTCGGTCGCGTCCCAGGCTGTGGGTTGAATCCGACCGAGGAAGGGCATCACCAGCAGCGACCAGCCGGGGTCGCCGCCCTCGAAATCCGGTGGCAGACTGGAGAAATCGTCGGGCGCACTCAGATAGGCGAGTTGGTTGGCATCTGGCATAAACTGGAGCGTCGTCGCGCTGGCGGCTCCGGCGGGTATCTGGCGGATAAAGTGCGGCGCACTGGCTTCGATTAGCAGTACACCCGCCTGTTCTTCGCGGTTGAGTGCGGATTGTGATTGCGCCCGCCACGTCGGGTCCAGATAGGCGTAGGTATGCGGCAGCGGCGCGGTATATTCGATGATGAGTGTCGGCGTCCGCTTAACCCATTCCTCGGTGTTGTTCTGCCGCCAACCGACTTCGCTGGCGTAGAAGAAACGGCGATTGCGCGGTTGTCCCTCACTGCGCAGGATCAGCGAGAGCGCGTTGCCGCTGCGCCAATCCTCTTGATCGACAATTTCTTGAATGACCGGGGCCATGTTCTCAAACTGGACTTTTGCGCCGTTATCCCAGCCAACATTGAGCGGATTGTGCTGGATGAAGGCATCGGTTAGCGTGCGCGATGAGGGGCGCGTAGCTGGATCGAACAGCGGGCTATCCGGTGTTTTATCTGCGAAGATGCGCATGTTGATCTGGTCAGAGTCTTCTTGTTTTTTGCGTGCCTGATCGCCGCGAAACACGACCGTCACCTGCAAACGGGCGTTGATAATACGCGCTCCCCGTGGCAGGTCAATATCGGCGAAGTGCAGGCCGACGTAACTGGTCGTGCTCTGCCCGCAGCCGATCCAATGCGCTTGCTCATTAGCGCGAAACTTGTTGCGTTCCTCGACGACATCGGCGAAGGCTTCGTCGCTTCTGGCATCGCGGGGGATGCGAACGGGACCAAACTGCCGCAACCCGGTGCTGGTGTTCGTCTCGTGCGCGTTGCCCGTTACCGGATCGAACAATGATACGCCGTCCTGCACATCAAGGAACTCGTTAAACGCCTGTGGGGGTACGAAACGAACCTCTTGCAGCGCTGTCCAGCGTCGATCATTCTGTGCATTGACCTCGGTTTGTCCGTCGCCAAGTTGCTGTTCTACGATGTCAAGCAGTTGGTGCTCCACAATCGCCAGTGTCTGCCACGAACGCATCGGATCGAACTCGTAAACGCGATCCCCTGAACCGGCAATGGGTAGATCATGCGGCAATTTGTGCTGGTTGAGCAATACGCGGATCGTGTGGCGCGTATGGTTCATGACGCCTTCGGTTGCCGGGGGCAGCGTCAGCTTGCCGAGGACCGGATCATGGGGTAGTTCAAGCGGCCACGAAATCATATTCTTGACTTCGACCATGCCGTTAAGCAAGAAGCTGCGTGCCCATGTGCCGCTTTCCGGCTGCCATTCGGCGGTATAGGCGATGGTGAGGTCGCCCGCCGATGAGCCGAAGACACGCGCCTCGCTCAGGGAACCGCTGTCTTGCAAGAATTCGCCCCAGCGACAGGTGACAATGACTTCCATAAAACCACCGCTCATGACCATCTGCGGTAGATCGCCTTCACCGGGGGGCGCTAAAACGGCAAAGTGCAGCACTGCATAACCGGGTAGCCTGGCGCGGAACTGTGGCTCTGGCTGTGGTGCGAAGGGGCCTAGCGGTCGCTCACCGAATGGCTGCACTTCCAGCGGCATCCCCGGTAAGAAGTGCAGCGTCTCGCTATCCGTGGTGGCGTGCTGCCAGTGGATTTGCATCGCGTCGTTGGTAATGCTGCCGCCTGCACCGTCATTGTCGATGCGTGCGACACCACCGAACAGCGTACTCAGGTTGAAATCCTGCCCGGTTCCGATGAGATCATAGCCGAGCAACGTCTCAAACGACGCTTCCGGTACGCCGTTGGCATCAAGTCGGGCGTCGATGGCGGCCCGCGCCAGAAATTGCATGTTGTATGCGCGTGTAGCAGGGTTCAAGGCAAGATAGCATCCGGCGGGGGCAACCGGGGCGGTGGTATCTTCCATCGGGAACAGGGCCGCAAAATCATGCGGTGTGCCGTCAAAAATCAGGTCATCGATCTGCGATAGGATTGCGATATCATCAATCGAGGCGACCGGGGCGGGAATCTCGCGCAATTCTCCGAGTTGAACCGCCCATATCTGGTCAAACAGGTTGAATTCGAGGCGTCCGGCGGTGATGGCAATGCCGATGACCGCGTTGCCGTCGTTATGAAGTTCGATCTCATCCCACACGATGCGCGGTGCGTCGCCAGATTCGTTGCCTTCCGGCGCGAGGGGCCATTCACCAGGCGCGGATACTGCCGATACGCTTTGCAGGACCAACACTCCGGGATTACCTAATTCCTCGATAAATGTGAGGCGGGCGGCATTGGCGAAGTCGTCCATTTCGCCGACACTTTCTAATGGCAGTTGCAGGCGTCCCACCACAGCCAGACCGATGACACTGTCGTCCTTAAACGTGACTGTTTCCAGCGTCAACGGGTAAAACGACAGTCCGTACAGGCTCATGCCGTCGCCGGGGTTGCGCAGGTCGCCGAGCCGCCATTCGTAGCCATTGAGATAGTCAAAATCGCGGGCGAGTGCTTCGGGGTCATTGATGTCGAGATCACGTCCGCCGTCACCGGTTTTCGCTACAGGTGAAACCGTATCCGCACGATTGAAGGCGGTTGTCTCGCCACGTGATACGGGCAAATCGCGGAACCAGAACGCCCACTCGTCGCCCTCACTGCCGACGCGCAGCGTATACGCCGTCAATGCCGAGGTGAGATCAAAGTCGTGCGTGCCCTCAGCGGTGTGTCGCGTCAATGGCGTGCGCAGCAGTGGCGCACTTGTGCCGTTGGATGCCGACGACGCGCCGCGCACCAGTCCGCGCTGATCACGATAAAGGCCGTCGCCACTGGTGAACGCCGCCATGCTCCCGGCTTCAATCTCGTAGAGATCGGTCGCGCCCTCAGTAAACAGGGTGAGTCCGTTTTCCCCGGCAGCGAATTTGCCGCTGATCCCCTTAAGCGCGTCTTCCGTCTTCAGTGGCAAACCGAGAACACCCTTCTCACCCAGAATGATCTGACCGGGGTAGGCGCTCAGATCGGCAACGGGCGTTACCGCCCACAGCATCGGCTCTATCAGATAGCGGACACCATCTTCACCGAGGGCATCGACCGCATCACCAGCGGCGAGATTGGCATTTTCGGCGAGGTCACGCCAGTAACCGACCATGGATTCCGGGGTGAGTGGTTCCGGCGGCTTCTGCGGTTCGGCAGGCGGCAGCGGCGAATTGGACTCGTCGGGCGCATCCTGCGGTTTCGGAAGCTGTGCCAGCGCGTTGATTTGATCAAGGTAGGGCAGGTCGTAGCGCCAGCCGAGCGTGAGCGTGTCACCGTTTTCACGCGGCAGACCGGGCGCGGATTCGTTGGGGTCGAGGACGAGTCCCGGCAGCGACAGCGACACGATGGGCATGTCATTGAGTTCGCTCCACGCCGGGGCCGGAACCAACGGATCAAGGGCGGTCGCCCACTGCGCCGCGCCGTTGCTGGCGCTGACGCCGAAGGTCCAGGCTTTTTCACCATCTGCGACTACGTAGGGGAACAACTGGCGACTCGCCGCTGGATACGCCGGCGGGGTCGCGTTTTGTGTCATCGGCAGCGCTTGAATCATCGGTAGTGTGGGGTGTCTCAGCCAGATGAGCGGCTCCAGACGGTCGAGGATGTCGGCAGGCAGCACGCGGGCGGTCCCGGTCAATTCCTGTAACGCGAGTTTCTGGTTACCGATGCCGTATTGCAGCGTCCACCCGCCAGATTCGTCAGCCGGGGCGGTGAGTTGGGCCGTCTGGCGTTGCACGTCATCGCGCCGGAATGACAGGTTTTCTAGCATAAACGTCATCGCGGGCGGGTACAGATCGTCGAGATGGACCGTTTTCAGTGGAACGGTCATCAGGGCGTTGGTCCAATCGCTTAGATCGGGCAGCGCGTCCTGAACCGTCGGGCGTCCGGTGCTGAACCACAGCAAGCCCTCGATAATCGCGTCAAGTTCCGCCATGTAGAGGTCCACGTTATCCAGATGATAGCCGTCAACGTCATCTTCATTAGGCAGCAGATGCCAGTCACCGAACACATCCTCGACAGCGGCAAGGGTCACGCGCCATGCTTGCTCATCCGGGTGCAGGTTTAGAGATGTAGTCGAATCGTTGCCAATACTGAGCGCCCCCTGCATCAGCGATGCCGACGACGCGGCATTATCGGCGAGATCGGGCAGTTCGGTATCCAGATAAATTTGCTCGGTCAGGTTGAACACCGGAAGCTGCGCCCAGCCGTCTTCCAACGGCATGAAGGCCCACAACAGCGGATCATCGACCGGTTGCTGGTTAGCAGGATCAGCGGCGCGTTCCCAAATCGGGGTATCGAGTCCCTGTACACGACGGAGCAGTGAGGGCGTCTCTACCGGGTTAAAGGCTACTTCCATGGGTGGGAAGTCGAAGGACTCAGCGGTATCTGCGCGGTTCCAGCGATAGTGAAGCAGTGAATTAAGCAGGCTGCTGTCCTCGTCGCCGCCCCCGGCGTCTTCCGGAAGTTGCGATAACCCCACCGATGACAGTGTGATATGCAGACCGTCCTCTTCGTCGCGGGTCATGGTGATTGTATCCGGCAGAATACGTGCCATAGAAGTTGGCGGGGTAATACCCTGGTACGGCTTGCGGTTGCTGACGATGAGCGTCACCTGCTGCGGGTCAAAGCGCAGGCGTGGTGTTTGCCCCCATATATTCATCGTCCATGTGAGGTTGGGCAGCGCTTGCGGGTTGGCGATTTCCAGCGTCACCCACGCCGGGAAGGGGTCGCCAGCCGGGGTGCGATTCAACGGGTGCGGCGGATTCAGGTAGCCGCTCAGGTCACGCCATGACGCAATCAGGGCGATGCGTTCTTCGCTGGTGAGCCGGTCCGTCTCGATGCTGAGGCGATAGCCGCCGGAGCCGAAGCCGCTAGTAGCATTACCGCCGAACCCGGTAATCGCGTCTGACTGGTGTTTGGTGACAAGGAGCGGCAGCACACGCGGCTGATTAATAGATTCCCACGGCAGCGGAATCGCCGCACGCAAACTCAAGCCGCTGGCATGTGCGGTCAACAGCGGAAAATCGCTAATCGCCGCTTCTGCGCCGATGGCGGTCAACAGTTGTTCGAAATCATCGCCGTTGACCGGGTCCATATTCGTCAGGTCAATGAAACCGTTCAGAGCGACAAAAGTCGGCGTGTCGTTGTTGGGGTCGTGTTCCAACAGCATCAGGCACAATGCGCCAGTTTCAAAGCCAAGCTGAATGTCATCGACAGTATCAGCGGCGATAGATAGATCGTCGGGCCGTGACCATTTGTAGGTATCCGTCCCCGGCGCAACCGTGACCGCATCCACCGCGCACAGGGCCAGCAGCGTCCCCGGACGGTACAGGTCGGATGGAGTGGATGCGTACATACCGCGTGCATCCGCGAACAGGGTGCGTGCATAGGGTGAAAGATCAAGGCCGCCGTTGTCTTCGTCCCCGGCGACGACACGCGCTCGTGCCGACCAGAAGGGACCGTTGATCGTAATCTCAGGGTGATGCGCCATCGTTCATGCCTCCGGGTCGGTTAAAGCGATTCTGCAATTAGCAGTTCAAAATCGGTGGGGCTGGCTGCACCACGACGCAAGCGCAGCCGCAGACGCCGCCCGTCCATGCCACGCTGGAAGGTCTGCGCGTAAAGGCGGGTGATGGCGTGCTGGTCGGCGTTTTCCGCGAACAGGCCTCGCAGGGCGAGTCCGTCCTCGCGCAGCATAATACCGTGATGGGCAACTCGCCAGCGCCCGATAAGAAGTTGCTCGCTCAGCAGGTCGGGTAGTTCGTGTTGCAGTGGACGGCGCGGCAGATTCACATCCGTCGTTGCCGAGAATGACAATATTTGTGTGATGAGGTCATCCATCGCATTCACGAAGGGCATATCCGGCACACCGCCGGGGACGTTGCGCTGTGGCAACTCACGGATACTGACGAACTCGGCCTCGTTTGTAAAGCGCCCGGTCCATTGGATGGTGTCACCGTCGGCGGGGGTGTCGCCCTGATGCACAGACAGGCGACCGAGTGCCCAGCGGAACAGCCCCAAGTTACGCGGGCGATCCGGGATGTAGGTCATCCCGACGTTGTGTCCTTTGTCGAACTGGGCGATCAGGTCCTCGACCGCATCGGCGTAGGGTCCAAAGCGTCCGTAGTCATGCATCGCGGCGAGTTCGTTCTCGTCGGGAGCGGTGGCGTTAGTCCATACAAGAGTCGCGCCGCCACCTTGAACGTTCAGTTTGCCGTTTAATACGTCGGGCAAATTATCTGGGATACCCGCGCCGCCCTGCACGCCCACACTGCGCTGCGTGTCGATCTGTGCGATCAAATTGTCCAGCAGGTTAACG
>DAOTXA010000467.1:0-2162 GCA_034435595.1 Anaerolineae bacterium | reverse complement strand
CACGCATCCAGCCGGACCGGGCAGGGTCAGGATAAATTACAATTCACGTATCAAAATAAACAGCTTATCATGACACTCGATTGAACGTGTACCCGATTGAATGGGAGAGGACACAATATGATGAAACAGCCCTCTTTACGACTGGTGGATACCCCGCTGGTCAGTCAGGTGGAATCTACAGAAATCATCCGGCAGATGCCGGCTTTGCGCCGGGTGATGTATCTGGCCTTTACGATTGGCGGCAGCACACTCGGTCTGGTGCTGGCGATCGTGTTATCAGCGGCGGTCGCTCTGTTGTTGCTGACCTTCCTGTTCGACTACAGTTTCTTCTCTGGCGATACGCTAATGGTAGATAACCTGATCATGTTCAGCGTGTTCCCCGTCACGCTATCGTACATGCTGGCCCTCGGCTTAAGCGCACATAATCAAGACGAGACGATCAAACCGGGCGAGTCGTTAATTGTCAGGACGCGTGCGGCGCTGCGCTATGGACTGTTCAGCGGACTCATCGTCGGGGCGGTGTTCGGCTTCCTATGGTATCTCGCTGTCTCAATCGGAGTCATTTACATCGACCTGAACACGATCTTCGATACCACTATCCGCTTGAGCGACTTTGTCATCTACAGTACGGTACTGGCGTTTTCCGTTGCGCCACTTCTGGCGATCTACCGCGCTTTCGTCACAGCGCTCGGCCCGGTGACCTTGCACCGCTTGCGAAGATCATAAATACAAATACGAATGGGGAGCCGGTCGCTCCCCACGAATACATCCGAGGCTTATATTGCACACTTGCCCCGATGCGCTACGTCAACGAGAATAACTCGGCTATTTATCATCCACACCAGCCATACCCTCCAAAGGAAAGCGCGTCACCATACCCGATTCCGCCACATAGAGCCAGCGCCCATCCGGGCTGGTCGTCATGCCCAGTGGGTCCCCGGTAACGAAACGGCTAAGCGGCAAAATGCTGCCATCTGACGGGCGATAGCGTTTGAGCAAATAGTTCCCATGAATGTTGATCCAAATGTCGCCGTTGGGGGCAGTCGCAGCGACACCGGGCGTACCATTATTAAACGGATCCGTGTAGAGTAGTTCGCCGCTGCCATCCAGCGCAGCGCGAAACAGGCGACTTACGCCACTGTCGAATAGCATCAGGTCGCCGTTCGGTGCATTCATCAGCGCAACATCCATGCGATCAAGCGTCATGCCCGCCACTTGTGATAAGAATGGCTCCACCACGTCTATATCAGGAATCCGCACGATCGTTCGCGGCTGCCGAAAATCGCCCTGCGCCGCATACAACGCGCCATCACTGCCAACGACGATTCGTGAGGCACGCACGTCGGCGTAATGAGTCGCCGTCCCAGACGCGAGATCGTAACGCATGATCTCGCCGTAGGGCAGCGCGACAAATACCACGCCATCGCCCATCGCAAGACCGGCTAACTTGTCGAGATTGGCCTGTCCGAGGTCATCGACCGTCCACAAGACTTCGGTGTCGCCCTGCGGCGTAATCGCCCACAGTTCGCCCCCCGGTCGCGCATTAACGTTGAAGCCGTACAGCGTGCCGTCTGAACCGGTCACCAGATCAGTAAACGCGAAGCCGGGGATGGCATTGACAAAAGTGTATGCTGTCGCGTCTTGCCCGCTGTTGACGAGCGAACTGTGTACGTAAAGCGTCTGTCCGTCCAATTCAAACGCATACCACAGGCTGCTGCCAGAGACGTTCGCCCCCGCCACAACACCGGTGACTGCAAGTTCCTGCCCCGTTGCAAGTTGTGTCGCTGCCTCACAATCCAACTGCGGACAGGTCCGAGCATTGGCGGTGCCGCTGGCGGTGTAGGGCTGAACGTCCTGTGGATCAAGCCGCATGATGCCAGAGTCATAGCTGGCAAACCAGATGCGCCCCTGTGCGTCGAACTTGATACCCCCTGCCGTACTCAGGTCGAGGTCATAGACTAGCGAAGTATTGCCATTGACGCGGATGCCATCCAGCATAAAGGGCTTCACCTGTCCGTTGGGGCCATATTGAACGAGCGCCGTGACCCCGCGCACCCAAACGTCACCGTCGGGGTCAATAGCGAGGAAAACCGGGTCAATAGTAAACGGAATGTTGTTCGTGAACTGGCGCACCTGCCCGGTTTCCACGTTGACGGCTTTCA
>DAOTXA010000466.1:0-3728 GCA_034435595.1 Anaerolineae bacterium | reverse complement strand
CCAGCGCATGATTGTTTTGCGTGCTGCTTCTCTGGGGCAAAACTTTGATGATCTTTGGGCTGCTGCTTAAATTGCACTTTCGTGAAATGCACCCGACCATAGAACCTTAACTTGACCACAAGATCATATATGATTACACTAATTATAATATTGGCTTTCATACGCAGATTGTAGAAGAGGCCAGCCTGACCGACCAAAATAAAGTTATTCCGCACAGCTAACTACAGGTCAGGATGTCATTAAAACGCGTGAGTCAGTTTTTCTGGTTCACGCGTTTTGCATTGTTGAGCTTACCCCGGCAAAATCTGCTTTCAAACCAATCGAACGGGACGGATGCGCATCGCCAGAAATCCAACACTGACGGCTCGTTGGCTCGAACCGGCCTGTAGCGGTCTGCTGGCGAACTGTCAAACGCTCACGTATGATGGAGATATTGCACGCACTCACCACTCAAGAAGGGCATTTCATGACCACACCGACTAAAATCGGAATCATTGGAACCGGCAACATCGCACCTGCATATATCAAAGGCTGTGCGGTGTATCCAAATATCGAACTTGCCGCCTGTGCCGACATCGACATGGACCGCGCACAAGCCTTCGCAGGCGAAAATGGTTTGCAGGCGATGAGCGTGGATGATCTACTCGCCGCGCCGGATATTCCCATCATCATCAACCTGACGATTCCCCGTGCCCATGCCGAAGTCTCTGCGCAGGTGATCGCGGCGGGCAAGCACGTCTATAACGAAAAACCGTTGACCGAAACCCGCGAACAGGCCCTCGAACTGATGGCAGCGGCGAACGCGGCAGGCGTCCGTGTCGGCTGTGCGCCAGATACCTTTCTCGGCGGCGGCGGACAGACCGCCCGCAAGCTCATTGATGATGGCGTCATCGGCAGCCCGGTAGCGGCAGTCGCATTTATGGCGGGGCATGGTCATGAAAGCTGGCACCCGAACCCGCACTTCTACTACCAACCGGGCGGCGGTCCATTGCTGGATATGGGACCGTACTACATCACCGCACTCGTGAACCTCCTGGGTCCGGTCACCCGCGTAACAGGCAGCACCAAGCGCTCGTTTGACGAACGAATCGCCACCAGTAAGCACCGCCCCGGCGAAGTCATCCCGGTGGAGACTGACACGCATCTAACCGCCCTGCTTGATTTTGCATCCGGTGCAACCGCGACCATCATTATGAGCTTCGACATCTGGAAACACAATTTGCCGAAGCTGGAAATTTACGGCAGCGAGGGGTCTCTCGAAGTTCCCGATCCGAACACATTCCGGGGTCCAGTACGGGTGTGGGAACACAGCACAGGCGATTGGCGCGATGTCGAATTGACGCACACCGACGCAATTGGGCGTGGTACGGGTGTCGCGGATATGGCCCTCGCCATCGAGCAGAATCGCCCGCATCGCGTCAGTGGCGAACTCGCGCTGCACGTTCTCGACGTAATGCAGGCCGTCACCGAAGCATCGGAGCAGAGTCAGCACATCGACATCACCACAACGCTGGAACGCCCCGCGCCCATCGCGCCTGGTCTGCCAGCCGGTCAACTAGAGTAATTCGCACGCATAGCGAACAAACGATAAGAGAGGGTATCAGGCATTAGCCCTCGCACTATTTTGTGTTTTCGCTCCCGGCTGAAGCCATGAGGCTGCGAGTAAAAGCCAGGTCCACCATAGAAGCTTAAATGTAGCGCCGTCTGGTGGGCCTGGCCTTTTACATATGCCCTCATCATGTAGAACTACAACGCCCCCACCGCCCGCAACCACTGCCGCGCTATGACCATATGCCCCGCCTGTGTGGGGTGGACGCCATCGGACAGCCATTCCGCCATCGGACGCTTGAGCGACAGCGCCCCGAATACGCCATCCACCGGCACATAAATCGCGTCAAACGCTCGCGCCATCTGTCGGGATACAGTAATTTTGTGGTCGAGGATGGTCCGCCACTCGTGCTGATGTTCGTGGACAGGCAGCAAAAACGGCTCGATAATGATCAGCCTTGCGCCGAGTTCATCGCGCACCCGCGTTAAAAGCGCCGGATAGGTTTCCTCGTAGGCGCGGTCAAATGCGTCGTCTCCGGCGTTGAAACCGTGGACAGTGTCGTTGATGCCAATCATGACGGATACCCAATCCGGCTTGTGGTCAATGCAATCGCGCTGCCAGCGGTCGCGTAAATCGGTGATTTTGTCCCCGGCGATACCCCGGTTCAAAAAGTGTAATCCTTTTTCCGACATGGATGCGTTCAGCCACGCCGCGACCATGTTGGCGTAGCCATGTCCCATGACCGGCGGCGGCGAACCCAGCGTCATCGGCTCACCCGTGACCATCGTCGCGGTGCGGTCGCGGCTGGCGTCGGTGATGCTATCCCCTTGAAACAGAATCAATGCGTCATCCTGTATCTTCATCGTGTGTCATCACTCCCGGTTGCTAAACTCAGTGCCCGCCTACCATAGCGGATGCGTTCGCACCGGGCAACCACCGCCGGATATATCCGCCTGTTTCGTATTCTTCAGCCTACATGAGTACAATCAGATCAAGTAAATCGTTTTTCTGATAGAAATCAATGCAAAGCGAGGACTCCCATTATGGAATATCGCAATTTTGGACGGACGGGCGTACAGGTCAGCAAGCTGTGTTTGGGCTGTATGAACTTCGGCGGCAGAACCGACGAGGCCGAATCCATTCCTATCATCGACCACGCCATCGATCAGGGTATCAATTTTCTGGATACCGCCAATGTCTATACGCGTGGCGAAAGCGAGAAAGTCGTCGGCAAAGCCCTGAAGGGCAAGCGCGACAAAATCTTCCTGGCGACGAAGGCGCACGGTCGCATGGATGATGACAACATCATGGCGGCGGGGAACAATCGCCGTCACCTGGTCGAAGCGTGCGAGGCGTCGCTTAAGCGCCTGCAAACGGATTACATCGACCTGTACCAGATTCATCGCCCAGAATCACAAACGCCGATTGACGAGACACTCCGCGCCCTGGACGACCTGATCCGTGACGGCAAGGTCCGCTATGTTGGCACGAGCAGTTACGCGGCCTGGCAGGTGATGGAATCGCTGTGGGCGGCGAAAGAACTGGGCTTAAATCGTTTCGTCTCCGAGCAGCCGCCTTATCATCTGCTGGACCGCAGCATTGAGCGCGAACTGGTCCCGATGGCACTGACCTATGGCATTGCGATCATCCCCTGGTCGCCGCTGGCGCGTGGATTCTTAACTGGCAAATATAAGCGTGGCGAAAACATTGAAGAGGGCAACCGCTTTTTCGGAGAGATGACCCGTGACGGGCACTTCGGCAAGCGTGCGTCGCAGCACTTCACCGACCGCGCCCATGATGTCGTGGATGTGCTACAAGCGATTGCCAGCGAAAAAGGCGCGTCACCGTCACAGATCGCGCTGGCGTGGTGTGCCGACCAACCGGGGATCACCAGCCCGATTATTGGCCCGCGCACGATGGAGCAGTTAGAAGACAATCTGCCGGGTGCGGACATCGAACTGACCGCTGAGGATAAGGCGCGTCTGGACGAGGTTTCGCCGCCGGAAGAGGCCATCGCCAGCTACTATAACGGTCGTGCGATGGACTTCAAACCGCCTCAGCATCGGTGGTAAGCGAACATACATGGGACGCTCAACCGATGAGCGTCCCGTTTCATCTCACTCCACCTTGTAGCGTTCGACTGCATCCCAGTTGAGTTCAATCCCCAGGCCCGGACGGT
>DAOTXA010000465.1:0-3122 GCA_034435595.1 Anaerolineae bacterium | reverse complement strand
GACAGTTATTCGGCAACGTGAAAATATCATCCCTGGCTGGCGGTCAATACCTGCGTTGGTCGGCCCGGTGGAATTCGGCTCATTCACCCGGTATCCGCGTTTGGGCAATCCCGGTGTGGTGATGTGGCGCGACGTGGCAACGCAATCTTCCCAGAACCGTGTCGGACTCAAAAATCCCGGCGCAGTGGCGGCAGCGGCCTTTCTGTCGCAGCGCCGAGCGCAGTTGCCCGATGTATTCGGGGTGAATATCGCCGTTAGCCCCGGCATAAACGATTCGGCACAAGAAACCCGCGAAGTCACTGAGTCGATCCGGGCGTTTATGACTCGCGGCGTGTTTCCGTCGTGGTTCACGCTGAATCTAAGCTGCCCGAACACTGAGGACGATCCGGGCGCGAATCAAACGTCTCAGAAGGCGCACGACCTCTCCAGCGCGGCGATAGCCATATTGCGCGAAACCGCCCCTGAAATCGGGCGCGAGATTCCGCTGTGGGTAAAAGTCAGCCCGTGTTTGAGCGACGATCAATATGCAGCGCTGATGCAGGCATTTCAAGAGGTGGGCGTGCGTGCAGTCGTGGCGACAAACACCCTGCCGCGCCCCACACCCGATAGCCCGAATCAGATCGCAGGCGTCGGTGGCGGCGATCTGCGACCTTATTCAGTCGAAGCGGCGGCGGCGCTAATGCGCGAGAAACGAAGCAACAGCTACACAGTGGATGTCATCGGCTGCGGTGGCGTCATCGACCCTGTAGGTTATCACGCCTATATGAACGCAGGTGTGACTGTAGTACAATATTGGTCGGCATTGATCTATCGCGGCCCACTGGCGGCGGCGCTCATACTCAACGATACGTAAGGCACAAACCCCATGCATAACACCCGCAAACAGGTGGCGCAGGCGCTCCTTGAGATTGACGCTGTGCGTTTTTCCCCGCGTAAACCGTTCACGTTTAAATCCGGTATTCTGTCTCCGGTCTACGTAGATAATCGCGTGCTACCCTATTACCCGGAACAATGGCGGCAGATTATCTCCGCGTTTCAGTTTGCCATTGGCGCAAGCGGAACGCCCTTTGACGTGATCGCCGGACTCGAAACCGCCGGAATCCCACACAGTGCTGCGCTATCATATTCGATGAAACGCCCGTCGATTTTCGTCCGCAAACAGGCGAAGGATCACGGCACAGGCAAGCGTATCGAAGGCGGCGAGGTCAAGAATAAGCGCGTGTTGTTGATCGAGGATTTGGTTACCACTGGCGGCAGCAGCTTATCCGGCGTGAAAGCCCTGCGCGACGAGGGCGCAATTGTTGAGGACTGCATGGCGATCGTCAGTTATGGATTTCAGGAAGCGCTCGACGCCTTCACCACAGCCGGTGTGCGCCTGACCATGCTGACGACATTCCCCATTCTGGCAGAGGCAGCCCGCGAACAAAATCAGTTCGGTGATGACGAACTGCGTATGATCTACGATTGGCTGGCAGACCCCCATATGTGGGGAGAAAAACACGGGTTTGAGGAATGAAACCCGCGATAGCGAAGTACAATAACCGCGTGGATGCAGTCAATTCGCTGGTCTGCGTGGGGCTAGACAGTGATTACGAGCGCTTGCCCTACAACATTAAAACCGGACCCAATCCGCAGTTCGCGTTCAATCGCTGGATTATTGAACAAACGCACGCATACGCCGCCGCCTACAAGCCAAATATCGCCTTCTATGAGGCACGCGGCGATGCTGGCCTGCTTGACCTCAAGCTGACAATGGACTACCTGCACGAGCATCACCCCGACATCCTCACCATCTGTGATGCCAAGCGTGGCGACATCGGCAGCACCAACAACGGCTACGCGACCGCCATTTTCGACCGGCTCGGCTTCGACGCGGTGACGCTGCAACCCTTCTTAGGTGGCGAGGCGCTGACGCCCTTCCTCGAACGTGCTGACAGGGGATGCATCATCCTGTGCCGTACATCGAACCCCGGCAGCGGCGAATTTCAGAATATCGAGACTTCGGCGGGGAGCAAACCCCTGTGGCAGTTGGTCGCAGAACAGGTGCGCGATCACTGGAACAAACATGGCAATTGTATGCTCGTCGTCGGCGCGACCTACCCCGAAGAGGTGCGGTTAGTGCGGCAGTTGGTGGGGGAAATCCCCTTGCTCGTCCCCGGAATCGGCGCACAGGGCGGCAACATCCAGCAGACGGTACAGGCCGGACTCGACGCCAACGGCAGGGGGATCATCATCAACTCGTCACGCGGGATCATCTTCTCTGAAGACCCGGCTCGTTCCGCCCGTGAACTGCGCGACGCCATCAACGAGCATCGGTAGAATGAGTCATTCGTTGTTGGTCTTCCCCCTGCGGTCGGCAAGAATGCCGCCCCTACACCCGAAATCTGCCTGTATTATTGTAGGGGCGCGATTCTTCGCGCCCGTGAAGATACAAATGGTTAATTCTGTTTTCCACTTTCAACTTGCCCCAACACGGCGATCATCCAGCAAAGCTGAAAAAACTAACGACCAACAACTAATCACGAACCACTGTTTCCAACGCCCTACGCGTGGACGACACAATCAGCTTATGCTCGGCGGCGTGCAGACGTGCCGCGTAACTTTCCAGCGTGTCGCCTGTTTCAAAATGCACCATCGCCGTATCAATCACCGGACCCGCATCCACTTCCGGCACCACATAATGCACCATGCAGCCGCTTTCGGTGATCTCGCCGCGTGTCCACGCCTCATATGCGCGTTCAATGGCGTTGATGCCGGGGAACATGCCGGGCAGCGCCGGATGCAGATTAATCACCCGGTCAGGGAACGCATCCAGAAACACAGGCGCGACGATGTGCATCCACCCGGCGAGGACGATCAAATCCGGTTTGTCCGCCGCCACCTTCGCCGCCAGATCATGGTCATAGTCCTCGCGGGTTTTACCCTCGCGCAGATACGGTTTCAGCGCCATATACAACGTCGGAATTCCGGCTTTTTCTGCGCGGACCAGTCCATGCGCGGATTTGCGATTCGACACCACACGCACGATTTTCCCCGGCAGTGAACCCGCTTTCTGCGCGTCAATGAGCGCCTGTAAATTCGTGCCGCCGCCGGAGATCATGACTACGATGCGTTTACCCGCC
>DAOTXA010000464.1:0-6642 GCA_034435595.1 Anaerolineae bacterium | reverse complement strand
GGCGGGTAAATCAGGGTATGACAGCGCCATACGACCGAGTCCGGCGAAGTCGGTCATGCCATTGGCCACGACATGCTGCGCAACATTGGGCAACCATTCCTGCAAATACGAGTATCCAGAGCCGACATACACCAGGTCAGGGCGCTGTGACTTTAAATGCGCGACGGTGTTGATCTGTCGCGCCACACCCACCAGCGGATCTTCCGGCGGTTGGTAGCCATCCGAGGGCGGGAACAATGCCGGACGCTGGATATGCGGATTATAGTACGGACTCCCAACAGAGATACACGCCAGTTTGATATTGAGGTCTTTTAACAAGTCGAGGAACTTCAGCGGCTCGTCGTAATCCATGCCTAAACCGGAACCATCGCCGCCGAAGGCATAGCGATACTGTCCGTTTTCATAGGATTCCGGCGTGCCGGTGCCGTCCTCACCCGGTTTAAAAGGCAGCCAATCCCAGATAGATACGCGCACGCCGATCTTGAGGCCCGGTGCTTCGGCACGGATTCCGGCGACAATTTCACGCAAAAAGCGCGTCCGGTTCTCAAAGCTGCCGCCAAACTCGCCTTCACGGTCAATGGCGCTCAGGAATTCGTGACCCAGATAGCCGTGACAGTGCTTCACATCGACAAAGGCGAAACCGGCTTTTTGCGCACGCTTCGCCGCCGCCACAAAGTCGTCGATCATCGTCTTGATCTCGTCATCCGTGAGTATGGCATCGTCATCGGTTACGCCAAACTTCTTATCTAGAATCGGATGACGATACGCCACGCGAGATTCCAGTTTCTTCTTGTCATACGGGCGTGCGAAGCGACCAGAATGCGTCAACTGCAAGCCGACGAGTAAATCGTCAGTCGTATCGTTGTGTTCTGCGTGCGCATCCATAAGTGCCTCGCGCAGTGCGACGATATCACCGAGGGTGTCGTCGTTGATCATCAACTGGTTGGGGTTGGCGCGTCCGCCTGGTTGTACGGCGACTGCTTCTCCCCCCCAGATGAGTTTCGCGCCGCCGAGTCCGAAGCGCTGCCAGCGCCGGATGGTCAACTCGGTCGGTTTGCCGTCGGTCGTGCCGTCCCACCCTTCCATTGGCAAAACCGCGAAGCGATTGCCAATCGTGAAGTCATCGACGGTGATAGTTTGCGACAATGCGCCGTTTGGATCGACTTCGGCGTCAAAGGGCAAATCAATGCCAAGTTCCTGTAAATATGCTGCGAACTTTTCGGCGGTTCTGAGTTGTGCAACTTTTTTGTAGTCAGTCATAGGTTGTGTTGTCCTTTTCACGAATTCAACGCAAAGACGCAGGGGCGCGGAGATTCGCAAAGAGAATTTCTAGATTTGGCCTTCTTTACGTTTCCTGGCATCTTAGCGCCGTTGCGTTGTGTGCTTTAGCGTCTAAAGTCGATGAAAATTGAAGCCGCCGTCCACGTTGATAATCTCGCCCGTCGAGAAGGGGAAATACCCCTCTGCCAGTGCAACAACGGCCTTTGCGATGTCTTCCGGTTTGCCCCAACGCGTGATCGGCGTCAATCCGTCGGCGATGAGTGCGTCGTATTTGCCTTTGACTGCGCTCGTCATATCCGTTTCGATGATACCGGGGCGTACCTCGTAGACGTTGATACCGAACTCCGCCAGACGATCTGCAAACAACATGGTCATCATCCCCATACCGGCCTTCGAGATACAGTATTCGCCACGTGCGGGGCTGCTGGTAAAGGCACTGATTGAGCCGATGTTCACAATTCGGGGCGTGCTGATCTTTTCTTCTTCAATCAGCTTAATCATGGCGTTGGCGACCTGCTGCGTCAAAAACACCGGACCCTTGAGGTTGACATCCATCACCTCGTCATACGACTCTTCAGTCATTTCGAGGATATCTGTGCGCTGGCGCGGAGCCATGCCCGCGTTGTTGACCAGCAGGTCAATCTGACCATACTCGCGCAGGATAAATTCGACCATACGCGCCCGATCTTCCGATTTACCAATATTGGCCTGCACGGGGACCGCGCCGCCGCCCGCTGACCAAATCGACTCGACGGTTTCCGTCGCGGCCTTGACGTTACCGCGATAATTTACGGCTACCGACCAGCCCTCGGCTGCAAGCGCCTGTGCGATGCCGCGTCCGATACCGCGCCCACCACCGGTTACAAGTGCGACTTTTTTATCCGCCATTTTCAAGAACCTCCTTTGCCTTCGACACTGCTTCGAGGAAGAAATGCTCGCCCCACATCACCGACTCATCGACGCCGAGGCCCTTCATCTCATGGTAGGAACCATGCTTGAGGATGCCTTCCCATTCCGGGTCATCCACCGCGAGAAATTCCGGTTCGGTCAGCGTATCGACGATTTGCAGCGCATAATTGGTGTACAGCTTCGCCCGCAGCGGATCGACCGTCAGTTCCGCCAGATTGAACAGGCCCATTGCCACCGTCGCCGCCGCCGAACTCTCATACGGCACTTTCGGGTTCGGCTCGTCCCAGTCATTGGGGCAAACACCGTGATCGGGCGTATTGGCGATATAGAACTCGGCGTTGGCTTCTGCGGTATGCAAAAAGCGCACATCGCCAGAGAAGCCGTACACGGTCCCGAAGCCATACAGCGACCAGGCCAGCCCACGCGCCCAAGAGGAGTCATCGCGCCAGCCCTGATGTGTGGTTTGCCGCAGGAAAACGCCTGTTTCTGTGTCGAAGATGCCTTCATGCGACGTGCTGCCGTCGCCGCGCACCAGAAAGCGCCGCGTGGTCAGACTGTGCTGGTTGGCCTTGCGCAGCAGATCATCGTCGCCGGATTCAATCGCCGCGTAGTACACGATGCCTGTGTTCATCATGATATCGATGAACAGGCTTTCATCGGCGACGAACGAGCGCATGTACTGGCCTTTTTCCTTGAAGCGCATCCCCATCGTCTTACCCGCAGTGATGATCGTATCTTTAAGCGACGCATCCCCAGTCAGGTCAAACCAGCGCTTATATGTGGACCAGAACACGAAGCCGAGGTCGTGTACGTTGCGGTCGTGTTTGCGCTCTTCCAGTAGTTTGGAATAGTGTTCGGCCTTCTGCCGGAAGTACTCATCGCCGCTGTGGAAGTAAACCATCCACAACTGCCCACCGAGGAAGCCCTCGCACCAGTTGGTCCAGGCCTCGCCGCTGTGTTTCCATTTGCCGTTTTGCGTGTACATCGGGAAGAAGTCGGGGTGCGTTTCGACCAGATGGCGGAGTTTATCTGCCGCCACATCGAACGCGATGTTGCATTTTTCGAGCAAGCGTTTTTTGTCAATCATAGTCTGTCATCCTTGATGGTGAATATGCCAAATTGGTACAGGGAGTGACACGGCGTATCGTGACACTACAGTAGATATTCGCGCTATGTATTCTCGCTCAATTTCGCCTGCAACTGCTCTGCATAGGCCGCAAATGCTACCCGGTTGTGATCGCGGACCACGCGCTCCAGCGCGGCATCGTCGCCCGCTTTCAAGGCATCAAGCATCTGCCAGTGCTGATCATTTGAAACCTGGAGCCGGGTAGAAAATACGTCTTTAAGATAGGTGCTGCGCAGTCGTTCCCAGTGGTTGAGGACGTGGGTCATCATGTCTTTGACGAGGGGAGTTTCTGCGCGATCACAGATGTATTCGTGAAAGGCGGTGTTCTTCGCGGACCAACTATCGGGGTCACTCGTCAGGTTATCCATCTCGCGCAGCATCACTTCAAGCGCGGCGTAGTCGTCCTCATTCAAACGAGCTGCTGCCGCACGCCCACTGATACGTTCCAGCGCTTCGAGAAGTTCGAATATCTCTTTGAGCAAATTGGTGTGAATACGGGTGACGGTCGCGCCGACATAGGGTTGGATGGTGACGAATCCATCGGCTTCAAGATCACGCAGGGCCTCACGCACAGGAATCGGACTGACGCCCATTTCTGACGCCAGATCGTCAATAATCAGACGATCGCCCGGTGCGAAGTCGTTGTTGAGGATGGCAGTACGTAATGTCTCGTAAGCGAATTCTTTTTTGCTGCGATATCTTTTTTGTGGCAGGGGCATTACCTGTAGCCTCACAAATCATATAGGATATATTATATATGATTTGCGCCATCACGCCAACACCAATTTTGATACCAATGCAGCGATGAAAAAGGAGCGATCCCGGTAAGACCGCTCCTGTGGTATGTATCATGGCCCGCCCTATCCGCGTGGATCCTGCGTGGGTGGGATCACCTGCGGGTCATTACTAACGTCTGTTGCATCCAGCGGGGCGGGTTCGACTACCGGCGTATTGGTCGCCACTGCCAGCGGATCGAACGGGATGGGCGTCAGTTCGCCACCTGCTGGTGGAATTCCGGTCGGCGGCAGGGTCGGGGCCGGTGTCGGTTGCGGGTTGTTGACGATGAGCGGCTGCATCAGACGCTCTACGAAGCCGCCCTGTGTCGAGAACACAACCAGGCGCAGGATATAGCGTCCATTGGGGACGACGGTCGTATCCCATGTCCCCAGCGTTGATCCGGCGGCGGGTTGCTGCTGCACGACCGGGTCACCAATCCCGAAGAATTGATCGTCACCTTCTTCGGCGTATTGCAGTTGATACTGCGAGAATAACTCGCCGCTGACCTGCCCGGTCACGTTGACAATACCACGGACGGTTTCGCCACCATTAGGCGAACTAATCTGCACGACCGGAATCGGTGTGTTCAGATCGCAGGCTGGTGGAGCCAGTGCTACCTGCTGCGGCGTCAAGCCCAGCGCCTGCGACCATTGGATACCGGGCGTCGTACCGTTGACGAAATTTAGGGCGTACACGTTGTCAGATGGCACCGAGAAATTCACGAATGTGCCGCTGATCTGGTTACCGGGGCAGCTCGCATTGTATTCCAGCCCGGTCCAGCTATCAATCGCCAGCGTTGGCACAACAGCCTCGAAGGGCGCAGGCGGTTGTGCAGATGCCCACAGTGCGTTTCGCACACTGGGGCACGAGCCACCGACCTGTGTCCCTGTCGCCGCACACACCTGACCGAGTACGATAAGGCCATCGTTGCTCGGCTGGAACACGCCCGGACTCTCTTCTGCCAGTGCAGAGCGCAGCACACTGTTCCACAGCGGTGCAGCGTGGCGACCGCCGGTTGTCGGGTCCTGGTTGTTGCTGCCAAGCGCGTTGTTCTGATGATGGCCCAGCCACACGCCAACTACACGATTGGTCGTGAAGCCCATTGTCCACACATCGAACACCTGCGTGCGCGTACCACTGGTGCCCGATTTCGCCGCGACAACATCAGTCAGACCTTCAATGGTCAAATTGCTACCAAGGCCGAATTCCTCTTGTCGTGCGCTGTCATCAGCCAGGATATGCTGCATCAGATAGGCGTTGGCAGCGGAGATCACCTCAAAACGCTGTTCATCAAACGGCAGTGGAAGATCAACACCTTCCGGGGTTTGGACGCGGAGGATAGTGCGCAACGGCGGGCTAAATTCATCCCCGGCTACGAATTCGCAGCGAGAGCCACCACTTGCCAGCGTACCATAGGCGACCATCAGGTCATACAGGCGGACATCCGTCGCCCCGATCCCGGTTGCCAGTGTAAACTGTGCATTTTCGAGGAAGGTGATGCCCATACTGAGCGCAGTATTGATAAAGGCTTCTGCCCCGGTGAACTCAAATGCCTTGAGTGCAGGGATATTGTAACTATTTTGCAGCGCGTTACGCAGCGAACGCGGCCCATGAAATGTGCCGTCGAAGTTTACGGGCTGGTATATGCCATTCGGCAATTCCCAGGCTGTTTCTACGTCCCACAGGATGCTGGATGGCGTGTAATACTCTTCCTGTGAAATAAGGCCGTCGCCGTTGCGGTCTACACCTTCCATCGCTGTTGCATAGACGAAGGGCTTGATTGCGGAACCCGGTTGGTTCCATGACAGCGCACCGTTGACCTGTCCATCAATATCTTCATTGTTGAAGTCAGGGCTGCCAACCATGGTCAGGATGGAACATTCACGCGGGTCTGTCACCATGACTGAGCCGGTATTAATGCCGCGCCGCACGATATCTGGCTGCTCGATATAATTAACCAGTTGCTCTTCGGTGATGCGCTGCAAATCGGCGTCGAGCGTCGTCGTGACGGTGTATCCAGCGCGGTATAATTCGGTGGAACCGTAATACGCTTCCAGGCGACCGCGTACCATCTGGACGAAGTGGGGGAATTCGTCGGCAAATTCACGCGGCAGAAAGTCTACCGTCTGTGTGATCGCGGTGTTTAACACGACCTCATCCGAATCAAGCAAGTCCTGATCAACGCAGAATGGCGCACCCAGATACGGCGCGTGCTGGAACTGGAAGCAACCGGATGCTGCCATACGGTCCATCGTCGAGAACATGTTGTTGAACGCCGTATCTTCGTTGTTGACCGGTTCGTTATCGACCGGTCGTGCTGGAATCGCCGCCAGCAGCGCCGCTTCTGGCAAATTGAGGTCTTCCGCCGCTTTATCGAAGTAGAACTGTGCCGCGGCTTCGACCCCGTAAGTCTGGTTGCCGAAGTTAATCTCGTTCAAGTACAGTTCAAGGATTTCATTTTTGCTGTAACGGCGTGTTAACTCACCGGCAACGATGACCTCATGTAGCTTGGCCTCGGCGTCGTTTTCGCCCGTGCGAATCACCAGATC
>DAOTXA010000463.1:0-4445 GCA_034435595.1 Anaerolineae bacterium | reverse complement strand
GTGTAGAGCACGATGTTTCGGTAGTAACGGGTCATCAAATCATGCGTGCATTTGACCCGGACCGGTATGAGGTTGTTCCGGTTTACATTACCCGTGAGGGACATTGGTTTTGTGGCGAGCCGCTGCTGGATTTGAAGAACTATGACGATGAGATTATCAGCTATAAGGGTGTATACGAAGCGATTCTGTCGCCATCGGTGCGCCATCATGGGTTGATTCTCAATCCACTTTCTGGTCGGCTACAAAAGAGTGAAGTCAAGCGCCTTGACGTGGTTTTTCCGGCGATACACGGTTCACATGGTGAGGATGGTACGCTGCAAGGACTCATCGAAATGGCTGATATCCCTTACATTGGTTGTGCCACGCTGGGTTCTGCACTTACGAACGATAAAATGATGACCAAGAATGTGCTGCAACAGCATGGTATACCGGTGGTGGATGGAATGTTGTTGGAGCGTTCTCGGTGGTTGAATGAACGAGAAGCCGTTATCGCTGAGATCGAGTCGGCGCTGACGTATCCGCTGTTTGTGAAGCCCGCGACACTGGGGTCAAGTATCGGGGTGGGGCGTGTTGATTCGCATGAATTACTGGGTCCATCATTGGATGTGGCGGTGAATTTTGACCGTCGCGTACTGATTGAGCAGGCAGTTACAGATGGAGTGGAAATCAATTGCGCGGTTATGGGTTATGGTGCACACATGCAAACATCGGTGCTAGAACAACCCGTTTCCTGGGAGCAGTTTCTCACTTACGAGGAAAAGTACATGCGCGGCGGAGAAGGCATGAAGAGTGCCGAACGTATCATTCCCGCACCCATTGAGGACGCACTGGCGGATCGTATTCGAGAGATTACTGCGGAAGCATTTCGAGCAGTGGACGGGCGCGGAATTGCTCGTGTTGACTTTCTGGTCAAACCTGATGAAGGTATGGTCCTCCTTAATGAAATCAATACTATGCCTGGGTCGCTGTCGTTCTATCTGTGGCGCGAAGTTGGGATGTCACCTGCTGATGTCGTTGACAAATTAGTTGCGCTAGCGCGTGAGGCGCACGCAGACAAGCGCCGCAACATCTATGATTACCGCACAAGTTTGATCGAGATGACAGCATCACGTGGGCTGAAAGGGGTGAAAGGCGCAAAGTCTACGCCTGCGACGACCGGGTAGGCATAACGCGACCATTCTCACTTAGCGGTGTCTGGCAGAAGACAATACAATATGTCACATGTTAAACCCGTTTCTAACGTGGGAGAGTGACGCAATGCACGGAGTAGTCCGGCGGATTTTTATAGTGGGAATGGCGCTATTGTTAGTGGCGTGTAGTCGTACTGAGTCGGCGACGCCGCTGCCACGCGGCCCTATTGTGCCGACACGCGAAATTCCATATTCGACGCCGTCCGCCGCCGACGAATCTGAGGTCGATAATGCTTCAACCTTGCTCGAATTTGGTGGGACCGTCACTGGTCGGATACGTGGTTCAACGACGGAAAATCGATATCCGTTTGCGGGTCAGGCGGGTGATGTGGTCATTCTGAGGATGCGTGCTGAATCAGGCGATCTGGATGCTTATTTGATCCTCGAAGGTCCAGATGGTGAGGAAATCGCACGCAACGACGATGAAGAGTCCGCTCAGGGCTACGATGCCGGATTAATTAATGTCGTGTTGCCATTGACGGGTACATATACAGTTATTGCCACACGCTTCAATCCAATTGTCGGGACGACAGAAGGTGATTTTAGTCTGACGTTGGAACGTGGCGAAGTCATTGAGTTGACCCCGGAGGCAGCTAGCGCTATCGAGTCCGATTCGACACAATTACTTCCCGGAACCTCGGTATCAGGCACCATAGATGACATGACGCAGGTTGCACGTTATACGATAGAAGTGCAAGGTGAACGTCTCGTAACCTTGATGGTGGAAGTCGATGAGGATGGTCTTGATCCTGTTCTGTTGCTGCTTGACCCGGATGGTCGAGAGCTTGTTCGTGGTGTGAAGGCCGTTAGCGGTGCGATTGGCACGCGAATCACCGACTTGCGGCTGCCGGAAACCGGGCGCTATACAGTCGTGGTGACGCGCTTCGGCGGGCAAATCGGGCGCAGTTCTGGAGATTACGTTTTGTCTTTGCGCGAGGGGCAGGACGAGGCTCAAACGATTGGCTTGACCGGGCAAGAGATCAGCTATGGATCGCGTGTAACGCGTGAGATCACGGCTGATGACTCTCGTCATCTCTACACGTTTGCAGGCGACGCAGGTGATATCATTAGCGTCGTTTCTACGGCGACCGACCCATCCGAACTCGATACATTCATGATTCTGACCGATGCAAATGGTAGTGAAATTGTTCGCAATGATGATAATGTCTTTGCACTGGAGGGCAACGATTCGTTTAGTGCGGCGATCTTCTTCCAACCCTTGCCGCATGATGGGTTCTATACGGTCGAAATCAGCCGTTTCGGGCGCGGGGTGGGTGAGTATGCGCTGGAATTACGCCTCGAAGAACGCGGAGATTCAAAGACGCTGCGTGTGCTTCAGGGCGTGGTGGACCCATTCGCATCTTTTGGACAGTTAAGCAATGGTGCACGTATCACCTTGTTTGCTGTTGGAGATTGGGTTGCAATAGATGGCGAACCGGAACTTACGATTGCTTCACTGGTGACAATTGCGTTGCCAGAATTGCCGCAAGGCGAGTTAGTGCGCTCGGCGTTGCTGGATTTATCATCGTGTCTTATCCGTGGTGGTGATGTATTTACAGAGTTGGGTCATGTAACCATTTACCAGAATGCTATGTTTACGAGCAGTGCCGAGCTAACCACTACTATCGTCGAAAATGCCGTTACGATTGATGCACTCGAAGACTGTGAAATTGTTGATGTGACCGATGTAGTCAATGAAGCCTTTACGCAGGAAATGCGCTTTGTTCAGTTCGGGTTGCGGGTTGAGGGTCAGAGTATTCTTGAAAACGATCGAACCGACGCGGTGATTTTTCCGTATCCACGGCTTGAAATCACTACAGAATAAGTGGCTAAGATGAGAGCTTTGGGAATGCTGCTTGCTGTGGGCATTTGACATGGTATCGTTTTTGCGGATTTGACAGATATAGGCGAAGTACGCAGCGTTTGAAATGAGTCGAGTGTTTGATGCGTTTCCGGGGGTGTTAACCTGGGGGACGCTGTTTTTATGCGTGGTGGGTGCGGTTGTTGCGCCCCAATGGACGCTATTCATCGGTGGATTTGGCGCGGCTTACGTCGCATTGCGATTTGTAATTGCGGGTGCAGCCAATCTGATTGGTCTACGCCAGATTCAGAGCCGGACGGCGACGAACTGGCATGATGTTTATAATGCGCAGCTCAAACCAGATTCCCTGGTGTGGCATACGATCCACCATGTAGTCATTATTCCCAACTACAAAGAACCCTATGAACTTCTCTGCACGACATTAGGCCATCTTTCACTATGCGATCTAGCCGCGACGAACATGATTGTCGTGCTGGCGATGGAAGGGGCAGAGGCAGATTCGTTCTCAAAGGGTAGGCGACTTCAAGCGGAATTCCGTGGTCGCTTCTCACGGCTGTACGTAACCATACACCCTGCCAATCTGCCGGGGGAGATGCAGTGTAAATCAGCGAATCTGGCCTGGTCGGCGCGGTGGGTTCGCCAGGAGCTTGTTGAGCGCATCAAGCTGAATGAGGACCATATCATTGTCACGGCGATGGACGCTGATACGCGCTGGCATCCCGAATATTTCACAGCATTGACGGCGCACTTTGCGTTAGCCGAAGATCGCTATAGCTTGTTCTGGCAGGCTCCGCTGCGCTATCAGGACAACATCACCGATATTCATCCGGTGATGCGATTAGTCAACGATTATGGCAGCGGTATCGAATTGGCGTATCTAGCGGCTCCGTGGTGGTGGGCCATGCCGATTTCGTCCTATTCGTTGAGTTTACGTCTGGTGCATGAAGCCGGATACTGGGATACAGATGTTATTGCCGACGAATGGCACATGTTCATCAAGGCTTTTTTCACATCCGAGACACGCCTGCGAGTCGCGCCGATTTTCCTCCCGTTCCGCGTGCGGGTGACGATCGGTGATTCACTTTGGGATACGATTCGCAATCGCTATATCCAGACGCTCCGCCACGCATGGGGGAGCAAGGAAATTACCTATGTAGTACGCCAGATCATCGCACATCGGGATTTGCCGCTACTGCCAGGTATACGTCTGTTACTGCGAGTCGCACACGATGTCATGATGGCTGGCTTTGGTTGGATGCTGGTTTCGGCGGGCTGGTTGTTGCCAGTGTTGTTCCACCCTGAACTGCTGCACCAGTTTTTCCGTGATCCAGTATTGGTGCCGGGCTTATTACTAATTGCGCTCTCGTTTGGCCTGGTGTTTGTGTTGGGGGCCATTTACGGCATCCTCGAAGGCAAAATGCGCTTGGCAGAAG
>DAOTXA010000462.1:0-2699 GCA_034435595.1 Anaerolineae bacterium | reverse complement strand
CTGGACTGGCCCTTTAGTATCTATGCGACTCGATCTGGGTTCCCGACCGGCTTTGGTACGCCAGCGCTTGAGAACATCATGACGCCGGATATCTTTACCGATGCGCCATGGGTAAATACGAACAACGCGCTGCTTGGTCTGGGCGAACAGTCACTGTCGATCCTCAACAGTTATGAGTTATGGGCGTCTTGTCGCGGTACAAACATCGGTGCGGCGCTGCGTGAAGCGAACAACGCACTGACTGATCCAACGACGGAACGCCGCGAAGGTACGGTCTGGGTCATGGTCATGCTAAGTGACGGCGCTGCGGGGGCAAGCGACCCGGCGCGGCGCTTCGGTCAAATCCCGACGATTCCGCAGCCGTATGCACCCAACTCCGCGCATGATCCGTCGAATAATGTGTTCAATTATGGTCTACGGGGTGACTATGGTTCGATGGGGTTGTGCCCGTATGGTTCTCCAAGTACGTCGAATCTCGGCGAGTTGACCGATACAGCGGATGAGGACCCACTCGGATTCCCGTACTGCCTTGACGAGCAACCGCAAACACGTCACTTCTGCTATCCGCGTGTACGGGCGCAGCAAGGCGGCGATAGCTCGGTAGGTGGGCCAACCGAGTTTGGCATCGGTTTTGGGCCGGGTGCGCGTGACCGTAACTACAACTACTCTGAGACAGAAGCCAACAACGCCGCACTAGGACGATTCTACGATGTCGATGTTGGCAACTATCCGCTTGGATTCGAAGGGTATGGCGCAGTAACGACCAGTTGTGACTTGTTCTACGATGTCGATGATTACGCACGTGATTGGGCGGATTTTGTCGGGCAGATTGGGGTTGCTGAAGCAAATCCTGAATCACTGCCGACGATTTTCACCATCGGTTTCGGACTTGACTATGCGGATCGTAGCGACCCGAATCTGCTGTGTGAAAACAACGTGCAGGACTGCCTGGGTGAAGAACTGCTGCGCTATATCGCCGATGTGGGCGATAACTTCCAGATCGACACGGATTACCAGCAGGACTATCTGCACGCGCCGGTTGGTACATCAGACTTTCTGCTGGATGACTCGCTGGCGGGTGCGTATGGCTCGCCAGGGCCGTGCGAGCCTGCAAGTGGCGGATACGATCCGATTACAGGGGATGTATTCCTGGGTCGTTTCGCAGAAAGCTGTGGTAACTACTTCAATGCGCCGGGAGCCGCTGAACTCGAAATTGTGTTCGACGAGATCGCGTCACGCATGTTTACACGTCTCGCCGGATAACCCTTAAGCATCCCGGCGTCAACTGGACGCCGGGTTCATTCAGGATGGGGAATACTTATGGACAAGACTAACTACGCAACTGTACGAAGAAGGCGAGGTCAAACACTCGCGGAGTTCGCCATCACCCTGCCAATTCTGTTGACACTGGTGTTTGGTATTATCGAGTTCGGACGCTTATTTCAGGCGTGGGTCACTTTGCAGAATTCTGCGCGAGAGGCGACCCGGTACGCAACGACAGGTACGTTCAATACGGACAAATACGACATCAACGTTGTCGTACCATGTTTGACGGATGTCGAGAATGACCCCGGTATACAAGGGGAATTTGACCCGAATCCTGATCCAGCCGTGACTGGTGATATTGTTGAGGTTTATGCTGGTGGCAAGGAAAGTGTCTTTGCTACCTGGTATGATGGAGAAGACTGTGATCCGGGCAACCCTGATCATGACCAGCGTCGCAAGGACATCCTGCGCGTGTTATCCATCATTGACGAAGCCCGGCGCGGTGCGACAGGTATTGCGATGGAACGCGATTTCTTCACACCTTCGTTGGAGCCACCGGTTGCAGGTGAACCCTCGACAATCGGTCGGGATGTGCTGCGAAACGAATGGTATGAGCCACGCCCACGAAGTTTGCAGCAACAGTGGTTCCATGTGATGATTTGTAGCTCTCGTGAGTATCTCAATCCGGCGTCGGATTCGTTTGACTCGCGATTTAGCACACGGTTTATTACCGCGCTTGAGAAAGATGTGCAGCTTGCGCCGTCCGATTCACTGGATCGTTGGGGAGCGCCGCTGTGTCTACTTAACGAAGTGCAGCCGCCTGATGCAAACGCACTGGAAAATGCAGGTGTTCGCTGGATGGATGCGGGTGCGCCAGGGGACCGTGTCACGGTTGTGGTGACGTTTAACCATCCGTTGATTACGCCGATTGGCATCGCGGAATATGTGCAGATGCGTGCCATTCGTGCGGGTGTCAACGAATCGTTCCGCGCTTCTCGCGCTTTGCCGGCAGCCGAAGGCAGTGACCTTGGTGGTGTTAGCGTCCCGTCTGCGACGCCGCTGCCGCCCACGAGCACAATTCCGCCCACACCATCGGCGACATTCACTCTGCCGCCTACGGATACGCCACCGCCGACAAACACGCCGCTTCCGGCTCCGGTTGATTGTGACCTGATTGTCGTGGAAAACGTGAATTTCTATCTCAACCGTTTCGAGATCGAAATCACGAATTCGAACTGGGATAATGTGTTGTTGACGGCTGTTGATCTTGCGTGGCCGGATGGTCCTGAAGATGATAGCCCGGTCGCTGACGATTACCCGGATATGTATCTGGCAGGCGCCTCACTGAATTCCGAGATTCACTGGTTGGGTACGCAGTCTACGTCACCGTGGCGTATCGGCTATGCGGATCAAGGTGTGTTTGCTACGAGTAA
>DAOTXA010000461.1:0-6008 GCA_034435595.1 Anaerolineae bacterium | reverse complement strand
GGTGGTGTGTTGCTGAAGATGCGTACGTATGGTATTGTGCGCTTCAATCTGCCGATGTTCCCGGAAGCGAGTGTCGAATGGGCACCGATTATCGGTGGCCTCGGCGTGATCGGCATCATCTATGGCGCGTGGGTCAGTTATGCGCAAACTGACATTAAGAAATTGGTCGCCTATTCATCCGTAAGCCATCTTGGTTTCGTCATTCTCGGTATCTTCGCCCTCAACGCGCAGGGACTTCAGGGTGCTACGCTTCAGATGGTCAACCACGGTATCAGTACCGGTGGTTTGTTCCTTCTCGTCGGTATGCTGTACGAACGTCGCCATACGAAAGCAATGTCGGCCTTCGGCGGTATCTGGAAGGCTATGCCCCTCTATGGCGGTATCAGCCTCGTCGTTGTACTCAGCAGCATGGGCTTGCCCGGTCTGAATGGCTTCGTCGGTGAGTTTACGATTCTGCTTGGCGCACTCGGCAGTGATGTACTCGGCTTTGGCTTCGCGCTGGTAGGTACACTGGGCGTCATCATGGCGGCAGTCTACCTGCTGTACATGTTCCAGAAGGTCTATATGGGTGACCTCGACAAAGAGGAAAACAAGAATCTGCCGCAGCTTCACTGGCAGGAAATCGCCGTTCTCGTCCCGATCCTCATCATGGCGATCTGGATCGGTATCCAACCGGCGATTTTCTTCGATATGATGGACGCCAGCACCAACCAGATCACGACGCAGCTTGCGCAGTACATCGAAGGCTCGGAAGAAGTGACCGCCAGCCTGAACGGTGTCGCTGATCTCGTTGCGAACGTCTGGCGCTAAGGGGGGATCATGCTGGACGTACCGAGTTTCGCAGACCTCAACCTGACTCTGGCCCTGCCGGGGATCGCGGTTGCCCTGCTGACGACAATTTTGCTGATGGCTGATCTGTTCATCCAGCGCAAGATTGTCACTGCATGGCTGACGCTTGGCATTCTCGGCTTCGCCTTTGTGCTAAATCTGGCGATTTATACCGATTATGACACGGCCCTTTCCGGTCTGTTTATCATGGACGAGTTCACGGCTTTCTTGAATGTGGTCGTCCTCATCACGGGTATTCTATCCGTCTTACTCAGCGTCGATTACCTCAAGCGCACCGGGATTGAACGCGGCGAGTTCTACTCGCTTCTACTGTTCTCTGTCGCCGGGGTGATGTTTATGGGCGCAGCCAACGACCTGATCGTGGTGTTTGTCGCCCTGGAACTGCTCAGTATTCCACTGTATGTGATGTCCGCGTTTAAAGCCAACGACCTCAAATCTGAGGAAAGCGGCATCAAATACTTCATCATGGGTGCGTTCGCCAGTGCGTTCTTCGTCTATGGTGCAGCGCTGGTCTATGGCGCAACAGGGACTACCAGCCTACCGGCGATTGTGGAAGCGGTTGGCCCTATCGTGCAGGGCGAAACCGGGTCGCAGTTCTACTTGCTGCTGGGCGCGGCAATGCTCGTCGTTGGGCTTGGCTTTAAAGTGGCAGCCGTTCCCTTCCACATGTGGTCGCCAGATGTGTATCAAGGTGCGCCAACGCCTGTCACCGCGTTTATGAGTGTGGCAGCGAAGATCGGCGGATTCGCGGCATTGCTGCGGATTATGGGCTTTGCGATGCCCGCTTTTGTGCTCAATCTGGGCGATGCCACTGAATCACTGCAAGCCGTTGGTGATAGCGTGATGCTCGGTTCTGCATGGCAAACTGCTGTGTGGATTATCGCCGCTGTTACGCTCATCTTCGGTAACCTGATCGCTATCTCGCAGACAGATTTCAAGCGTTTGCTGGCGTATTCGTCCATTGCCCACGCCGGATACCTGTTGATGGCAGTCGCCGCATCCGGTACGGTCGAAGCGATGCTCGTAGTCAACGAACTGACGGGGGAAACCGAAATCGCTCTGACCGCGATTCACTCCACCGGGGCGATGCAGGCCGCGCTCGTTTATCTGCTGGCTTATGCGTTTACCAATCTCGGCGCGTTCGGGATTGCGCTCTCAATGGAGAAAGAGGACGGTGTCGGCGTATCCGTCGAGGACTTCACCGGGCTTGGCAAAAGCAAGCCGCTTATCGCCGGGATGATGGCGGTGTTCATGCTCAGTCTCACCGGGATTCCACTGACTGCCGGATTCATCGGCAAGTGGCTGGTATTCCAGTCTGCCATAGCAGCCGGGTTGATTCCGCTGGCGATCATCGGTGTGTTGACCAGTGTCGTAAGTGCGTTCTACTATGTGCGCATCATCGTCAACATGTATCTGAAAGACGGTGAAGGCGATCCGCTGGAAGGTCAGACGAACTATGTGACCTGGGCGGTCTATGCTTCTTTCGCCGGGACGCTGCTGCTTGGCATCTTCCCGGTGCTGGCGACCAACCTGCTTGACACAGCAACTACGCTGGCACAGGTATTCATCAACTAATGTAACCGTCGTGAGGGCGATCTGTAGGTTGCCCCTGATCGCGGTGATACGTATATCAATGATCGAACTCAACCGGGTGGGGGGTCTGACTCTTGCCCGGTTTTTATTCTTAGAGGATTGAATGGCAAAACAACCAGAACCTGTAAGCAAGCCCATGCGTGATCGACTGTTAACGAATCGCTATGGCAAACTTACCGTCAACCAGTGGACGGATATTGTCACACAGCCCCTTGTTGCGCTGGCGGTGCTGTTTATTCCATTGGGATTTGTACTGCTGCCGCGTTTAGTGCTGCTGACACGCTTCGGCGGGGTAGGGATTCTGTTCATTCTGGCGGTCCTGGCACTGTCTCTGGTGCCGCGTGCATTTCGCTATGCTCGGATGCCAGTACAATTTGCAGAGATGACCGCAGACACCACCCCGCCGCTTTGGATGTTCTGGCGTGCGCCTTCGTTTGTAGATGACGACAGCCAACACATCAAATTTACGTCACGCCTCGCACCGACCTTTACGACCGAATATAAACAACGTTATCTAGTTTACTATCTCAAGGATGATAACCGTTACATTTTGCTAAGTGCAGCGCCAGTCGATGATCCTAACGCCGAACGCTGGCAACCGCATCGTGCCTTTGCGGATCGCTTGAAGCGTCGTCCATCAGATGCGGATCGTTCGGATTAGTCATTGTAGTCGCCGGTCCACCCCTGGAATTCCCAGTCGCGTGCGGCGATTTCGGCTAACAGCGATTTGAGTGAATCGGTGATTTCGGCGATGCGGCTTTGATCTTCCAGTAGTAAACCCCGGCGGGCGACTTCAGCAATTTGCGGGCTAAGCCCTGCGCGTAGCATGACGGAAACGGTTTTTTCCGGCAGGCATAACAACCCATTACGGAAGAACGGTTCGTATTCGTGATTAAAAGCTAACATAGGTGCGATCTCGTTTACAATTAAGGATATGTGCTCTTTCCACCATCATTGTAAGCGAAGATCAAGGCGTGAAGCATAATTATTCATGAATTTTGTATATCTTCATGGATTATTCGTCACTTTGCTATATGTTTCTCATGCAACTTGTGCGGAAGCACTGCATAATCCAATGAGTTGGTGTTGCCTTGAAGACAGGGCATTCAGCCACCACGAAGTTACACTCTTTTCACAACGCTTTGTCAAGCGTTGATTAAGATTTAGTGTATAATAAAAAATGAATTGAGGCATGTACACGGGTTGATTGTTTTGCGATTTAGGAGACTATGATGGGTGAAGACGGAATCGCAGCCGACGGAGTTATCGAAATACACATCATTGGCGACAATGACGTGCCTGCCGAAGACTCTCCAGCGTTTCGTTTAGCGGCACCGGGTACCGAAGCATACATCATTGGGCGCTCTGATAACACCAGTAGCTACGAGCCGGATATTGATTTGTTTGACCATGGCGGGCAGCAAAAAGGGGTGTCTCGCCGCCATGCCGTGCTGCTTCGCTATCAAGGCATGGTGCATCTCATGGACCTGGAGTCTGTGAATGGCACGTTCATCAACGGGCATCGTCTCTCGCCAAATGTCCCGTATCCGTTCAACCCATCTGATCATTTGAGCCTCGCTAATCTAGAGGTCGCAATTTCGGCTGGCGCTGGATAGATTACAATTTCAGACCTGTTTTTAATTATGTGTTTACCGGATTATTGCTCTATATGACGAAGGCAGATTCCATGCTCCGCTTTAACGGGTCCATCTGGTGTAATCTGGACATCGCTCTTCGCACAGTCGATCAATACTTTCGCCAGTCGATTCGACCGCGTGGGTTGAAAGTTATCGAGTGGTACATTTTGCAGGCACTCTACGAGCGCGATGGGCAACATGCCTCAGAGTTAGCGCAAGCTGTCGGGCGTGCTGCAACATCATTTACACCCAATCTGGACAAATTGCAGGAAAAGGGATTTATAGAGCGGCGGCCCGATGAGTCGGATCGTCGCGCTGTGCGCATCCACCTGACAGAATATGGCGTATTGGCTCGCGAAGAAGTGCTCGATAGTGCGCATCAGATTGACGTACAATTACGCGAACTATTTGACGAGAACGAGTACGGCGCATTCCAGCGCGTGCTGGCTGTGCTCCAGGTCGGGGACGAATAATCAGGTTGTTGTATCAGTGTAGGTGAGATCATCCTGCGAGTTGACCACTTGCGCCAGTGCTTCGACAAACTGACTGTAAACGTGTGGTCCGAAGAGCACAAAGCGTACCAGCGTGATCGTATCTTCTTGTCGGGCAAATGCACAAACGGCCCCTAAAGCGATTGGGGCCGCTTCTTCCACCGGATAACCATAGATGCCCGTGCTGATTGCGGGAAAGGCAATGCTCGTCACGCCGTTTTCGCGTGCGACTTCAAGGCTGCGACGGTGAGCGCTTTCCAGCAATGCAGCGACCTGCGTATCTCCGTTGCGGTAGATTGGTCCAACCGCATGAATGACGTGTTTTGCGGGCAATTTGTACCCACCGCTGATCTTCGCCTGTCCTGTCTCGCAACCGCCCAATGTTCGTGTTTCTGCCAGCAATTGTGGGCCTGCCGCGCTGTGAATCGCGCCATCGACACCGCCACCACCCAGCAAGGACGAGTTCGCAGCGTTCACAATCGCGTCGACTTTTTGCTTCGTGATATCCCCCTGCACGAGTTCGATCACCGTTTTATTGATCCGAGTCTGAGCACGTAGCTTTGTGTCCATTAGGGTTATCTCGTGTACACCGTGTTAAGATCGGGCTTCTTAAACGATGATGAATTGAATTAACAAGCTATTGTTGTGATTTTAAACCATCTGGTGAAAGTGGGCAATCTTTCGCGAGAAGACCGCAAGCCGGGTAGGTTAGAAGTGCTATTCGCAAACGTGTATTATGGGAGACTCGCATGGAACCGCTAACATCTACCAATGTGCAGGCAGCGCTAGATGCGCTAGGTCTGGAGATCAAAATGATGTTCTTCGAGACATCGACCGCTACGTCACAGCAAGCAGCGGATAATATTGGTTGTGAGTTGGGGCAGATTGTCAAAAGTCTGGCCTTTATCATTGACGGACAGCCGGTGCTGGTGCTGGCAAGTGGCGATCAGCGCGTGGATACGCGTAAGCTGGCGGCAAAATACGAAGTTGGACGCAAAAAGGTGAAAGCCGCCAAACCGGAGCAGTGTGTTGAAATCTACGGGTATGCGCCCGGTGGTGTGCCTCCGCTTGGACACCGCAAGCCGGGTATTCCCACCTATATCGACGAATCGCTCAAACGCTACGAACTCGTCTATGCAGCAGGTGGCGCACACAACGCGATATTCCCGATTGCGCTGGATCAACTTGTCAGGGCGACGGACGGCGAATTCATGGATGTAAGGCAAGAGGACGCCTGATGTTCACCAAATCCGCCGCCTACTACGATGCCATTTACCGAAGAATCGCCCCAAGCCCCTTGCTTTAGCTATGGGGATGCAGGGCGTGATGCGATACACTTGTTCTGGTTGTAAACAATTGGCACTACAAAATCATACTATGCCAATCCGAACCTTTCAGTATCGACTCTACCCAACAAAGGCACAGAAGAAAGCCCTGC
>DAOTXA010000460.1:0-3348 GCA_034435595.1 Anaerolineae bacterium | reverse complement strand
GATTTCGGCCTCGGTCGTCAATCTGGTGGCGCAGGGCGTGGTCGACTCAATCATGACCGGCAACATCGCCGTCAACGCGACGGTGAGCGCCGTCTCTCAGACACAGCCCGCAGCCCTTTCGCGGCTTAACAGTGAAGAAGCAAGTGCGGCCTTTGCCTGTGCGTTCGGCGGACAATTGAGCGTCGTTGATGTGCAGCAGCAGGCGCTGACTATTGAAGAAGACGGCGGATCGAACCTGACGATTACCTCACAGATTCTTGTCGCCATCGGCGCGGCGCAGGCGGTGTTCTTCGCGCTGTTTACCGGGCAGTTCGGCGTCATCAGTGTGATTGACGAGCGGCGACTGGGCACGCTTCAGCGCATGATCGTCTCACCTACACCGCGCTGGTATATCCTCGCTGGCAAGCTGCTCGGCACGTTCGTGACCGTTGTCTTCCAGTTGGTGATTTTAATGGTCGCGCTGCTGCTGGTGGCTTCGTTCGCCGCCGGAGAACTACAGGTCATCTGGGGGACGAATATCCCCGCGATTGTGGCGGTCGTGCTGGCACTTGCGGTCGCGGGTGGCGGAATTGGCGTATTCATCGCCGGGATCGCCCGGACGCCGGAACAGGTCGGCGCGGTCGGCAATATCGTCAATATCGTGCTGGCGATTGCAGGCGGAGCGTTCGGTTTCGCGCTGCCGTCACCCATCCGCGAAATCTCGCTCATCTACTGGGGAACCGATGCCTTCTCGACACTGGCACAGGGTGGCACAGATATTCTGCTGAATATGGTTGTGCTGCTCGGTCAGGGTGTGGTGTTCTTCGCCATCGGTCTGTACCTGTTTAATCGCCGCATCGACGTATAGGAGAAGCGAACCCATGAACAAAGCACTCCAAATCGCAATCTATGATATCCGCGTGTTCCTGTCGGATCGCGGCAACCTGATCGGCCTGCTTGTGATGCCTGTCGTCCTCATTCTGGCGATTGGCTTCGCCCTCGGCGGCGCAGGTGGCCCCAGCAGCCTGCGTGTAGACATCATCGACAATGACAACAGCCTTGAATCCGCCGCGTTCATTGATGCCCTGCGCGAGGCCAACGACACACTCGTCCTGTGCCCCTTCGATGATGGCTGCGCACTCGATTCGCTGGAGGACTACGAAACCGGTGACGCCCTCACCCTTACACAGGGGCAAGAGCGCGTCGGTAGCGATGTGACAGCCGCGCTGATCGTGATTCCCAACGGGTATGCCGTTGAAGTGGAAAACTACGCACCGGTGACGCTAGACTTCTACACTGAAAGCGACCCGACGCAGGGCGTGGACCCGGTCCTTCAGACGGTACAGAGTGTGTTACAGCGCATCAACGGCGGGCTAATCGCTGCGCAGACTGGCAATGCGATGGCGGTCGCACTCGATATTGATGATCCCGCATTCACGGATGCCGTCACCGGTGGCGCAGAGGCGGCATGGGCAGAAGCGCCGGTCAGCGTGCAGCTAGAGACAACGGGCGACGGTATCCGCACTGAGGGCGAACTGCCGACCGGGTTCAACCAGTCGGTGCCGGGGATGGGTACGATGTTCGTGCTTTTCACCGTGTTAGCCGGGATGCCGCTGCTGATCCGTGAGCGCCAGCGCTGGACGCTGCAACGTCTCGGCGTCATGCCTGTCACCAAATGGCAGATTCTGGGCGGCAAGATTCTGGCCCGCTTTGGAACCGGTGTGCTGCAATTTGCGCTGATTGTCGCGTTGGGGGTTCTGCTGGGCGTGGATTTCCTCAACAATCTGCCCGGTGCGCTGCTGGTTATGCTGGCCTTTACACTGGCGGCGACGGCGCTGACCTTCGCCATTGCACCGCTGATGCGCGATGAGTTCCAGGCGGGGACGATGGTCACCTTCATCGGTCTGCCGATGGCGGCGCTGGGTGGCGCGTGGTGGCCTCTCGAAATCGCGCCGGACTTCATGCAGGCAGTCGGGCGCATCTCACCGATTTCCTGGGCGATGGACGGTTTCAACGAGATTCTATTCTATGGTGGCGGCATTGCCGAGATCATCGTGCCTGTAGCCGTATTGTTGGCGATGTCGGGCGTACTGTTCGTCGTCGGCGTGATGAACTTCGAGATCGAACGCTAATTCAGCTACGTTTGGTCAAACACAACGTGGACATGGCATTGCCGTGTCCACGTTGCTGTATATCTCCCCCCGTTACTCTCCGCCGCACCAATCAGTAGTGCAGAATGGCTCGACCTGGATACCGTTGACATCGGGCAACGCGTCAAATGCTTCCGGGCTGACGCTGGTCTGCTGGTAATCGACAAACACCAGAAAGCCCTCACCCTGCGCCAGCATCATGTTCGAGAACTGGGCATAGCTGCGTGCAATTGGGGTAAACGTCGTAGCGACGGGCATCAGGCCCGCACGCTGCGAGGCTCCCCGGTCCAGAAAGCTGACTGCAAACTCTGTCAGCACGCTTTCGGTTCCGGCTGGCACGTTCGCCGGACGGCTGGCGGCGGCGTTCGAGAGTAAGTTTCGTTCCGCGAATTGCGTGGCCTGAATCTCGGCTTGCACGCAGTAATCGGCACTGGTGGGGTCTGCTTCCAGACGGAAGACGCCACCCGCTTCCAAGACGCCGACGAGGGCCTGCACTGCGCGTCCGCACTGCATAATCGGATCATCACCGCGCCAGCCCTGCGGACGGGCCAGCGGCGGATTATTGACCGTGTTCGCCAGCAGTTCGAGGTCGTGGCGGATGTCGCGGGCAATCGCAAACGGCGAACTTGGCACCGCTCCGAACCACCCGACCGGGCGGGCATCCGGCCCCGCGACCTGCCCCGCCAGAATCTCCAGATTGAGGCGCAGCAGCAGCGCGTATTGCGGATTATCGGCGGTCAGTGAGGATGTCCAACCTTCGGGACGCACGCCTGCGCCAAATGTGAGATCAGCGAACAGAGTCAAGTCAGCGGCGACCGCGTCCAGCACCGGGGCCGGATCGCCAATAGCCGGGGCGACTTCGACCGGGGCGACGGGTTCAGCAGGTGCGGCTCCGGCATCTGACGGCGTTGCCGTTGGTTCCGGTGCGCCTGCGGGCGGCTCGACGTTGTCCGGTACGGGTGTTAGCGTCACGACGGCGGGACCCTGCGCAGTGACGACCGGGATCGACACGGCGACTGTCAGCAGGGCGAACACGAATAAGAGCGGTACAAGGGCTAATATCAGGATTTGACGGTTCACACGAAGTCTCCTTCTGGTGGATTCTCAAAGTGAGGTGTTGGACAGGGTACAGCCACAAAATGGCGTGGTCGATATTTTGAGCAGGCGGGTCGCAAGAATGTGCAAACCTCCGGTTTGAGACCCCTACACACCTTTCATG
>DAOTXA010000459.1:0-5691 GCA_034435595.1 Anaerolineae bacterium | reverse complement strand
TTCTTCGTGGTTCAATCGTTGACCATGCTATAATCGCCGTATACGAGTAACGGATTTTTCGATGGCGAGCGAGCACACTACAATCCATGAATCCGCCATCCTCGCGGAAGGGGTGACGGTCGATGAATTCATGCTGCAATACGCGGGCGATCACTGCGAATGGGTCGCAGGGACGGTGATTCGGATATCACCTGCCAGCCTGCGTCACCAACTGATTATCGACTATCTCTCGGATTTGCTGCGCTTCTACTTCACATTCAACACCACCGGGCAGCGCATCACCGCGCCCTTTGTGATGCTCTTGCCGGATGTCCCTGACCGTCGCCGCGAACCGGATATACAGGCCATTCTTGAAACGAATCCCGGCACGCTGCACGATACATATATGGAAGGCCCCGCCGACATTTGTATTGAGGTTGTCTCGCCAGAAAGCAAGGCCCGCGATCATGGCGAGAAGTTTGACGAATACGAGCGCGGCGGCGTCCCTGAATACTGGATCGTGGACCCTATCCGCAGCGAATGTCGCTTCTATCGTCGCAACGCAGACGGCGTGTATATCAGTCATACGCCAGATAACGAAGGCGACTATACGACCCCCGCTCTACCGCGACTCAAACTGCATGTAGCGACTCTGTGGCAAAGCGATTTCCCTGATCCGGTGCAAACCCTCGAAGCTATCCGGGCTATGCTGGGGACGTAGTTCACCTTCCCGGCGAAACTGCACATCCTCGCGCCGCTGTTCGCTGCCCGCTACATCTGAAGAACGCATAAACGTTCCCCCCGGCGCATAGGCACGCCCGCCGTCTGCCTGCTATAATCTTCACAAGCACAACCTCTGTTTAAGAGGGCGCTCTCTTTGAGAGGGCGACATGTCCACTGACACCGATCCTAAACAGCCTGATGAGTAGTCGGCTGCGAATGCGAAAATAAACTTACGAGGAATCCGCTTATGTCTATACCCCCGGTTACTGTTCAGCAATACGGTCAAAGCATCTGGATCGACAATATACGGCGCAAGCTGCTGCACGACGGCACATTTCGCCATCTGATTGATGAGAAGGGCGTCGTCGGCGTCACGTCGAACCCGGCTATCTTCCAGAAGGCGATTGGCGAATCTGACGACTACGATGAGGAAATCGCCACGCTACTTGATACGAGCGTCGAAACCACCTACGAACATCTCGTCATCGCCGATATTCAACAGGCGACCGACCTGTTCCGCCCGGTGTTTGATCGCACCAATGGGCGCGATGGCTACGTCAGCCTCGAAGTGTCGCCCAAACTGGCGCACGATACCGAAGGGACTGTCGCCGAGGCCATGCGCCTGTTTGCAGAAGTGGGCCGCCCCAACGTAATGATCAAAATCCCCGCGACGCAGGAAGGCATCCCCGCGATCCAGCAGGCTATCGCCGCCGGTATCAACGTTAACGTCACGCTGATCTTCGCCGTCAGCAACTACCTACAGGTGGCAGAAGCCTATATCAGCGGCCTTGAGCAGCGCCTCGCCGCCGGGGAAGACGTGTCGAACGTGGCATCAGTAGCCAGCTTCTTCCTCAGTCGCATCGACACCATGGTCGATCAAATGCTGGAAAGCAACATCCAGATGGCCCGCGTTCAGGGAGATTCTGCCCGCGTCTCTGCCAACGAACGCCTGCTGGGGAAGGCGGCTATCGCCAACGCAAAACTGGCTTACCAGCGATTTAGCGAATTGTTCTATGGGCCACGCTTCGAGCGCTTGCGTGATGCCGGGGCGCAGGTCCAGCGTCCGTTGTGGGCGTCAACCAGCACCAAGAACCCGCGCTATGCAGATACCATGTACGTCGATTTGCTGATTGCACGCGACACAGTCAACACGCTGCCGCCCAACACGCTTGACGCTTTCGCCGATCATGGCACAGCGGAACCCATGCGCACCGATGACCTCACCAGCATTGAGGAATCGCTTGACCAACTGGCGGAAATCGGCGTCAATATGGCGCAGATCACGAAGCGCTTGCAGGATGACGGCGTTGATGCCTTCCTCCATGCCTTTGACGACCTGATGGAACAGATCGAGGCCAAACGCACTGTGTTACGTGCCGGGGTCATGGCGCGTCAAAAAGCCGCCCTCGGCGTCTACGCCAACGCCTTCGATACCACACTTGCCTCGCTGGATAAGCAGTTCTTCAACGGGCGCTTATGGAATCACGACGGCAGCCTGTGGAAGGATCACGGCCCCACTATCGGCAAGATTCAGAATCGACTGGGCTGGCTGGATGTCCCCTCAACCATCGATATGACCCGCCTCAAAACCTTGCAGAACAAGATGCGCGACAACACCTACGAGTCTGTGGTGTTGCTGGGCATGGGTGGGTCAAGCCTCGCGCCAGAAGTACTGAGCAAGACCTTTGGCCCGCAGGACGGTTACCCCTTGCTCATCGTGCTGGATAACACGCATCCCGCGCAGGTGAAAGCGGTCGAGGATCAAATTGACATCGGCAAGACCCTGTTTCTCGTCAGCAGCAAATCTGGCACGACCACGGAAACACTCGCTTTCTTTCATTATTTTTACCAGCGGGCAGAACACAACGGATCGCAGTTTATCGCCATCACCGACCCCGGCAGCCCACTGCTTGAACTGGCGAAGAAGTACGGCTTTCGGGATGTGTTCGAGAATCCGGCGGATATTGGCGGGCGTTACAGCGCGTTGAGTTACTTCGGCATGGTCCCCGCAGCGCTGACCGGCCTTGACCTTGACCGGTTGTGGTCGGCAGCAAAGACGATGATGGCAGCGTGCGGACCGTCGATCCCGACCAACTATCACCCTGGCCTGATTCTGGGCGCGATTCTAGGGGCACTGGGCAAGCAGGGACGCGACAAGGTCGTGTTCTTCGCCAGTGCGGAAATCGAGAGTTTCGGAGACTGGGCAGAGCAGTTGATCGCGGAGAGCACCGGCAAGGAAGGCGCGGGCATCGTGCCCGTAGTCGGCGCAACCATCGGACGCCCGCATGATTTTGAGAACGACCGCGTCTTCGTCTATATCAAACTGGACGGCGCAGACGATAACGACGACATGGGCGAGAAGATCAAAGCCCTGCGCGAGGCCGGACACCCGCGTATCACGCTCATCCTGCGCGACAAATACGACCTCGCCGGGGAATTCTTCCGGTGGGAATATGCCACAGTCGTCGCCGGAAAGCTGTACAATATCAACCCCTTCGATGAACCCAACGTCACCGAAGCTAAAGACATCACCAAACGCTTGCTGACCGAATATAGCGAACACGGCAAACTCTCCCCCGGTCAACCTGTGATGCGGGAAAACAACGTTTCGCTGTTCGCCGCGCCCAACACGCTGGCGACTTTGCAGGAGTTCGCGGTTGGCCATGCCTATGACACTGCAAAGATGACCGAACTCCTCGCCGCGCAAATTGCCGGGACGCACATCGGTGACTACTTCGCGTTGCTGATCTATGGCCCGACTACACCCGAACACGAAGCCAAAGTGCTGGACGTGCGCCGCCGCCTGCGTCACACGACGCGGCGTGCCGTAACGGTCGGTTACGGTCCGCGCTATTTGCACAGCACCGGACAGTTGCACAAAGGCGGGGCCAATAACGGCATCTTCTTTCTGTTAACGGAGGACATCGGGGACGACATCACAGTACCCGCGCTGCCCTATTCGTTCGGGGCGCTGGTACAGTCACAGGCCGCCGGGGATTTCGAAGCTCTGCAAAATCATAAGCGGCGTGCCTTCCGCCTGCATGGGCCGTCTGATGCGGCGTGCGAGGCACTTTTAGCGGCAATTGCCTTCGTCGAAGAACGCAAAGCGCGGTAGCACACTACATTTTAGCCTCATCCCCGGTATTGATCGTCCGGGGTTTCGTCGGGGCGGTCGCACAGGCCGCCACGACATCACTGACAGGACTTTCGCTTTGTGTCTCGCATTACATTCTGCATTTTCGCAGCCCGCAGGAAAAACATAGATTGATCGTGTTGTGAAAAATATCTCAAGTGAAAGTCCTAACTGATTTACCTCCATAACGCCAATCATGTTTAAGCGCCTATGTCTCATATGGCTCGTAGTCGTTAGCTTTTAGAAGGTATTTGTAAACATGTAAATCACCTGTTTTGCCGCCATCGGCTAAAGCCTGACGGCTACCAAAGCCGGAAGCGCACCAGAGGGCGCTCTGACCGGCGCGTCGCCAGATTTTACAGCCCCTTCCAGTGGGCTTAGCTTTTTGGGTAGCCGGATTGCTTCAGCATCCGGTATACGCTTCTAGCTTTCAGCAGGTTTGCTTATCCGATATTCGCGTTCCATAGGAAATTTCCCATGACCGCAACTCGACCCAATATCCTGTTTATGATCTCCGACGATCATCGACACAGCGCCCTCGGCTATCGTGGATTAGAAGCCGTTGACACGCCCAATCTCGACCGCCTCGCCGCATCTGGCACGACGCTATCTCACGCCCACATTCGCGGGGCCAATTCCGGCGCGGTATGCATCCCCACACGGGCGATGATGATGACCGGAACGTCCGTGTTCCGCACCTTTGCCCCCATCACCGGGGAAACACCTAAATTTACAATTCCGACCACGCACCGGATGCTGCCGGAAGTCCTGCGCGAACACGGCTATTACACCTTTGGCACTGGAAAATGGCATAACTACCCGCACACGTATGCGCGATGCTTCAAAGACGGCGGCGACATCTTCTTCGGCGGCATGTCGAGCCACGAAGAAGTGCCCGTCCATGACTTCGACCCGACCGGGGAATATCCGCAAGACAGGGCGCGGACCGGGGATAAACACTCGTCAGAACTGTTCGCCGATCAAGCGGTGGATTTTCTGTCTACGTATCTCGATGACGCGCCCTTCTTTTTGTATTGTGCGTTTACCGCCCCGCACGATCCGCGCACGTCGCCGCCGCCATATAATACGAAGTACAGTCCCGATAAGATCGACATGCCACCCAACAGCTACGCCGAACACCCCTTTGACAACGGCGACCTGTACATCCGTGACGAAAAACTGGCGGCGCTGCCGCGTGAAGAAACTGAAATCCGGCAGCATGTCGCCGATTACTACGGCATCATCGAGCATATGGACGCGCAAATCGGGCGCATTCTGGACGCACTGGAGCGAAACCATCATGCAGACAATACGATCATCGTCTATGTGGCAGATCATGGCCTCGCCGTCGGGCAGCATGGACTCATGGGCAAGCAAAATCTGTACGATCACAGCACCCGCGTGCCGCTGATCCTGTCTGGTCCCGGCATCTCACAAAACGAAATCATCGACGCATTGTGCTATTCGTATGACCTGAATCCGACGCTGTACGATCTGCTGGACATCCCCGCACCGCATACGGTGGACGCCCGCTCGTTTTATCCGCTGCTGAACGGGAGCCGCGCACACCGGGATAGCCTGTTCGGGGCGTATCAGATTGGCCCCGGCAAGCCACCCAACTTTCAGCGCATGGTAAAGCGTGGCGATTTGAAATACATTCGCTACAATGTGGGCGGGACTATTACCGAGCAGTTGTTTAATCTGGCGGACGATCCCTACGAGACGAATAATCTCATTGCAGATGCGAGTCATGCTGGCGAACTTGCGGCGCTGCGCGATCTGCTGGTATCGTGGCAAGATGTGGCGGATGATCCATGCCGGTAATGTCCGCCCCCCGGTCCTTCTATCGCAAGTGG
>DAOTXA010000458.1:0-10339 GCA_034435595.1 Anaerolineae bacterium | reverse complement strand
ACCGTCGATGATGGCAACCTGACACTCACCTTCAACGCCACCGCGCAGGGCGGCGACGGCACTTATGCCTTCGCCTGGGACTTCGGCGACGGCTCGCAACCGGGGACCGGACAGTCCGTGCAGCACACCTTCCCTAACGCAGGCGACTTCAACGTCACCCTCACCGTCAACGATGGCACCGGGGCGCAGCTCATCGTCGGACCCCGACCCGTCAACGTGCCAGAAGTCGTGGTAGCACCAAATCCAGTTGAAGAAACAGCGATTCGCCCATCAATTGACGAACTCAACGCACTACGCCCTGCGCTTCGACCGATCGTTGACAACGCGGGAACCCGCTTAGATGTGTTCGCAGTTCTGGGTGATCAATCGGTGGCAAGTGGTGAGTTCTTCGATACTTTCTCCACCGGAGAACCGCCCCCTTCAAATCTGGATAACACGACCAATGATTTGCAACCGATCATTGATCAGTACAATGCGGACATCGGTGACGGCACGAATAGTTTCAGCCGCGTTAACGTTGCGGCACGAAACAATCTGCTCGCAGCCAATCTGCTCGAACCGGGTAGCAACTTCGACGGCGTTTGCACAGCAGAAGAAACCCTGCTCGCTTGTGAGTTACGCCTGACAAATGCCAGTGTCGCACTCATCAGCATTGGTCTCGCGGATGCCCAGATTGCTACAGACCCAGCAACTTTCAGTGCGCAATTACAGCAAATCATTGACGCTGTAGTGGCAAACGGGGCCATCCCGGTCCTTAGTACGATCTATCCGCAAACTTCGGATGCCAATCTAACCGCGAATGTGCAGGCGCTCAATGAAGTCATCATCAGCCTCGCAGAATCAAACCAGTTACCACTACTAAACGAATGGCGAGCATTGAATGCTCTGCCAAACGCCGGACTAAGCGGAGATAACGTAACACCATCGGCTGATCCGCAGGGTTCGGGTTTCATCAGCGAAAATTCGCAATTCGGCGCTAATATCCGCAACTTGCAGTTCTTGCGTATACTTGCTGAAATCAACGCGACCATTCTAGCTCCCTAGACCAGGTCAGATATCAATTGAAAAGAGACAGCCTCAGGGCAGAGGCTGTCTCTTTTGTCTTTAATCCATGTTTGTATACTTGTCTCTGTGCTCGTTGACAGATTGAAATTTGGCTATGCGAAAATCATTCGAATCGCTTTTCGAGGTAGAAACAATTCCCGGACTGGGTCAGATCACAGCAACGGAAATACTGAACGCCGGAATCTCGAACATCGAAACCGGTACCGACTTCGTCCGCTTTCGCTATGATGGCGCAATCAACAAACTTGCTCAGTTCAAAACCGCTGTCAGTGTATATGCCCTTCTTCGATATGATGTTCCGCGCCCACGTGCGTTGCTCGGTCACCAACACTTCACGCGCTTGACCAACAGCATCCAGGCAGTACTCGCAGTCGAAAAATCTTCGTACAGTACATTCAACCTCAACGCTGCCGGATCAGACTCGTCGGTGATGAATCGTATCAAGCAAGCGATAACAGAAGCGACCGGATTACAGAACAGCGATACAGGTGGTGACCTCTTTGTCCGCATCCGTCGTCATAAACCAGGCTGGGATGTCCTTATACGGCTGACTCCGCGCCCGCTCAGCACACGGTTCTGGCGTATCTGTGACTATGAAGGTGCGCTTAATGCGCCCGTAGCACACGCAATGGTAATCATGTCACAGCCGTCTGCGGATCAGGCTGTCTTAAATATTGGATGCGGCTCGGCATCCATTATGATCGAACGCTTCGTCGCAGACACAGCGAAGCAGCTTGTCGGCATAGACAACGCACCTCACGCGCTGGATTGTGCCTCACATAATCTGATCGCTGCCGCTGCACTCGATCATACGCACCTGATAAAAGGTGATGCCCGATCACTGCCATTTATGTCGCGCAGCTTCGACACACTTCTGGCGGATTTACCCTTCGGCCAACGTATCGGTTCACATGAAAACAATCAAACCCTGTATCCGGAAATCTTGAATGAGGCGGCTCGCGTTGCCCGACACCATGCACGCTTCGTACTTATCACACATGAGATTCGCTTAATGAGCGAGACCATTAGACACTCGAACATATGGGCACTTGAACGCGAAATCAAAATCAACCTCCGTGGATTACATCCTCGGATTTACATCTTGCGCCGATCCTAGTCACTCTTCCGTACATGTGATAAATTCTTGCATATGAACAAACATAACGCATATTTGAGACTGCTATTGATTGTCGTCGCAGCCATCATTGTCGGCTGTACCGCAGAGCCTGAAGAGAACCCGCTCCTCGTGACCCTTGTTGTAGACGGTCGCCAGCAACTTTACAGCAATAGTGAACCTATCACAGTCGGCCAATTCCTTCGCAGTGATGAGGTAGATGTTGAACTTGGTTCGCTGGATCGAGTGAATCCGCCCAGTGTCACACAAATCAGCGACGGTATGACCATTACAGTCGTTCGAATCCGCGAAGAGGAGCAATGCGAACAGGTCGAAATCGCGTATGAGATCACCCGCCAGCGCTTCGAGGGACTTCCCCCTGGGGAAGAGAGCTTACAACAGGCAGGTGAAACCGGCCTCCGCGAAATCTGCTACCGAGTCACATTTACAGATGATGATCCAGGCGAGCGCATCGAAATCCGTAACAATATTATCGAGGAACCACGCGAGGAAATTATCTTCGTCGGCATTTCAGATGAGGTTGAACCTGTGCCGGTCTCAGGTACGCTCGCGTACATCAACAATCAAAACGTATGGGTAATACGCGGAAGCAGCACTACTAAAGCTCAAGTCACGTTCTCTGGCGACGTTGACGGTCGCGTGTTCAGCCTTAGCGCAGATGGGCGTCAATTGCTGTTCTCGCGGGCGATTGAAGAAACCGACGAAGATGGCGAAACCTCCGCCTTCAATCAACTTTACATCATCAGCGATCTTACAACTTCAGCCAATACACCAATTCCACTTAATATACAGAATGTGCTATTTGCCGAATGGCGTCCCGGCTATGAGAACACCTTTGCCTATTCCGGGGCAGAACCCAGCAACTTCACCGGATGGGATGCCTATAACGATCTATGGATCGCAACCGTCAACCCTGACAATGGCGATATTATCGATATCAATCAGGTAATCGAAGAGAACGGCGGGGGCCTGTATGGATGGTACGGCACCAATTACGAATGGTCACGCGATGGCGAGCGCATTGCCTATGTGCGTGCAAACGGCGTCGGGCTGGTCGATCTTTCCCGGCAGCAACTCTCTGAAGACCTCCTCCTGAATTATGACCTGCTGAACCTCGGCACCGAATGGTCATGGCGCACGACGGTCTCGTGGTCGCCAGAAGGCGACGTAGTGCTGGCTACCGTTCACGGTCCACCGTTGGGTGCAGAACACCCGGAAACCAGCCCGGTATTTGATATTGGCGCTGCGGCAGTAGACGGTTCATTCGTGGTAGACAACCTGGTTGAACGCGTCGGCATCTGGTCAACTCCACAGTTTTCGCCACAAATTGACTCGACAGATAGTCCATTTCCTGTCTCATATATGGCCTACTTACAAGCCCGCGAATGGGAAGATAGCATCACAAGCGAATATGATCTCGTTATCACTGACCGTGACGGGAGTAATGCACGCATCATCTTCCCTGAACCGGGACAACCTGGTCTGAAAGACTTCGCACAGGATTTCGTCTGGAGTCCCAATGGCCGGCAAATCGCCTTTATCTATCAAGGCGATCTCTGGAAAATCGACATTCTCACGGAAATTGCCCACCAACTGACACTTGATGGCGGTGCAGAAAGCCCCGTGTGGACACAATGATCCGCGCATGGTTGATTCTTGTAATCTCGGTGATCGCATTTTTCGGCAGCATCATCGCCGCAGTCGCAACCGCCACCACACAATCCGAGACATTACGTGGCTACGTTGACGCAACTTACAGCCATGATCTGCCATTTCGTGTACCACGTCCCGGCATCAATGTAGACCTGACACAGTACACTGCCGATGAATTAACTTACCAACTCAATCTGATGCAACAGGCGAACTTTCGTTGGATTCGCCAGACATTCCGGTGGACAGATATCGAACGCGAACAAGGCGTTTACGACTGGACCATCTGGGACACAATCGTCAATGCTATTGAGCAAAAGAATACACTTCAGCTAGTCGCCGTCATCGACACCGCCCCAGAATGGGCGCGTACTGACAATACCGCGACAGACACTGCCCCACCCCGCAACCCTCAAATGCTTGCGGACTTCATGACGCAATTTGCTACACGCTATGGAAATCAAATCGACTACTATCAAATCTGGGACGAACCAAATCTTGCGCTTGGTTGGGGAGGAACCTCGCCGAACGCTGCACAATATGCCGCACTCCTCGCAGCCGCCTATGACGCAATTCATGCTTATGATCCGCAGGCGACTGTCATCTCTGCGGGACTAGCGCCGACAACTGCGGTAGGGCCACTAACAATCCCAGAGACGGATTTTCTAAGAGCCTTGTACGCTCATGGAGCGCAAGCATTCAGCGACGCCATTGCAACCAAAACATATGGCTTTGACAGTGTACCCACAGACCCCGTGCGAACTAATACCCTCAACTTCCGTCGCATAGTCCTCCTACGTGAGATCATGGTCGAACAAGGCGACAGTAAAAAGAGCATCTGGGCAACTCAGTGGGGATGGAACAGCCTGCCGGACGATTGGGCCGGTTCCGACTCAGTGTGGGGACAGGTCTCCAACGAAGATCGTATCAACTACACACTTGAAGCACTCGACTATGCCGAAAGATATTGGCCCTGGCTCGGCGGCATGATCCTTGAGGCGTGGCAGCCAGATGTCTCAACAGATAACCCTCGACAGGGATTTGCACTACTCGACACGAATGGCGAAACACAACCGCTTTACAACGCACTCGTCGCTCGTACACCGCACGCTGCCGCAACCAACGGTCTACATGCCGTCACATCGCCAGACGCTATATATAGTGGCATCTGGACATTTGGTGAACTTGGCGCAGATGTCGGTTGGGTCAATGATAGTCAAGTCGAGTTTAAATTCAGCGGTAGCGATATCGCCGTCTTAACCCGTCAGGACGATTACGTCGCCAACTTTTATGTGCAAATAAACAACGAAGCCGCAAATGCCCTGCCACAGGCATCAGATAATCAAGGCTTTCTAGCCCTCACCAGCGGCAGCCTTCAGCCAGAACTAAAGCTTGTTGTTGTAGGACGAGGGCTTGATGAATCCAAAAATCAAACTCTCCAGATTGTTGCAAGTGAGCTAATCCCTGATGATCCCACAAATCGCTGGCCCCTGGTCGGTTTTGCGGTGAGTTCCGGCAACTTGAATGCACCTTACGAAAGACAGATCACAACCGCTTGGCTAACAGCTTTCGCCGCTGGTATCAGCGTCATAGTGAGTGCGCTACAGGTTAATTGGCGCAAAGCATACCCCGTACTCCGCTCTATACAGGCAATCACTCGCAGTATTATCGCATTACCATTATCAACGCTTGCATCCATCACACTTATGATCGGAATGCTACTCACATGGAGTGAAGGCATTCCACTATTGTTTCGGCGCGAGCCAATCTCGTTACTGCTTTCGATGCTAACTGCTGGATTGGTCTATCTTCAACCAGGCCCGCTGCTTACGCTTTTTTCTTCCGCCCTCTTATTCCTGTTCATTTATCATCGTGCGTACATCGGTCTCTTTCTCGTTATCATCTGGAGTCCATTCTTCTTATTCCCGGTCGAACTCTACACGTTCGCTTTCCCTACTGCCGAAATCATTTTGTGGATCACGATAGCTGCCAGACTACTATACGCACTTGTTCAATGGGCACGGTCCACCCAACATGAGAGGCAAAGCCAAACGGACTACACGTTCAAACTAAACAGGCATTGGCTTGATCTTGCGATCATTGCCTATGTCATTCTGGGCACAATATCCATGCTGATGTCACAAAGACTCGATCCGGCGATTACAGAATTTCGCACACTATTTATCCAACCAGTATTATTTTACGTGCTGCTACGAACAGCCAATCTCGATAAGCGACAAGTTACGTTACTCATTGACGGATTGTTACTCGCAGGATTCCTTGTGGCGTTCATCGGCCTTCTCCAATTCATTCGTGGAGAAGCCATCATCACCGCAGAAGATGGTGTACGTCGCCTTGCCAGCATCTACGGATCACCTAATAATGTCGGTCTACTCATGGGACGTTGCATCCCGTTTGCCCTTGCCTTTGTTATGCTTCAAGTCGACCGAAGGCGGCGAATTGCGGCAGGTATCGCGCTTTTGGCAATGGTACTTGCAGCCATTCTGACTCAGAGTGTTGGCGCACTGGCAATCGGGATTCCTGCTGGAATTGCTACAACGGTCTTTTTTATCTATCGTCGGCGTGCAATTTTACCTTTAATAGGCTTAGCAGTGATCGGAATTATTACGCTTTCTATTTCCGCACAAATCTCCCCACGATTCGAACGCGCCTTTGACATGTCGCAAGGAACTAATTTTTATCGTCTGCGCGTCTGGGAAAGCGCAACCCAGGCCATTACCGACCATCCCGTTACGGGGTTAGGACTCGACCAATTTCTGTATGAATATCGCGGCACATACATGATGCCCGATGCCTGGGAAGAGCCGAATCTATCACATCCGCACAACATCATGCTTGACCTGTGGACACGACTGGGGATTATGGGTCCGCTCTGGTTCCTGTTCGTCCAATTCGCATTCTGGCGCAACATGAATATGGGAATCGCTCAATCAACCATAAATCGCGGGCAAAATCGCACAGTTCTCGCTATAATCGCTGGAACCAGCGGTAGCATGGCAAACTTACTGACTCACGGTTTGATCGACAACAGCATATTCGTGTTGGACCTTGCCTATATCTTTATGCTGCTACTGGTGGCTGGTGCCTTCTTCAAGAACATCGGTGCTATTGACACAATTCATTAAAGAATGTGTAATAAGGAAATAAAGCTAGGAGCAACCGATCATGAAAGCGAAGATCAACAAAGTCACAATCGAGTTGATTCAAGGTGACATCTTCGCTGTATCGGTGGATAGCGTCGTCCACGCAACGGATCCGAATTTAAGCATATCGCCTGCACTCGCATCAAAAGCAGGTGCTGACATTGAAGCACAGACCAAACGACTTGGTTGGTGCGATGTGGGTTCTGCGGTAATTTCAGGCGCGGGCAATATGGAAAATACACAGCACATCATCCACACCGTAGGCCCGCGTTGGGGCGAAGGTAGTGAGCGCGGAAAACTGGCAAACGCAACCTGGTCTAGCCTACTACGCGCCGAAGATGCCGAACTCGGATCAATCGCCTTACCCGCGATCAGTGTGGGAGCAAACGGCTACCCCCTCGAAAATTGTGCCGTGACCATGCTCACTAAAATTGTGGACTTCACCTTTGAAAATCTCAAGTCACTCAGAACAATTATCTTATGTCTGGCAGATGAAAATCAGTTAGAGGTATTTCAGCAAGAATTTAAACGACAGCTTGATGCCCTCAAAGACGCAGGCGAAGGCAAAGTCCGCGTCTGAAAACCTTACGAAAAGTTCGTTTCACCAACTATCCAATCTTGGCGGCAAATGGTACAATCATCGCAGAATTATCAGATTGATAAGCATCATTAGGGGGTGCGTGTGCGTGTACTAATTACCGGCGGCGCTGGGTTTCTTGGCTCACATTTATGCGACCGTTTTCTCGCCGAAGGACATGATGTTGTAGCGATGGATAACCTGATAACAGGCAACCTCCACAACATTGCTCATCTGAAAAATAACCCGTCTTTTGCGTTTGTTGAACATGACGTGACTAACTTCATCAGCCTTGACGGGCCAATTGACGCAATTATGCACTTTGCTTCCCCCGCCAGCCCCATTGATTACCTTAAACTACCAATTCAAACGCTAAAAGTTGGTGCAATGGGCACACACAATGCGTTAGGGCTTGCGCTGGCGAAAGGCGCACGTATTCTGCTGGCTTCTACATCAGAAGTTTACGGTGATCCCCTTGAGCACCCGCAGAAAGAAACTTACGTTGGCAACGTAGACACAATCGGCCCTCGTGGCGTCTATGACGAAGCAAAACGCTATGCAGAATCATTGACTATGGCATATCATCGTGTCCATGATGTGCAAACGCGCATTATTCGCATCTTCAACACGTATGGCCCACGTATGCGCTTGAGCGACGGTCGAGTAGTGCCTAACTTCATCGCACAGGCGATCCGTGGCGAACCCCTCACCGTTTACGGTGATGGCTCCCAGACGCGCAGTTTCCAATACGTCTCCGATCTCGTTGACGGTGCATATCGCTTGCTGATGTCAGATTTCCCCGAACCTGTGAATATCGGCAATCCTTATGAAATGTCAATCAAGGAATTTGCGGAAACCGTTAACGAAATTACAGGCAATCCGGGCGGCATCGTCTACGAAGATCAGCGCATCAAGGGTGATCCTCAAACGCGCAGACCTGATATCTCACGTGCAAAAGAAATCCTAGATTGGGAACCGCAGGTCTCACTCCACGACGGTCTCACCAAAACCATCGAATACTTCAAAGAGGTCGTGTGACGCATACGCTACACTTCCCGCTGAAATCTCCGTTACGCACAACGGTCATCGTTCTGGTGACCGTTTTTTGTGGGTTGGGCGTCGCCATACTCCCGACGAGGGACCTTGTCTTCCTACTTGGCGTCACCGTTAGCGGCGTATTATTCACCATCTCCCCGCTAACAATGCTTGTATTTCTGGCAATACTATCTCCCCTGCGTACCTTAATTGCCACCGAAGCACCTGTCAATCTCCCACTGGATGTCGGGCAATTGCTGGTCGTTGCATTAGGGGCGAGTTGGATCATCCGCCGCGTTGCGACTCGCCAGCCACTCTTGCCGGAACGCTGGTCATCGGTCTACGTACCACTGATCGCTTTTGTGGTGATCGGCGGATTCACCGGGTTCGTCGCCTGGTCAAATGGTACATGGTTGACCGAATGGCTGAAATGGGTGCTCGTCCTGCTAATCGCCATCCTAATGGTGGAAATGGGTCGGCATAACTGGCAGTGGATACTTCTGGCTCTGGTACTCGCCGGGGCAGCCAACGCCATCATCGGACTATTCATCTTTTTCGGTGGTAGCGGAGCCGATCACCTGCTCATCAGCGAACGTTTCTTCCGTGCGTTCGGCACATTTGGACAACCAAACCCATTTGGCGGCTTTATGGGCCTACTGACCCCACTCTCATTAGCGGCTACATGGGGATACGCAATCATCGTCTGGCAACGCTGGCAGAGACAGCACACCATTGACCGCAACAGTCTGCTTATCGCCGCGTTATACAGCATATGCAGCGCACTGATGGCAGCAGCGCTGGTGGCCTCATGGAGTCGCGGTGCGTGGCTCAGTTTTGCTGCCTCGACAATCGTGTTGGGCATCGCCCTGCCCCGCAAGCGCTGGCTATCTATCACAATTGCGATCAGCATCTCGCTTGCGGGCGCAGCAGTCTGGACAGTGGGGTGGGTTCCTGCCAGTATCGCGGATCGGGTAAGCTCTACGACACAGGAACTTTTCGCCTTTAACGATGTGCGTGCCGTCGATATCACGAGCGAAAACTTCGCTGTCGTTGAACGGCTCGCGCATTGGCAGGCTGCTGTCAACATGGTAACCGACCACCCCTGGTTAGGCGTTGGTTTGGGGAACTACGAAATTGCTTATGAGCGCTATCGCCTCATCAACTGGACGGAGCCGCTCGGACATGCACACAATTACTACTTGAATATACTGGCTGAAGGCGGCATTATCGGTTTCGCAGCTTATGCTGCGATGTGGATCATGATTGTCCGCAGCACATTGCGGGTGCGTCATCATCCTGATCCGCTATTACACGCTATCAGCGCCGGACTAATCGCAACATGGTCTTATCTATTGATCCACAGTTTAACTGATAACCTTTATGTAAATAACATGTTTCTTCATCTTGGAATCATGCTCGGACTACTGGCAATGATCGAACGACAAACGCGACACTACCAATGGACAGAGGGCCTGAGATGAGCGAGAGCGCCAATACACTCGACGAACTCGAAGCGACGGAACGCCCGTTTCGCACCCCGCTAGACGGACCTATCGACCGCATCGCAGCCCGTTTCGGTGGCTCACGTGCCAAAGACCTGGGTCGATTTCTGCGCTTTGCCTTCGTCGGCACAACAGGGGCGCTGATCGACATCGGTATGCTCATTCTGTTGCAGGCGACCATCCTACCGCCGACCAGCGACATCAACGTGAC
>DAOTXA010000457.1:0-14389 GCA_034435595.1 Anaerolineae bacterium | reverse complement strand
GTTAATTGACATTCCCTTTTCTCGAAATTGAGGAGCAGCTTGTGTAATCGCCTTTTCTATCAGGGCAACTACATCTACTGGTAGGGTCTTCAGCGTCAACTTCCCGGCATCAAGTTTAGTGACCTGAACAAAGTCTTCAACCATGCCTTCAAGTCGGTTAGTGTTCGTAAACACGCGTTGCAGGAATTCACGCTGCATATCACCCAGAATACCAGCCGACTCTGCTAGTAAAAGATCAACATACCCGCGAATCGATGTCATTGGTGTTCGCAATTCCTGGGCAAGGCCAAGCAGCATTTCAGAATCATTCAATTGCCGATTGGATTCTGAACTCTCTGCCGGGTCGTCTACCTGCAACCGCAGTTCATTTAACTGAGTTTGAACCTCTGCAAGGGAACTGCGGGTGTCGTTGAGTTCGCGTTCCATCAGGTTGCGCTGTTCGGTTAGCGATTCGATCATCCCCTTTAGCGCACCAACACCCTGCTCTCCAATCTTCTGCAAACGAGTGCGATCCCCATGCGTTATGGCTAACATTTGATCACGATCTGTCTCGGCAGCTTCTTTCGCACCCCGAAGACGATCACGTTCGTTCATAAGATCGCTGTTTTTGTTCGATAATTTTCGAAGATCATCTCTCAGTTTGTTCTGAATTGCATGTGCCTCTTTAAACTCAATTTCATATGCGGCGACCTTCGCCATTAACCTTGCGCGATGCTGTTTGATCTCGTCAACTTTCGCACCTAATTCATCGCGCTCGTCAACCAGCTTTCTGTACTGCTTCTCACGCGCTTCACGATCCTCAGCCAGATTTTTCAATTCAGACTCCAGCATCTGAATTCGTATTGCGCGAGCTTCTTCCATCTGTATCGCCTGTTCCAACCGGCTGCGTTCATCAATCATACGATCCATCTCACCCTGTAAGGTCGCATTGATTGACTGCAACTCGGTATTTTGCTGGTACAGTCGGTTGATTAATTGTGATAGGCCATTTGGGCCAGTCTCGATCCCGATTTCGGCTAACTGATCGTAAATATTGTCCAGATCAGCACGGAGTTGATTCCGTTCAGCCTCAAGCGCCTGCTTTTGGGCGTTCATATCCTCAATGACGCTACGTGCGATCTGAGGAAGTTCCGTTCCACCTCGAATTGAGTCCAACTCGGCTTGCAGACGAGACCGCTGTGTCTCCAGATCGGACTTCTCACGTTCGAGCGATTCTACCATCCGTTGGACAATCGCCTTCGAGTCTGTCGCAGTCGCACCTCCCAGTGCAGCTTCTGCCTCTTGCAGACGAAGAGCGAGTTCATCACGCTCACCCACGAGTTTACGCTGTTCTTCAGTCACAACGCGAAACCGCTGTGACATCGTTAGATCATCATCAAATTGATCTAGTGAGATAGCAAAACGGCTTCTCTCACCGTCCAACTCCTTGGTCAATTGCACGACTTGCTGTGTCAATCCCGTGATTTGATCACGGGCCAACTGTAAACTGGCTTCGGCTTCCTGACGGGCCAAAATAACGTCGCTATCACCGATCTGTTCAGGCGGAACCCCACGAATCATGGCATGTATAGCACGCTCTTCGGCCATCTTGCGATTCGCTACCGCTGCAAAACTCAGCGCGAGAAGTCCGCCAGCGATAACGGCAATCCCTTTGAGCATTTCTGCCTCTGCGCTATATAACTCACGCCGAGTATAGGGTTGAGCAACAACCAATAATCCTACAATTTCTCGATCGTGGATCAACGGCTGAAAGTAAGCCGGGCCGACTTGATCAATATCAAGGCGCGTGTACAAGTCTTGAATCTCATCGTCATTATCATCTTGTAAAATTCGGCGCTGTGCCCGGCGCTCAATTGCATTCGCTAATGTCGGTTGATGATCAAGATTAAGGGCCATTGGTGATAGAGAGCGATTCATAAATGAGTCGTGTGCTACGATGAAATCGCCAAAGTTCGCGTCTTGCAATTTAAGCAACGCTACGACATCAACTTTCAGAACATCAATCACTGCCTGAGTCACACGGTCCGGGATATTCTCTGCGGTGGCATCTTCAAGAATTAAACCCAGCGCTCGCAGAAGCTGAACGGATTCACGTTGAACGGGAGATTGCTGTGGCGGCGTAGGCACCGCCGCTACCTGTGTCTGCGCAGTCACCCCAGGTGCTGCCTCCGATACGATAATCGTAGAAGGTTTACCTTGCTGCGGCGCGGTATCAATTATGGCAGAAAGTACAATCCGGTAAACAATGACGAGAACAACAAGCATGGCAATAACAAATGAAAGGCGTGCGATCCCTGAGTAGTCGCCAATGATGTTCCCTTGCGTAGCCTGCCAAAGTGTCCAGGCAAACCCGGCAAAAACAACTGACAAAGCAACGACCTTCAACGGCACATCACGAACACGACCAAGCCGAACAAGCAGTAATCCGATTCCAGCAGCGCCAATTGCTACGCCTGCGGCGGTCCACGCAATTCCGTAGCTGCTGAGATTAAAGTCCTGGTTTACTGCGGCGTCAAACCACCCGACTGCCGTAACAACATACGCTACAATAGTCAACAGAATGGCGAACCAAACTGCCCGTCGCTCCATGAGCCTGCTTGAATTCCCCTCGCCTTCGGAAAAAGCTCTCACAAACAACAGCAGTGTGATCGTCAACGCCATCCGTTCAAGTGGAGGCAAAGTTGCCGATGAGTCTCGCCCGGACTGAACGGCTTCTAACGCAGCGACAATCAATGTACTCCATGCAACAAACATCCCTATTAACGCTACACGATGCTCACTAACCGTCTTCGACCCGTTGAACAGTTTCCGCTGACTTGAGGTCATGAATATACCTGCCAGTGCCACTAGCAGGATAATGATGAAGTACAGTAATTCTCCCGGAGAGCGGACGAGAAGCGTAGCAAAATCAATGGATGAACTTGGCAACGTGCAATTCCTCTAAATTCGGGTGCGATACAACGCACAAATGATCTTGATTGCCTAAATTATAGCATGATTGCTATTTGCCAATGTTGTACGACGATTTCTAAACGGTTTCCCAACAGTTGTAGGAGCAGCGGTTGACGTTGTGCGCCGAGATGACTACACTCAAACATCAACGATCATAGACTTTATAGGCATATGCGACACCACTTCCTAAGCAAACATGCTGCTGTTCTCTTTCGTCGCTATCCATGGATAACTGGTATCCTCTATCATGTATGGAGGATCTTTCAACAGAAATTTTCCGTTGGTGTTGTAGGGGTCACCCTTGACGATGAACACCACGTCTTGCTCGTTGAACATGTTTTTCATCCCTTGCACCCCTGGGGCTTGCCAGGAGGATGGGTTGATAGAAACGAAGATCCGCAATGTGCAATCGAACGCGAATACATGGAGGAACTGGGTATCAAGATTGACGTAGGTCCCATTCTGTTGATGGAATCCCAAAACAGTAACCATCTTGACATCGCTTATTTATGTACGTCAAACGCCGAGAAGATCGACAAACTAAGTTACGAATTACTACAGCATCGCTGGTTTAACTGGAAAAACCTCCCCGACATACGCGACTTTCACAGGCGTGCAATCCATAACGCGCTCGCAATGCAAAATAGAAACGGATAGTCTTATGTCAAATACACTTAGCGGAAAAGGAACCCGTCGAACAAAACGCAGGCTTTCTTTTGTCCCTATCCTCTCTATTTTTATGCTTGGATTGTCAGTCGGACTATTTGTGTTGGAGTTGGTCCAATTCAGTCAACGTGAGGATCGCCTACCCGATGATCTCGTGGTGGGTGGTGTTGCATCGGGTGCGATCTTGCCGGCAGAGGCCGTCATCCTTTGGGAGCAAACTTTTATTAGCCAGCCTGTAACAATATTTTACGGCAATAGCCCAATTGTGCTGGATCCGACATCTATCGGGTTTCGCGTCAACTGGCAAACGATGCTCGCAGAGACACAGTCAGCAGCCGAAAGTGAAGGCAGTTTCTGGATCCGCTTTTTCAATTATTTGACGCAACAAGACCTTCAGCAAAGTATTGAAGTCCCCTTGTACGCCAACTACCAGGAAGGCTTGCTACGCCAGTTTTTAACTGATATTAGCTTGCGATATGATCGCTCTTCTGGTTCAGCAGATATTGATGTGCAGACACTTTCTACATTTTCCGGGGCAACCGGTTCTCAACTAGATGTAGATCAAGCAGTAGCGCTCGTAGACCTGGCGCTACGCGACCCAGAAAATAGAACTGTTCAACTTCCGGTTGTAGACTCGGATATGGTCCGCCCCGGCCTGGAAACACTTGAGCGGCTGATTAAAGCCTATTTAGATGCTGAAGATTTCATCTACGACAGTCAGAACTCAATTGCATCCATCTTTATTCTGGACCTCAACACCGGTGAGGAACTCAATATCTTAGGAGATGTCGCTTTCTCAGCTGCTAGTACCATGAAAGTTGCCATCCTAATTGATTATTATCGTTATCTAACCACCCCACCCACACAGGATGAGGCATGGTTGATGGCAAACTCACTGCTATGTAGCAACAACTCATCCTCCAATCTGCTGATGCAAATTAGTGGAGGAGGTGTCGATGTGTTTTCCGGTCTGGTAAACGTTACAACGACTGCACAAACAGTTGGCGCAAGAAACACTTTCATTCGCGCTCCTTTTGTAGAGGGAGTCGCAAATCAACAACTTGGATCCATACAGGTTGGTCAAACTTCCCCGAATCCCAATTACAGTACAGACCCGGACATCTATAATCAGACGACCGCTGAGGACCTGGGTACGATGTTCAACATGATATATGACTGCGCAAACTATGGTTCCGGTCTAATGACAGCATATCCCGGTGAATTCTCACAGCGCGAATGTCGGCAGATGATCGAACTTATGAGTGCAAACGACCTGCTAAGACTACTGCAGGCCGGGATACCCGACGAGATCAGCATCTCACATAAAAACGGCTGGACGAACGAAATGGTCGGTGATGCAGGGATCGTATTCCCCCCCAATGGAAACGACTATATTATTTCCATACTACTATGGGAAGAAACCGAAGATGATTTTCAGGATTTCCAACGATTGTGGCCCATTGTTGAGGGGATTTCACGCGCTGCATGGAACTATTTTAGTCCAGAGGAACCGTTGCGATCTGCGAGATCAGATGTGCCGCCGACAGCGCAAGAATGCGAGGGAAACTACCTCCCACCAAATGCAGCTTCAGTGAATCTGGATGATATTGATTCCTGGCGGGTTACTCCCTAATAGTTAGCGAAAACCTGTTACTTTCTCAATCGTGAAGCAATTGTGACCATCGCGCAATTCATATCGTACGTGATCCATATATTTTTTGACAAAATAAATCCCCCATCCACCACCTTCCCGCTCTATAAGCGGAGTTTTAGGATCAGGATCGGGCAAACTCAGGGGATTGAAAGCTGGTGCGTCATCAACTGTTGTAATCACAAATCGATTAGAAAAATTCTCACAGATTAATTTAATCGTCCGATTATACCCTTTGAATTTATATCCATGTTCAATAATGTTTGTGAGAACTTCTTCCACCGATAGATGGCAGTGATAAACAGCTTCTTCTGATAGATTAGCAGCACGCGCCTGACCGTTCACAAATGCACAGGCCTCTTCAATGCTCTCCATGACGGCTCTTATCGTCACATGACGCTCTTGAATGGTCATCGCACCTATCTTCCACTAGGTCCTAACCTACTTGCTATACGGCAAAGCTATCGATGGCTTCATCCTGGGTAGAAAAAATCTGAAATATGGTATCCAAACCAGCCATCTCGAAGATTTCCTGCACGCGTTCTGAGGGCTGAGCGATACGCAAGTCACCCCGCAGACGTTTGACCTGCTTCAACGAAGATACGATCTCACGCAATCCGGCACTGCTCATATAATCTACACTAGATAAGTCAAGTACGATTTGTATGTGCGTATCATCAATTGCTTGTGACAACGATTGACCAAATTGCCCCGCATTCATGCTGTCAATCCGCCCACTTGCGGCAACAAGCGTTATCTGCTCTCTATAAGATACATCAATGTCTAACAACGCTACAACTCCTGATTCATCTTCACGCCACAGCTTAGCCAGACGTGAGAAAGACGCGCATTACGGTTTGCTTCTTACGCCATCATGATAATATACGACTTATACCAAAGAATAATGGAGTTTGTTCCAATTGGCAAACGGCATGGACACTGAATATCTTCTAGTCTTCACCGTACTCATGACGATGTTGTTGCTGGTTATTCAACGAACCGAGCGATCAAAAAGACTGATCGTAATTGCGGTAATGCTGATTCCTGCAATATTGATTCGAAATTGGATTGTCTACATTGAACGGGAACGCGAAGGACAGATCGCGTTATTATTGTCGCTGATATTGAGTTTCTTGTTCTGGTGGTTAATTGGAAGATACAACCCGGTGGGTAGCAGTGACGATATTCAAGTACTGGGGCTGGACGACTGACTAAACAGCAGGAACGCTGCCCTTGACCACGAGGGCAGCGAACCAGCTATAAACATAACTAACCGATGATATTCAGCGGAATAACATCAGCGCTCTGTAACATAAGAACACTGACGCGGGCAGCAATCCGCTGCGACATAGCGTGAAATGCGCGACCAGCTTCCGAATCCGGCTCGCTGGAAACGATCGGTCGTCCATAATCGCCCCCTTCACGCACAGCGGCTGCAAGCGGGATGCGACCGAGAAACTCAAGTTCCCGATCCTGAGCGAACTTTTCCCCACCACCCGTACCAAAGAAATCCCCGGCCATATTCTCTACGACACCTACAATCGGCACATTGAGTTGTTCGAACATAGCCACGCTGCGCAACGCATCGGATACAGCCACGCCTTGTGGTTGGGTAACCACAATTGCACCCGCCAGCGGGAATGACTGCGCGAGAGATAGTGGAGCGTCACCTGTTCCAGGCGGGAGATCGACAATCATGTAATCGAGTTCACCCCATTCGACATCGGTGAAAAACTGTCGAATTGCACTATGGAGCATCGGTCCACGCATAATCATGGGCTTGTCAGGATCAGTCAAAAACCCCGTACTAATCAGCTTGATGCCGAATGCTTCAATAGGTTGCATCTTGTTATTGACGACTTTCGGACGCCCTGTGCCGAGTCCCATCATCTGCGGAATATTGGGATTGAGAATGTCAGCGTCAATCAACCCGACACGTGCGCCAGCCTCAACCAGCGACGCTGCCAGATTCGCCGATACAGTACTCTTACCCACGCCACCTTTACCGCTACCAACAGCGATGATGCTTTTGATAGGTACGTTCAGATTACCACCAATCCGCCGATCCGTAGGCACCTGAGCGTCCCAGGATATGTTCAACGAAGTAATGCCCGGAACACTACCAATCACTGCCGCATTGCATCGCTCAATAAACACATCTTTCAGTGGACATGCAGGTGTAGTAAGCACAATCGTGAAGCTGGCAACCCCACCGTCAATAGAAAGGTCGCGCACCATATTTAGTGTTACAATGTCTCGATGCAACTCCGGTTCAATGACAGTACCAAGCGCTGCCATTACCTGTTCGTTTAGATTACTCATTGTTTGCCATCCAACTGTCGCTTGAAAAGTGCAATAAGTATAACGCACATCAGTATAATCGTGCGATTACACTTCACTCAATGATAACCGTGACCGAGCAATCAAACCAGCGTGTCCACTATCAACGGGACGACGAAGGCTTCATTGCATTTCGTTTGGCCTCTCGCCAGTACCTCGAGAAACGTTTCAGGTCATACGTGGTCTGATTTGAAACGAACGGCGTCTCTCTAAGAACCTCTAACCGGCTCCCAGACGGCATCATATGACTAATCTGCTGACACAGCCTATGAAACCGTGGACTCGGACTTTCATTGGTCACAATGCAGCCTGCATTATGCATCAATGCGAAGCGAGTTACCTCTTCTGCCACATCGCCGCGACGAATAACCACTGGAAGTTCGAGGAGACACTCGTATATGAACACAATGCGCTTCATAGAAATTCGCGATTTCGCTAGCAGTTCGTCATCCCACACGAATACAGCGGGCGAACCTTGATTCTGCTCGAACGCCGGCGAATACGGACTAAGGTTATCACCATGTATCCAGATCACTGTATCGCTCAACGTACTCATCGGTTTTTCCCGCGCCCTCTGTTTTTGCGTGTTGGCCGACTATCGCTCTCCTTGTTAGGAAAGATACGTCTCCCAATCTGTTCGTAACTGCCCTCAAAGTCACACTGCCCCACAAGCGGGCAACTACCACAAAACTCACCATCCGTATACTTTTCAAGATTTGCCCGATTGAAGAAGTATGGTTTGTGGCTGAACGTACTCGCCACCCACTGCCATGACAAATTATTACTTGCAGGATCGCCGTCTAAGAGATGCTCAAGAAACCACGCTGCGCCAGCCTGCCACCTTACGCGTCGAAAGTGGACGACGTAGGCTGCCATCCACATGCGGGCATGATTGTGCAGGTAGCCCGTTTCTCGCAATTCAGTGCTAAACGTGTCAATACACACAAGGTCTGTCTCGCCGTCACGAATATCTTTTGGAAGTTGATCCGCGTAGTCTCGCGCATCAAATCCGGTTTTGTATTCTTCTTGATCTCCCCAAATATCATCGCCAAGTTCTCGATACTTTCGCTGCCAGTAATCGCGCCATGCCAATTCGTTGATCAGTTTCTCGCCGTCCTCTAGTTTACGAGTTCGCTCAATAACATAGTCGCGAACTTCGGCCAAACTCAGCACGCCATGACGAATATAAGGAGATAGTTTCGTGACAGCACCGTCCAGATAGTTACGTGTTTTCGCATATCGCTTTGGATCAATCGTGCCTAAGCGCTCTTCAGCGGCTTTTCTACCGCCTATGACATCTGCAATATGTTCATCACAATCCGAAGTGTCGGAAAACTGTTCTCGTAGATAGGCAACCAGATCATCTCGGTTCAAAAAATCGCGTTTCATGTCGATAGAATACTTGTGTAAATCATTCACGGTCATATCCCTGGCGCTTATGACTCTTGGCTGCTATTTTGCAACGCTTACTACAGTACTTAATCTCATCCCAGTTCTTGGCCCACTTCTTGCGCCACACAAATGGCCTCTTACACTTAGCACACGTCTTCTGCGGCAGATGCTGCTTCTTTACACCGCGCATTTAACCCTCTGCATACACAAAATGTTGAATAATCGAGATACTATCAACCATGAGTGAGGCGAAGTTGAGAATCAAAGAACCCGACCATGAATAGCCGGGTTCATCTAATTCTACTGTCTATCTTAGTGAGCTATTTCTTCTTTGCAGCAGCACGTGCCTTTTTCTTGCGCTCTTTGATCACATCCACATGTTCCCAACCACCGCGATCTTCCATCTCTTCAACGGCTGTTGTTGGTGCTATCTTCTTCCAGTAGCTTAATGGCTTTGAGAGCTTCTCTTTGTCATGAATGTGCGAGGTTGTGCGATCATAACTTGCCATTTCATAGTCATGATCCATCTTGATTGCATCAAACGGGCAGAATTCCGCGCAATAGCCACAATTCATGCAGATATCGATGTCGATGAAGAATGCTTCTGGTTCCGGCACTGGACGCCCGGTATTGGGATCGTTCCCACGCACAATCCAGATGCACTGTGGCGGGCAAACCTTCGCGCAAATACCACAGCTTGTACACCAATCACGACCAGGGTCTTCTTCAGCATCCTCATCATTGATGACGAGAAATGGTACAAAGCGAAAACGCTCCGGCACTGCGATCTTCTCATCGGGATATTGCACCGTGAATGCGCCGGCAGCACGTGGACCCTGTCGCGCCTCAAAGTGCTCTTGATCCGAGTATTTCTTCATTCCATAGCGCAAATCGTCTACATAAGTGTTGACAAAATGCTTCAACGTGACGGTGAGGCCACGTAATAGTCCGCGTCCGTACATCACTGCTCCTTAACACTACAGCCAGGCAGATCAAACCCACCTGTTTCTATCTCAATTAGCGATCAGTTTCACCGAGAACGATGTCGATACTACCGAGAATTGTCACAACATCGGCCACCTTGTGGCCCTGGCTCATCGGGCCGAGTGCCGTCAGATTGATAAAACTTGGGGCACGTACATGATAGCGCCATGGATTCTGCGGCCCCTTGGGGTCACCAGCAGAAACGACATAGTAGCCAAGTTCGCCCTTCGGATTTTCAACGCGACCGTAAGCTTCTCCGACCGGGATACGTGGCGTATGACCGATATTGCCACCCATGATCGGTTCACCCTTCGTTGCTTCAAGTCGCGGCAGAATCTGGCGTAAAATACGCAAACTTTCACGCATTTCGCGCATTCGAACGACAAAACGGTCGTAGATGTCTCCACGAACACCAGTCGGGATGTCGAAATCTAACTCAGGGTAAATACTGTATGGGTCGGCGCGGCGTACATCGTAAGGCACGCCACTGCCTCGCAGTAACGGACCGCACGTGCTATACGCAATCGCCTGCTCTGGTGGCAACACACCAACGCCGATACAACGCGTCTTGATAATCTCGTTCTCGTTCAAGTAGTATTCATACTCGTCGAGGAAGCGTGGCAAGCGCTCGTTGATCATCTCGGTGAGATACTGCATCGTATCAAAGTCACGAACACGGTCTTTCACCAGATTTGCAACGCTCTTGATGCGCTCAGGTATATCTTTAAAGACCCCGGTGAAGCGCATGTAGTTGCACATCAAGCGCGACCCGGCAGTGGCTTCAAAGAAGTCTAGAATCTTCTCACGCTCGTTATTCGCATACAACATCGGGGTGAAGAATGCGCCGAGATCATTAAGCAGAAAACCTATTGACCACAGATGGTTGACAATACGTGTCAACTCTGTCATCAATACCCGGATGACTTCTGCGCGGTATGTGGGGCCGCTATAGCGCTTGCCCATACTAAGTAGATGCTCGACCGCCAGCGCATAGCCGAGGTTATTCCCCATGCTAGATAGGTAGTCGAGACGATCGGTGAAAGGCATATTGTGCAAAAACGTATTGCGCTCACCAATCTTCTCATGATTGCGATGCAAGTACCCCATCACCGGCTCAAGGATTTCGATCGTTTCACCATCAAGCGTTACGATCATGCGGAACACGCCATGCGTGCTCGGATGATGCGGTCCCATATTGACAATGAGTCGATCCGTTTTCAACTCGTCACCGCTAAGTTCTTGTACGTCAACACCCAGGCCCAACCCAGCGTATAGAGACTCTTCCGAATGATCGCTTAACGCGGCCAAGTCGAAATCATCAGGATATGCAACGTTCTTTCCGTATATGTTCTTCTCTTCAGAACGCCACACGTTACCACTGGGCCAACGACTACCAAAGGGCTTATGTTCCTCTTCGTAGTAGGCTTCTTTCCAGTCCTTGCGCAGTGGATGACCAGCGAATCCGTCCCAGAGGAGTATCCGCTTCAAATTGGGGTGACCTGGGAATCGGATGCCCATAAGATCGTAGGCTTCACGTTCCTGAAAATCGGCACCAGGCCATACATCAATCAGTGAGGGAATCACCGGATTGTCGCGCGGTGTCTGCGCCTTGAAATTTAGACCAGCCCCGCCAGAAATGCGGTAGGCATGGTACACCATCTCCATATCGGCGTCCGGTTCGCTCAAACCCGCATAGTCAACGGCGGTCGCGCTGGAGAGGTAGTCAAATCCAAGCGTATCGCGAATATAAGTAGCGACTTTGACGAGTTCGTTCGAGTCAACGATCACGCCCTCGTACCCTTCGCGGGTATCGTCGTGGACAACACCGGGGAACTGTTCCTTAAGTAGATCAATTGCCGACTCGATTGATGTCACATCGGTCGTCGGCTGGGGAGCAATCTGTTGGTCGGTCATAATTACCCTTCGGAGTTCTTTGCAGCTTCACGGGCAGCTTTACGCGCCAAAGCCTCTTGACGGCGCTTCTCACGAATAGCGGCTTTCTTCGCCTCTTTATCACCACCATCAGCAGCAGGTGCAGCCTCAGCTTTAGGTGCTGTAGAAGCTTTCTTCGCAGCAGCCTTGCGTGGAATCGCCTTTTTCAGCGCAACTGGTTCAGGAAGTTCACGCACACCAACCGGTTGACCTAGTGCTGCTAATTTGGCTTGACGACGAATCGTGTCCATCTGTCGCGGATCAATGATATCGGGACCAAGAATCGGGATTGGAGTCGGTTCCGACGGACCCACACCATACCACGGGACATCATCGCGATTGGCTAACGACTGTCCATCAATCTTTTTCTGAAGCGCGATCAACCCATAAAGAAGCGCCTGTGGCGTTGGAGGGCAACCGGGTACATATACATCTACCGGCAGGTATTTGTCAACGCCAGAGACAACGTTATACCCCTCTTTAAATGGACCACCACCGCTTGCACATGCACCCATCGCCAGAACGTATTTTGGTTCAGGCATCTGATTATACAAGCGAACGATCGGCACAATCATTTTCTTCGTGACTGTGCCAGATACGATCATCAGGTCAGACTGACGCGGACTAGCACGCATTACCTCCATGCCGAATCGCGAAAAGTCAAATCTGGAAGATGCAAGGCCGATCATCTCAATCGCGCAACACGCAAGACCAAACAACATCGGCCACATCGAATTACGACGGCTCCAATTGTAGACCTTACTAAGGCTAGTGATAGCAATGTTGCCTTCCATCCCGTCCGGCAATGGAAACTCTGTGTCATGCAAATCTTGCAGGTTCAAATCACTCATGAACCATCCGTCTCCTCATACCATTCTCGCAGAATGTCTTCAAGTATCTTATCATTTGCCATTGTCGGGTTATCTGCAAAATCCGGCAATGCGACCACCATACGATACAACTGATCTAGACCTACGGTTTCCACATCAGCATCAGGATAATGTTCGATTAGACTCAGTACGATGTCATAAGACGCTTCCCAATAGAGAGGTCTCGCATCTTCACCCATTCGATCACTTACCCTATAGTAAACTCAATATGATCAATAATCAGAAAAGTATCAGTGAAACTATAACGGATTGTTCCTTCATGCACAATAGCGATACAGTAGTTTGCAGGGCAATCGCTTTAAAACTCAGGATTGTGTTTTTGCCGCCGAAAGCTGAAAGCATTCGGTACAACGTGCTTGTAAACCTGCTTAAGCGAGTTAAACATATTAGCCAAAATTCTACCAGGCGGCTAAAAGCCGACTCACAAGCTTTTCGGGTAGCCCTCGGCTTTCAGCCGGGGGCGGCAAACTGGCGAAAATCAATTTGAAGCGATTGCTTTAAGTGGTTTGCCTACCTGTTATCAATCTGTGCACGCTGTAACTTCCCACTGTAGTCCACATATACGGATTTCCATTCGGTAAAGCTGTCCAGGGCAGCCTGACCCGCTTCACGCATTCCGTTTCCAGTTCCGCGTGTACCACCAAACGGGAACTGAATCTCTGCACCTGTCGTGCCGTGATTGATATAGACAATACCTGTCGTCAAATCACGAATCGCACGAAACGCTTCATTTACGTTCTCTGTGAAAATACTACTGGACAGCCCATAGCGAACGTTGTTATTTACCTGAATCGCTTCATCAAGGTCTTTCACCTCAATAGCGGAAAGAACCGGCCCAAAAATTTCTTCCTGCTCGACGCGCATCCCCGCATCTACATTCTCGAACAACGTTGGCAAGAAGAAGAACCCGCGATCCATGTCTGCACGCTTGCCACCAACCGCGATCTTTACACCTTCTTCACGAGCGACCCGCATGTAACGCTCAACCTTTTCGAGTGCTTTGAGGTTGACTAACGGCCCCATTGTCACCGATGAATCGAGTCCATTACCCACTGTAATGGTCTTGGCTTTTTCAACAATGGCTTCAATCAATTTGGGCTTGATGCCACTTTGCACGATCAGCCTACTGGTTGCCGTACAGCGCTGCCCTGTCGTGCCATAAGCGCTCCATGTAATCGCTTCGACAGCAAGATCAAAATTCGCGTCATCCATCACGATGATGGCATTCTTGCCACCCATTTCGAGAGTAACTTTTTTGCCTAGTGCGGCAGCCCGTGTGTAAACACTCAGGCCGGTTTCCGTAGAACCCGTGAACGAGAGCACACGCACACCGGGATGTTCTACGAGAGCAGCACCCGTTTGCCCAGCCCCAAGCACAACATTCAACACGCCATCCGGCAAACCTGCATCCTGGAAAACCTTTGCAAACGCAGCGGATGACGCAGGAACATCCTCACCCGGTTTCCAAACAACTGCGTTACCAGCTATCAGCGCAGGTAACATTTTCCAACTAGGCACCGCCGCAGGAAAATTCCAGGGCGTAATCAAACCAACCACACCAACTGAGTCACGTAGCGCCATA
>DAOTXA010000456.1:0-30279 GCA_034435595.1 Anaerolineae bacterium | reverse complement strand
ACACCCACCAATCCGATTTGATTCGCCATGATGAGATACAAATTCGCTACATCCGTGTAAATATCAATATCCGGTGTTCCTGTAAATCCCACTCCGAATACCGGGTAACGGCTAATCAATCGAAGCGAGTCCGTATATTCACCGATTCGCATCTGGGTAGCGAGATCAGCACCTGTAAAAGCATCCATAAACCGTGATACATATGCTTGTGTTTGCGGCAACAGCAACACAAGCCCAACCGCGAATAACAGCCAGGGCAAAAACCGTCGATAACGCATCACAGCAATGACGCCAAGACCAATTAAAAACGCACCCATTGATGCACGCGAATTGGTCAAAAATAAAGCAAATCCGACAATGCCAAGCACAAGTACAGTTAACCAGCGCCAGCGCAACACCGGATTTCGGGCGAAAACCTGTGGAGCAAACATCACGCCAGAAATTGCCAATACGCCGCCAAGTGTGTTCGGGTCGATCCATGTCCCGATAGCGCGTTCGGGCAACTCAGGATTCGACTCGACATATCGAATCACCCCGCCCACCGGATACCCGATTCTGCCCAGCCGGTTGAGCAACGTCTCTGCTACATTATCCGGCAACACCCATAACCCAACTGCAAGTAGCGACTGAGCGGCAACTGCCAGCATTACAACGAGTACCAATCTTCGAAGCACAATAGGTTCGCGCAGAAGATCAACAACGATAAACACCAATCCAATGCTAAGTAGCGTCTCGACAAACTGGCGCAGAATATTCAAGGTCGGGGCGGCATAACGAAGTCCGAGCGCAAATGCAAGGAGTAACCACAAGAAGTATGTCGCGACAAACAAATGCACTGGCGTCAACGAGATTGTACGACGGCGTCCTGTCATCCACTGAACCAGGTAAACGACGAGAAACACCCCAATTGCCACATCCATTAAAGTCGGCACAAAACCAATGTCAAATGGCAGCGTACCGAAGGGCAACATCAACATTACGCCTACGATTGCATACAGGGCCACATAAACATTGGTCAGGATAAATAACCCGCCTAATACACCAAACACAATACCGAATGCAAAAACAGCATCTAACGTGACCGCCATCAGTGCTAAAAGACCGGCGGTAACCCCAATTGTTCCACCAACCACCACTGCATAAAAACGAGGATCAAGACCTACCAGCCAATTCTGGAGCGGGTTACTCAGTTTCTGATCGATTTGCATTGGCACCTCTGAAACTCATCAACAAATAGATCATTAGAACGAAAGACAGAAGAAACCAGGTTATTCCGCTGATAACCGCACCAACTGTCACGGACCAGGGTTCAAATGTCAGAGTCAAGATGTGATTGCCAGCGGGCACAGGGACAGCGATTAACGCCCCATATGCCCGACTTCTATCTACCGCTTGTCCGTTTAAACGTGCGTTCCAGCCCGGATAATCGACATGTGCCAGGGATAGGAGCGCGTTCTCTGGTGTCTCAATCTCTACAACGACGCGCTCCGGTGCGTACTCCGTAACTTCAGCGCTATACTCGGTAGGTATAATATCCGGCATGTCGAACGGCGGCGGTTCTGCCAGGATAATGCTATCACGCTCAATATAATTGGGGTCAGCTAGCAATGCACGTGCAAACTCATCGCTATCCAACACTTCATAGTCAAATTGAAGCAACGCATAAGGTCGCGGATCCGAAAGACGAAACAGATTAACGACATTTTCACCCAATTGGTCTGTACGTAATAATTCTGCATCGGCAGGAATATCTGGCCCGCCTGAAAGAACATACTTGACTGCGAACAATTCCCACGCCACCTCGGACGGCAGTTCTCGTTGAATAATTGCGTGCGGACCATCTAAAAACAGTGGGCTGATTCCTCGAATATCCATCACCTCATGTATTGAAGCGAAGTTTCCCAACAGACCGTACAAATTTCCATCAATACGAAATGGATCATCACTACCATCGGATAGAATTTCTCGAATATACGCTTGAGGTTGAAGAAGATCAGCTCGATACGATTCAAAGTTACTGTTATCCATGTTAACGCTGAATAATTCGAAAACGACCAGCCCAACAAGCGCATAGCGCCAGAAACGCGATTCTTCACCAAAAAATGACCGATAGGCAATCATCAGCAATCCGCCCAGCATCAAGACACTGAAGAACATTGGACTTAGTGCAGAAGAATAGAGTTCTGATTGATCAAACCACAATAGGAATGCAAATAATGTTAATAGCGAACCAGCCAACAACAACGCCGCGATTCCAGCTATAAATCGCCTCACAAAACGCACATCCTGCTGCCGTTTAAGCGAATACCAAATGACTGTACCAAGACCAGCCAAAACAGATAGATTTATCGTCACAAGATAGGCAGCACGCTCTTGACCACGAAAAAACCCCATTCCCGGCAAGATATTGTACACAAGATGGTAGATTACACTGTTGCCCCCCACGCTGAGGGCCAGAGCCACAAATAGAGAACCAATCCAAAACATACCACCAGGGACACGTCGAACACCGGCTAATACCGCCAGCACCAATCCGGTCACCCCAACAAACAGCGGCGACCAGACACTCACAACATCTGGAAACACAAATTGCACGACATCCTGATACGGAAACCCGTTGCTTTTTTGATCGAAAGACAAGCCGCTTCTCATTGAAAGAAATGTATATTCGATACCAGGAATGAATTGCACAGCAACAAGACCGAATGTAATCAAGCCCATCACAATCAAGCCCAGTACGAATGACAACCAGCCGTGACGCTGTACGAAGGACCGATAACCAAGATATGCGACGGCGAAATAAGTCGCGTACAGTCCCGTTTGCGGATGACCGGCCATCCACGTCAGACCCAACGCCAACCCGGACACCGATAACCAAATCCAATCAATGCGCTTGCTGCGTGTGCTTTCGAGAATGCCCACCAAAGCCAATGGCAACCAAACCGCAGCATTCAACAACGCAAGTTGCAGCGGCGGATAACCGCTGATAAAGCCACCATAGCCAACAATAACGGCTGAGACAAAAGCCCCACAGACACTTCCATCGTTGCCCAATGTCAAACGTCGAACAAATAGATACATGAGCAAGGTAAGGACCAGCACATGAACCATCATCTCATACTGGAGTGTCTCGTAAGAAAAATCGCCGAGAAGCCGAGTCAACGCAATCGTCATCAAACGCGGGGGGTAGAAGGCTGCCGTCTGCGTGTCTGCCACAAACGGAAGACCTCCATTGTTGTAAGGGTTCCAGAGCGGAATCTCACCACTTGTCAGACGCTCATATTGATATGCAGCGAATGTGACGAATTGACCGGAGAAATCTCCTTCCACAAGCATCGTTCGATCAACTGTAACTGGTGTCCAAAGACGCCAAAAGAACAATAGCCACAGTGCGATCAAGACCCCGATTGCGATACTATCCGGTGAAATTCGACGCGGAAGCCTCACGAACGGGCCTCCAACATGCGGTTGAGAAATGTTAAATACTGGTCAGCGATGTTATCCCATTCGAATCGTTTTGCGAGTTCCAACGCACCAGCCCGCAGACGTTGACGTAATTCTGGATTACGGTACAATCGTAAAATTTGAGGTGTCACATGAACGTATGGCGGCACATCAGAATCAATAATCTCAGGGTAAACGAGCAGCATATTCTCACCATCTACAAAGTCTGGTACATCATATTGGGGCGCAGTGGTAATAATAGCGCAACCGTGTCCGATTGCCGCCATTAAACTGCCGCGACGATATGAGGCTCCATCGCGGAATGGTAGAATCACAGCATCCACAGCACGTAAATAGCAACTAACTTCGCGTTCGTCTACAAAACCCGTCCAATAAATTGAATCGCCCAGCCCAATACGCTCGATCAACGTATCGATTTCTCTGGCATACGCAGCATTCTCAGGATCACTATCGCCCGTACGACCACCAATCATAAGCAAACGTATGGGGTATCCATATCTGTTTCGCAGCAAAGCGACATCTTCCAACAAAATTTCGATACCTTTGCTGCGATTAATGAAACCGAAGTGCGCAACCAAAAACTCGTTTTCATCCACCTCGGCAGCATTTCGCCAGTGACCGGGATCATAGTCTTGGATCAATACATTCGCAATATTGCTACCAATAGGGATTAGCTCGGAGAAAGGTAAACTCTTCAAGCGCGAAAAATCTTCGTGATTTGTAGCGATAACCCCATCAGATGCCCGAGCCAGACGTTGCACAATCCAATCCCGAATGATGCCCGCTTTTGGAAATAAATAAGGCACGAGCAGATCATGAAATCGCGTGACAAACGGCACACTACGGACCATATCAGGTAAAAAGTGAACCCAGGGAGACATGTCAAACGCCGCCGTTTCAAATTGAAGAATAACGACATCCAGCCGGTTGTCATGAACCCACTGCCGTATATTGTGCAATGATAGAGGTCCCCATCCCGATGTGGTTGTTAGATTTATCCTACCGTCTGACTCAAGAGCCTGTTTATCAGTATAAACAAACACATCTTGATTGAGTTCAGTAAATTTTTGCGCAATGATACGAGTATAAGCGCCGACACCCCCTTGCATCGGTGGATACTCCCCTGTTATCAAACCGATCCGCATTAACGCACCTTCAACCCAGAGCGAATCACCTGCCAATACGCATGAATGCGTTCACGACGCATCTCACGCTTGCTACCAAGCCCACGTTTAACGGACTCCAGCACAATTTGCCAGAGATAGCTGGCAAGCAAGAATAAGCGCAGAAGTGCTGAAACTCCTCGCCCGTGATATTTATAATAATAACGGAGCTTGCTTTCTTGGAAGTGGATGTGTTTACGCGCTGCGACTTGCTCCGTGCTCTTGCCCCCATGATGAATAATCTGCGCCCCGCCTAGATAGACCACCCTCCAACCCGCAAGGCGCGTGCGCTTGCACCAATCAAGTTCCTCAGAGAACATCATATATCCAGTATCAAGCCCACCTACCCGCTCGTATACCTCACGGCGCGCCATCAATGCCGAACCTTGAACCCAATCCACATCTGCAATCGCCTCGTCAGACACATCAGCCACATGAAATCGATTCAGCATTTTGCGCGGTGCATAAGGTTGAAGCCAGGTACTTTCGAAGAACGCAAGTGGCACTGTTGGAAAGCGACGGCGTGTCGACTGAATCGTGCCATCTGTATTCAAAGTACGCGGGCCAACCACGCCTACATCAGGATGAGCATCCAGATAATTAACCATTTGCGCCAGCGCATCACCCAAAACAACCGTATCAGGATTTAGCATAAACAGATAGCGCCCCCGCGCAATCGAGAACCCGATGTTATTTCCACGTGAAAAACCTACGTTATCGGTACAAGTTTCAAGGATGATCTCAGGGTAGTTCGCTCGCAATATGTCAACAGTATTGTCACTGCTCGATGAATCTACCACAATGATTTCAATCTTAAGTGTTTCGGGCACCGTTGACTGGATACTGTCGAGGCAATCAACCAGTAGATCACGCACATTCCAGCTAACAATGATGATTGAAAGATCGATCATTGGCTTCATCTTTCACAAACATTGCGTCCGGTCACTATGGGACGCGAATTTTACCAGCATTTTACAGATTAAACATCCAGGAAACAGCGTACACATACTTTCATTACAGACCAACGCAATGATAGAAGCATCAACAGCCAATTCAAAGACAGGAAAAATGCAACAATGAACATTAAACGCATTTCAATAATTATCACAATTTTTGCTCTCGCAATCACTGGCACAATGGCAGTCAGCGCGCAGGAAGATGCCCCTGCCGACCGACCGGAGCGCGGTCGGCAAATCATCGGCTCGCTTGTGGGCCTAGTCGTCAATGAAACCGGGCTGACTCCCGAACAGATTCGCGCCGAACTTTTGGAAGGGGCCACACTGGAGGAAATCATTATCAATAACGATGGCAGCGTAGAAGCGGTCATCGGCGCAGCCCTTGAGCAAGTTACAATTCGAGTTGAAGAGGCAATCGTCAATGGAAATATGACCGAGGAACGCGGAGCCGCGATTCTCTCCGAAATAGAAGCCCGTCTGAGCGAAGCCTTGAATCGCGCGTTTGAACCTAATGGAGAACGCAGAGATCGAATCCATGAACGTATTGGCGAACTCCTAAATCGCAGTCTGCTCAGGCGTGCCATGAGCGAACTTGGTATGGAACGCGCAGAGTTCATTCAGGCCATGGTAGAGGGTGGCTCGCTGGAATCTGTCCTGATTACAAACGGTGTAGATGTTGAAATCTTTAAGCACAGCGTGATAACTGATATCGAAACACGCATCAACGAAGCCATAGAATCCGGCCAACTGACTACCGAACAAGGCGAGACCCTTCTCGAAGGTATATCAGAGGCCATCGATGCTCGACTCTCGCATGAATTTGAAAATCGTCCACGCCGCCACAATGCCTCTGACGGCGCAACTACTGGCGCGTAAATTCAGTGCAAATCCTCAGAAAACACATCGCCCCTCAGAGTGGGGCGTTTTTGCTTTAAGCGGCTTTAAGCGGAACTACAGATTAAATAAGCGGATAGCATTCTCAGTGGATCGCTTTGCCATCTCATCAGCCGCAATCTTCCGCACACCGGCGAGGCGATCAATGATATGCGGAATATAAGCTGGCTCATTACGTTTCCCCCGATACGGAACCGGAGCGAGGAAGGGACCGTCTGTCTCAACCAAAATTCGATCCTGAGGGATCATCGCCACGACTGATCGCAAATCAGCCGCATTTTTAAATGTGACTGGGCCAGTGAACCCTAAATAGAAGCCAGCCGCAATCGCACGTTCAGCAATTTCCTGCGGTGCAGAGAAGGAATGGAGCACTCCCGGTCGTCCTTTAATTGTAGTAGGTAAATCAGACACCCACTCCTCAAGAATTTCCATAACGTCATCGCTTGCTTCACGATTGTGGATGATAACGGGCAACTCCAATTTTGCAGCCAGCCCCAACTGAGCCTTAAATGCTCTTTTTTGCGTTTCAACCGGACTCTTATCCCAATAATAGTCGAGACCAATCTCGCCAATCGCCACGACTTTATCGTTTTGACTTGCCGCTTCGATTTGGTGAATCCACTCTGACTCAAATGCAGCAGTACTGTTTGGATGCACGCCAACTGCGGCGTATACGCCATCATATTGTGTGGCGAAGTCGAGGCAACCTTGAATACCATCGATATGTGTCGCCGGGATGATTATTCGCGTTACACCAACCTCGTGCGCACGTTGAATCACTGCATCTCGATCCCCATCGTAACGGTCAAAATCGAGATGACAATGTGTGTCGATCAAGTTCACCATCAGAGATTATTCTCCTTTTAAGACGGTCGGTATCACTCTCTGCCATCATCTGGATAAGGCCCTCGAACATGGTCACCAGCTCTAGCCAAGTTCGTTCATCAGGCTCGGTTTATCTGCGACATCATATACGTTGCCTTGCGCGTGACGAATCCCAGACGACGCAGCGACTCATGGCTGAACAGATACCGCTGCTGGCGTGCAGTACGTAGCTATCGCGATAGTTGACTGTAATCCAGCGACCGTATACTTTCGCTATTCCATACGGATTATGCGGGAAAACAGCACTGTTTAACGCTGATGTTCTCTTTGTCACGTTAAACTTCTACTGCCTGACACGCTGGCGGAAGTCATCAAGAATATCGACCAGAGACTCTTCAAAGGAAAATGATGGTTCCCAACCCGTTGCTAGCCGAAGCGCAGAGTAATCACCACGTAGGATCGGCACGCGAGAAGGACGTAACCGAAGTGGATCGACTTCAACAGAGATGTCGGCAATAGTGCTCAATGCGAGTAGTTGATCTAACAAATATTGAATCGTTACAGCCTTACCTGTTGCAATATTATATACCTCACCAGCATCACCCTGTTTCAGGATAAGATGATAGGCTCTGACGACATCACGCACATCTGCGAAATCACGTTCCGCCGTCAAATCACCGACGCGGATGACAGGCTCCTGTTCGCCAACCTCAATGCGAGCAATTTGCGCTGCAAAAGCCGCGGCGACGTAGTTTTCGCTTTGGCCCGGACCAATATGATTGAAGGCGCGGGCACGCACAATCGGCAGCCCATGCGATTGGAAAATCTGATACGCAAGCGCGTCCTGGGCAACCTTACTCACTGCATACGGATTGCCAGGATGAAGCGGCACATCTTCACGGATGGGAACATCGTCAGGATGAATTAACCCGTATACTTCGGAGGAACTGGCAATAAGCACACGCGGATGCGGTTGCCGTTCATGCAATACGGTCAGCAAATTCAACTGACCGCGCACATTCACCTCAAATGTATCCCAGGGGTTGGTAAAAGATTGTGGAACCGATGCCTGCGCCGCCAGATGATACACCTGATCGGGTGCGACGTGCGCGACCAAATGCTCTACGGCGGTTTCATCGCGCAAATCCAGACGATGATATGTGACATAGTCCGGCAACGTATCCGGGTTGGTACGAAACACACACCCGTGAATCTCAGCGTTAGATTCATGATGTGTCAAATAATTAATCAGGTGACGCCCCGCGAATCCACCTGCCCCGGTAACCAATATTCGCACTTCGACTTCCTTTACACGTGACGAAACACCGGAACGATTATAGCTGACTCACCGTCTATCGTCAGCGCCAATCACTGCGCAAGATATTCGATGACGAAGCCTTTCAACAGCAATGAGTCGGTGAACTGGTACACGATTACATCGTAGTAGGCATTCAAGTTCATTGTCACAGGACCGATCCCCAACGCCAGCGTATCATTGGCAGGGTCAATCACATGAAGCTCAGTCTCGCCCGGTGGAATTACTACTGTCTGGCTAGCCGCCCCACCCTCTACTGCATCAAGAAGGCGATTCAATTCAAGGAAAATCGACGGACGTCCGATAGAACCATCCTCGCGTGTAAATGGCTGTATGACCGGGTTTCCGCTTGAAGGCAAGAAGCCAAGTCCAAATTCGTTATATGTATCAAAACTCAAGTTTACCAAACGTAGCGCTGCGGTTGATGTGCTGCGAACAACGTTGAAGTCAGCAACCTGTGTGATCTCGTATAGAGACTCTGAATCGAATCCATGTGCATACATTGAGTAATCCGTATTGGCGTTGAACTCAAACCCTGTTACATAGAGATCATCACCTGTCTCAGGATCACGCAGCGAAATCGTGTGTTCGCCTTCTGTCAAAATCAGGAATGGATTGGATTCACCAGGGAGAATTCCGTCAACGATAACGACATCATCAATAGCGATGTCCACACCAAAACCACCCTCAATCGCATTGACGAAACGCACGCGTGACAATCCCGGCGGGTCCGCATCCTCATCTGTCCGCTCTGCACCGATAATGCCCTGGTCTGGGGAAGTAAAACCAACTTCTTCGCTGTAAATCAGTGACGGGACCTCTTCCCCTAACCCGGTAACTACATACAGATAGCTACGCCCCGCCTCAAACAGTAATCCGGCTGCATACTCGATTTCATTCGTTTCGTCATTAAGAGAGATCGAATCAAAAGATAGATCGTAAGCCCCGGCGAGCATCTCAAAGTCAATACTGGTATCAAGATAATCCACCGGTCGAATACCAACTTCTTCAAACGATAAACCGTAGCTAAGGCGTGTCGCACGGGGGGCTGCATTCAAAATCGTAAGCCGCGATTTATCAGCGTCCACTGGAGACAGATCGTCCGTAATCAACGCGAAATCGACTCTAGAAACATTACCCGTAATTACCATTGTCACAGGCTCTCCGGGATTTACATTTACTGGAGCAGAGGCAACCGGTTCCCCATCTAACGGCGATGTGCCGGGGCTATATAAAGCCACAATCTGATTACGCCCGCCAACAATCATACGTTCGGATACAGCCAGACTACCGAATGACTCGAGCAAAGGCTCATTGCCTAAATACACATCAACAGTGCCAATTTCGGGTAGCGCATGGATTACGCGCATAAATGACTGCGCAGGAACACGCGTATCAATCACAATGAGACGCCAGCTTTCTGCATCTGCTAAATCACCCGAAACAATAACAATATGACGCCTCATCTCACGAAAGCCAATAGCGTCAGTAATCAACTGAGCATCCCCTATTCGGACATTGAAAATGCCATCACCGGGAGTGAGAGGGGCAAACGAACTGAACGTCATGGCATTCAATGGCCCTGCTAGCAATCCGCCGTTGAACTCGGCTACAAGTCCATCCGCACCCGGTAACATGTTCACAACCTGAACGGCGCTCTCACCCTCTGGTAAAGGGCCAACCTCTTCAGGGCGAATCAGCAGAGATGGTGACTCTAACGTCCCCGTCAAGATTACAAGCCACGTTTGCCCAGGCGGTAAATCAATCGCTTTCTGCAACAAAGGGGAGGCTTCATCTGCTTCGTTCAACGAAATGTTGAGGGTATAAAGTCCGTTGACCAGTGGTGTAGGCTGCGTGAAACGCCCATATTCCAAACCAACAGCAAGCATCAAGCCATTGATATCGAAATCTACGGCCTCAATTGAGGAAGTCGCATGTATAAAACGCAGATAGCTTTGTCTGGCGGAATTTTCGGCAATCGTACGCGGTAACGGGATATCCGTTGGGACGATGCGAGTCGGGCGTGGCGTTAACGTCGGTTCTAGTGTGAGAGTGGGTGGAAATGCGGTGTCGGTTGGCGCTATGGTCGGCGCAGGGGTTGCATCGGCGGCGCAAGCCACCAAACTAAACAACATCATCAAGGCAAATACAAGACGAATAAGGATACGCATTACGCCACCTCCGCATCACAGATACCATCACTGTGGATCATAACACAAAGTCCTGCTCAAAAATGCTTGATGCACAGTGAGCAGGACTATTGAACTAACTTACTAATCAAGGCTTGCAGATTTAGCCTGCGTCGTCGCCTGTGATCGGAATTTCTTCAATATCAACGCTCTGATCATTGAACGTCAGGCTGGTAAAGGCGCTAGCAACCCAGCCAGAGAACCCTTCGAATGAGGTTTCTAACCATTCGCCATCAGAAGTACGTCCAGACACAATGATCTGCGAGCCACTTGGTACCTGGACCAGTACTTCGGATTGTGCATCCGGCGTGCGGCGCAGGTTCAGGTTTGCACCCGGATCAAGCTCCACGGTAGCAACGTAGGCATCACGCAGCGGATCAGGCGTCGGCGCTTCAAACTCAGGCGCATCCACGCTAACCGCACCGGCAGTCTCTGCATCCACTGCTTCAACCAGATCACGGGCAAATAGCTCGTCAAGTAAGACGGCCTCACCATTGCGTTCATAGGTCACATACAGGTTATACACCCATCCAGTGATGCTACCACCTTCGGGAGGCAGATAGCGGACAAACACCCAATCTTCCAGTGTAACGCCGTCAGCGGGCGTTGCCGTTGCAACCGGTTCGTCCGAATCTTCGCCACCCACTACAGGCACACCGATGAATTCCATCACTGTGCCGTTCGGAATCGCTGCTAAAACCTCACCACTAGTTTCTGGAGTACGGCGAAGGTTGAGATTAGCACCCTCGTTCAATCCAATTACAATAGCTGTAATCACGTCTTCACGCGGCGGCGGTGGCGTAATATCGGTACCGATGGCCTCGCCTTCACGATTCAACGGAATCGTTTCAAGCTCTGCGAGACGCTGTAAATCGCCGTTATTGTCACGCACAATCAAGAACTCGGCGTTAACCCATGCCGTGATCGAACCACCGTCCGGCGTCGCATAGGTGACGTACAACCACGTATCAGCAGGTACAAGGTCCGAATCTTCATCGGGCAGCAAGGTCGCGGGATCAACCCAATCTACCGCGTTACCGTCCGCGTCCTCGACAGTAAGGAGATTGCCATCAAGGTCCTGCGGCGCACCTTCACGCCCGATGACCGCCAGGACACTTCCCGACGGAGCCAAGCCGAGTGACTCAGCATCCGCACGCGGGAAAATGCGCAACTGCAAATTTGCATCAGCGTTCAAGTTGACACGTGCCGTTGGCCCTTCGACCTCGACTGTAGTCGGGGCCTGCGGCTGCTCAGGTACTTCAGTCACAGCAGGCGCAGGTGTCGGTTGGGCAGCCGGTTCCGGCGTCTCAACAGCAGCCTCTTCTGCTGGTTCTTCTGCCACAGGCGCTTCAACCAGCATCATCTCGCCAGCACCGGGAGCGCTGCCAATGGACTGTGCAAGGACTGTGGGAGCAAACAGCAGCGTCGGCGGCGAAAACATCGTACCATCTACAGCGATCACGTTGTAATACACACCACCGTATAGAACCACTTCATCAAGTTCGAGCGTCGCACTCATTCCGTCGAGCGAAAACGTGACCACCGGTGTCTGAATCGACGGATCAAGGACAATAGGTCCACTTTCGGCATTGAATGCCACACCTGCCGCAACAGCAGTCCCATCAGCGAAGTCAACGTCAACGCTGGAATCACCTGAAATCGTGTTCACCACGTTCAAAACGACCGTGTCTGCGGTGACACCGGAAATATCGTCAGCGAACACGCTAACTTCAAGCGTATCCACCGTACCAACAGCGGCAACGGTAGCTGCGACACCGGCTTCGACGGTCAGGCTCGCGCCAAGTAGCGCCGTCTGCGTACCAGACTCGCGCAACTCAACATCATATGTCCCTGCCGGAAGCGCAAGGTGCTCAGTATATTCACCGAACTCCAAACCCGGAGCGAGCATTATCGTCGATTCACCAGGAATCACAACATCCACCGCCGGAGCATCGAGTACTGTATGCGCGATACGGACAAAACCCGCATCTTCGGCAGGCAAGGTCGGCGCGGTTAGGAGAAGACTTTCCGGCACATCGCTCGTCCCATACACGACGAGCGTCTGCGCAGTACTGCTGATCAATCCCGTCGGCATGGGAGGAACAACTATCGTGCCTTCGGCTTCACCTGAAAGTTCGAAAACAGCAGACGGAACATCAAACGTACCAAGATACTCACCGTAAGCAAGCGACGCTCCAACTGGATCGCCATCGGCTACAACCTGAACAGCAGGACCACCCGCAATTGCATGAACGACTGCAAAACGCGTGGTACCGGGAGCCAGCGGCTCCAGACTTTCAGGAAAAACTGCAAACTGCGGCGAATCTGGGTCAGAAGCCAGCAACAACAGCGGGCTATCTGCGACATCCACATCCTGTTCCCACAAGACTGTAGCCAGACCCGCCACCGTCACTGTCACGGTTTGATTACCTGCTGGAACATTTATATAGCCAGTCGCCTCACCGAAATCAAGCATTGTCGCAGTCAGTTCACCACCAACATAAACATCAATCTCCGGCGCACCTGGCACAGCGTGCATGAAGCGTATCTTACCTTCAGAACCCAACTGCGCCAGCACGCCCACAGAAAATACCGCAAGGGCACCCGCAACAAGCAAGACCAGCAACAATAAGCGCAGGGCGTTTCGATTCGTTAGCATGTCCCTCTCCCAATTTCTTGTAAACATAGCAAAACGACACCCGGCCCCTCTACCAGATAAGGACCGAAGTGTCGTCAAAAGTCTTCTAAGTGCCTTCTTCCCATTGGGTCAGATAGGCTTCCTGTTGAGCCGTCAACACGTCGATATTCACGCCCAATGCCTCCAACTTGAGACGGGCAATCTCCTGATCAATGTTTTCAGGGACCGTGTACACTGATGGATCAAGCGAAGCTGCGTTCTTGATCATAAACTCGGCAGCGAGTGCTTGATTCGCAAAACTCATATCCATCACACTGGCTGGATGCCCCTCAGCCGCAGCGAGGTTAATCAAGCGCCCCTCTCCTAGCAGATAGACCGCTTTCCCATCGACAACATATTCTTCAACAAATGGGCGGACGAGACGCGGTTCATCTTTCGCCATCTTCTTCAGACCATCAATATTGATCTCTACGTTGAAATGACCGGAATTTGCTACAATCGCGCCATGTTTCATGGCTTCAAAGTGATGGGTATCAATTACGTTTATATCACCTGTCGCAGTCACAAAGATATCGCCAATCGGCGCAGCTTCCTGCATCGGCATCACGCGATAGCCGTCCATCACGGCTTCAAGCGCCTTGAGCGGATCAATCTCAGTGACGATAACATTCGCGCCCATACCATGCGCACGGTTGGCAATACCACGACTGCACCAGCCGTATCCCGCAACCACAATAGTACGTCCTGCGAGCAGAATATTGGTGGCACGAACAATTCCGTCAATGGTACTCTGCCCCGTACCATAGCGATTATCGAAGAGATGTTTAGTGTTGCTATCATTCACCGCAATCACCGGGAACATCAGCGCGCCGTCCTGCGCCATCGCCCGCAGACGGATCACACCTGTGGTTGTTTCTTCAGTCCCGCCGACAATGTCGTCCAACAGTTCGCGACGCGATTTGTGAATCGTCCCGACAAGGTCCGCGCCATCATCCATGGTAATTTGAGGCTTCACATCAAGCGCAGCCGTAATGTGATCATAGTAGGTCGCATTGTCTTCACCTTTGATCGCATACACAGGAATCTCATCGTGTACCACAAGCGAAGCCGCTACGTCGTCCTGCGTAGAAAGCGGATTCGATGCGCAGAGAACGACTTCGGCGCCACCGGCCTGCAATGTACGCATCAAGTTTGCTGTTTCAGTTGTGACGTGCAAACATGCAGAAATCCGCATACCCTTCAGGGGCTTCTCTTTTGCAAAACGTTCGCTAATCGCTTCCAATACTGGCATTTCCTGTCCAGCCCACTGAATGCGATAACGTCCGCCGGTAGCGAGATCAAGGTTTTTTACGTCGTGTTCGACAGTCATGACTTCTCCAGTCTTATACGGGGCAGGGTAACTACATCCATTACAAAATTGCACCCGCATAACGCGGGCATTTTAGCATACGCAACAAAATCTGTCGCCACTTGTCCATCAACGTAGTGAGATCGTTGGGTTAGGACTTGGTTTGACCGCCGTTAGTGTTAAGCATACGATCAAGTTGCCCGTGATCATTGTAAATCGTACGGAAACGCTCAATGAACTCGGCAATCGTAAAGGCATGATTTTGTGTGCCGACTTTTTCAAGCACGTAGGTCGCACACAACGATCCAACTTGACCGGCCAATTTTAACGACCAACCAGCCGTCAACCCATAGATAAAACCTGCTCGATAGGCATCTCCAACACCGGTAGGATCAGCAATGTTATACTCCGGGTATACGGGAACCTCTATTGTTTCATCAAGCGTGTGGATACGAGAGCCACTTTTGCCGTGAGTAACAACGATAATCTCAATATCCTTCTGCAGATCCTCAAGTGATTTGCCCGTCTTCTGACTGATCACCTCAAACTCATAGCTATTGACGATCATTACATATGCGCCCTGCATGTCACGATGCAGTTCATCACCAGAAAGGCGTGCAACCTGTTGGCTAGGATCATAAATGAAGCTGATCTCACGATCACGGCATTCCTGGGCAAGCTGTGACATCGCAGTCGGCTCATTTGGTGAAATCACCACCAAATCAGGCGGAAATGCAAAGGCATCTGCCAATTTGTAGCCTTTGGCAAGGGCCATCGCACCAGCATAGAAAGACGCAATCTGGTTGCTATCTTGATCGGTATTGGCAAAGAACGATGCCGTGAATACGTCATCATGTTTGCGCACGCCTTCACAACGGACACCAACACTCTCCAAGCGAGACCGATAATCGGTAAAGTCTTGGCCCGCCGTTCCCATCAGGAAAGGTTCCATGCCAAGTAGCGCCATCGTATAAGCAATATTCGCTGCCACTCCTCCCCAATGTTTCGTCATTTCATCTACCAGAAAGCTCACACTGATCTGATGAAGCTCAGTCGCAAGTAGTTGTTCGCTAAATCGACCGGGAAAACGCATCAAATAGTCGAAAGCAATTGATCCCGTAACTGCAATTCTCATGCCAGCCCTGTTTCATAATCCAAGATGTTCGGCTATAGTGAAATAAAGTGGAAAACATACACCACACAATTTCGCAGTGATTGTAATCTAGATTTTGCCTCTGTTAAGGGTGAACATTTATGTCGCTTTTCGCAGAACACCGACTCACAAATACTCAGTTTCAGCTCGACATTGACGGATTGCGACATGGAATCTACAGCGACAAGTACTTTGTCAATGTATCCAGAATCCTCTCGCAACTTGCCGAAATTGGCGGTACGTTTACAGGCAAATCTCCACGAGACATCCTAACAGATATTGCAGACTTTCCTATCGGGGATGTTGAAGTTGAAGCACAAATCTTTAATCGTCGCAAACCGCGTGCACTTGTCGCTGGCGTGGATATGGCTCTGGCTATGCTCCGCCACGCAACCGGGTATTTTCAGGACGAACATTTTGTCGAAACATGGAAAAATTTAGAAGTTGTAGCTGTTGAAGACGGCACATTCACACATTATGAAGGTAATCCCAACGATGTAGAAACCGTCATCGAAATTCGTGGACGCTACCGGGACTTCACCCTGCTAGAAACCCCGATCCTGGGAGCATTGACCCGTGCAAGCCGAATTGCAACGAATGTCTTCGAGGTTTTAGAGGTGTCGAACGGAAAACCAATCCTGTTCTTCCCGGCCCGCTTTGATCTCCCCGACGTTCAATCACTGGATGGTTACGCATACTGGCTGGCGGTTCAACGTTACAATCGCGACTTTAAACAATCAATGTCGCCGCTAGTGAGTACAGATGCACAGGCCGCATGGTGGAATGGCAAAGGCGGCGGAACCGTTCCGCACGCAATTATCGCCTGTTTCTTCGCCGACACTGCGGCGACAATGGAAGCATTCGCCCGATATATTGATATCACCGTCCCCCGCATCGCCCTTGTGGACTTCAACAACGATACCGTCCGTGATTCGCTGGCAGTACTAGAAACATATTGGCCTCATTATGCTAAAGCAACTACCGATCAAGATGATGAGGCACGCAAACGCTGGACATTAAACGGTGTCCGCCTCGACACAAGTAGTAACATGCTCGACAAATCATTGCAGTCAAATGACGACAAAGGCGTGAGTCCGGCTTTGGTTCGCACCGTTAGGAAGGCATTAAATAACGCCTGGGAAAATTGGAATGTACCGAGCCATTTGACACAAGAGGCAAAAGACTTTTGCGCACAGGTACAGATTATCGTTTCAGGTGGATTCAACCGCGATCGCATTGCCCGATTTGAGCAGGCAGATGTGCCTGTAGATGCGTACGGAGTTGGTTCGACATTCCTGGTGAATGGTGGCTCAGCCAGCACAGACTACACCATGGATGTCGTGCGTATTAAGGTCAACGGCGAATGGGTTACGATGGCGAAAGAAGGTCGCGAACCCGGTGACCACCCAGACCTTCATCCAATTGACCTTAGCATTCTTTAGGTTAGGACACTCCATGAAGCGCAGTGAGAACAGCGAATCGAATGATAATGATCTGCTCCGCCGTATCCGTGAGCGAATCGCCAGTGCAGATAAAGGTCGAGAACCAAAGTTCTTAGAGGGGCGAATGGGCACCCGAATGATGTCCGTTGCGGCCTTGCAAGAACGAATTGTTGCTGCATTTATTGACGAACACAGTAACAGTTCGGAAGCGCTCGAAGACGCGGATACCGAAGCAGCAAGGCTTTCGCTTATTCTAGCAACGACCGATTATGTCCTTGCAGTCGAGTCGATTCAGCTTGCCCCTGATCAGAAAGCAGCGCTGATTCGACGCATATATGCGCATTTATTTTCTCTTGGCCCGCTGGATGTTCTATTTGCCGACGAGTCGATTACCACAATCTCATTGAAAGGCGCAGACAACGCAGCTGTTCGTCATCGACACGGTGAACTGACGCCAATTGATCCACTATTCGAGACAGAATCACATTTACGGCAAATCATGCAACGCATCGCACAAACCAAAAACATCAGTTTTGACGAAGAGACACCCATACTCGAATTCGGTCTCACCGTGGGAAACAACCGTAAGGCGAGCGTGAGTATCGTGTTACCACCGGTCACATATGAAATCACTGTAGATATTCGCTTGCATCCATCGCAACCGCCAGACCTTGATCAAATATCTTCAGACTACAAAATTTCTGCCCAAGTACTTGCTTTAATCAAGGCAATTGCTCAGTCTCCCCACGGAGTCATCATTGTTGGCGATACTGAATCAGGTAAAACAACTCTGCTATCTGCATTGGTCAGGCAACTACCCCAATCGCAGATCCATGCTGTCGAACGCGCAGGTGAACTTTGCCTGCCCGATCAAATAATACAATCAGAGGTGACAGGGCATGGTTCAAAACAGCACGCTGTATCATTTGGTCAACAAATCAGCGAAACGCTGGCAAAAAAACCTGAGGTCTTAATCCTGGATGAGGTGCGTACAGGTGAGGCCGAAGCGATTGCCCCAATCCTGGAACAAGAACAGGTGCCACGTCAAATATGGACTTTTCGTGGACCCACGGACAGCAAACGTCTGTCTGCGGCGCTCGGTATGCTGGCGCGAAGAAGCAAGATGTCTGCTGGAGAAGATATTGTAAAAGCACTCTATCACAAATTGCCTTTCGTAATTGTGTTGCGCCGGTTTCGTGGAGAAATCCAACTACATACAGTCGCAGAATGGCAATTTAGAAATGACACAGGATACCCAACTTATGTAAAGTTGGCGCAAGTTGGTGATCGAGAGGCCGTACTTACAGAAGAAAAACCAGCACACCAACTAGAATTGAGTTAAATTCTTCGCAGGTTGGGTTCTACAAAAGGTTGCAGCGAATGGCATTTACGGCTGTTTGTATATCACTTGCGCAATCAAAAACTGCATCGAGACGAGTGATCTCCAATATGGTCTGTACAGCGGGTGGCAAACTCACCAACCATACCCCCCCAAAGTGTGTTTCACACTGGCGACGCAATTTCACGAGGGCTGCTAATCCGGTGGAATCCAGAAATGTAACCCGAGACATCTCCACAATAAGCCATGGCGACTCGTTATTCACGACATCAGTCAACAACTGACTGAAATTCATCGCCTCATGTGCATCCAAATCACCTTCAACTGCGGCAGCAACGATGTCACCGAGCTGCTTGACATGTATCCTCATGGGAAGTCAGCCCCTTTCACACCTCATCGCAGACATACATCTAACGAAATCCATATCCCTATGCCTCTTATGATAATGCACACCGACACATGACTCACTTTATACCATTAAGCTTCAGTTTTAAGGAGCAAACCAAATCACATGTAATCTCGCACGCAAATTAATGAGAATCCATTTACAGAACCATTATACGAATGATCAAATTTCATTGTATGCTAATGACATCAACGTATGGTAACTTCTACAAAACCTACGAAAACCCCGCAAGTCACATTTGATACGGAGCATCATCCACATGGAATCCAAACGGCACTTGCCGAATCACTTTAAGGCTATTCAATTTATACTCATTGTTCTGGTGGTCTTTGTCGCCGGAGCAATTTTCGGGAGTCAGATTTCGATTAGTGAAGCACAGGGCGGAGATTTAACGCTATCGCAGGAAAATGAAGTTGCATTTGAACCACTCGTCCAAACCTTCAACCTTATTAATCGCACATACATTGATCCAGTCGATAGCGCAACGCTCGTCAATGGGGCAATTACCGGTATGGTCGAAGCACTGGATGATCGCTTCAGTCTTTACATTGACCCTGAAATCAATGCATTAGATACCCGGCTGGCCGGGGAATACGAAGGGATTGGTGCCGTAATCGGCATTATCGAAGACACGGAAGAGATCGAAATTCGAAACATCTTCGAAAATTCTCCTGCGGAGCAGGCAGGATTACAACCGGGTGACATCTTTATCGCCGTTGACGGGCGAGATATCGTCGGATTTAATACAGCAGAATTGTCGAGCATCGTTCGCGGCCCCGGCGGTACGCCTGTCGTATTGACAATGAGTCGCGATGGCGAGGAATTCGAGGTCACCATCATACGAGATAGAGTGGAACTGGTCTACGTATCCTCCGAATTGCTTGAAGGTGACATCCTATACATTCAACTCACCCAATTTAGCGCCAATGCACGTGAACAGATCGATGTTGTGTTAAATCAATATGGTGCTGATGCCATAAACGGCCTGGTGTTTGACCTACGAGGCAACGGCGGTGGCCTACTTAGTTCGGCGGTAGATATTGGCGGACTTTTCATCGAACAAGGAACGCTTCTGATCGAACAATTTGGTGATGGTCGAGAGATTATCTTCAAAAAAGTCGATGACAGTGGCACTGTAACGCAAATCTTTGACGATGGTAGCGAGCGCATTATGACAAACAACGCGGGCTTTGCCGGTGTCACTGCTCCAATTATCGTACTCGTTGATGGCAATAGCGCCAGTGCATCAGAGTTGGTCGCAGGTGCCTGGCAAGATACCGGCGTTGCTACGATCCTTGGTACACAAACATTTGGCAAGGGGACAGTCCAACAAGCCAATACTCTTGTCAATGGCGGCGGGTTGAATATCACAATTGCCCGCTGGTTAACCCCAACCCGTGAATGGATCACTGATCAAGGCATCACCCCGGATATCGTGGTTGAACTGCCTGAGGAACTCGAAGAAGGCCAGGATCCGCAACTGGAAGCCGCACTCGAATTCATCGAGGATGCGCTTGAAAGCACAGTCGCGCCTTGACGCACTTAGAGGTGTGTTCTACAATTTTCTGTCTACGTGATCCAAGAGCCTAGCTGAATTTCTATGTTTGAAAGCCTGAGTCAACGCCTGCAGGATACGTTTGATCGCCTCAACACAAGAGGCAAGTTGAGCGAAGCCGATGTCAATACCGCGATGCGTGAAGTGCGCATGGCGCTGCTCGAAGCCGATGTCGCGTTGCCCGTCGTTAAAGACTTCGTTAAACGCGTCAAAGAACGGTCAATCGGCGCAGAAGTGGCGAAATCGCTCAAACCTGGTCAGATGGTCGTCAAGATCGTCCACGACGAGCTAATCGAAACTCTGGGCGAGCCGGGACGCCTCAACTTCTCTGGAAGTTCGAAGCCACATGTCATCATGCTGGTGGGCTTACAGGGTTCTGGTAAAACGACAACGGCGGCCAAACTGTCCGTACATCTGCGTCGCGAAGGTCGGCAACCCTTCCTCATCGCCGCTGACACCTACCGTCCAGCAGCAGTTGACCAGTTGGTCACACTTGGTAAACAAATCGGGATCGAAGTCTATGAGGAAGGCGTCAGTGCCAGCCCACCAGACATCGTTCAACGCGGATTGAAGGCAGCAAAAGATAGTAGCGCTGCCGTGGTAATTGTTGACACCGCTGGTCGCCTTCAAATTGACGACACCCTCATGCGTGAATTGGAAGAAATCAAGCGACGCACACAACCCGCAGAAATCCTGTTAGTCGCTGATGCTATGACTGGTCAGGAAGCCGTGAATATCGCATCCGGCTTTAACGAGCGTGTTGGCATCACCGGCTTGATCCTTACTAAGGTCGATGGTGACGCACGTGGCGGCGCAGCAATTTCCATGCGTGCCGTTACTGACGTGCCGATCAAGTTCCTCGGTACTGGGGAGAAAATCGACGGATTTGAGATTTTCCATCCAGATCGCTTGACTGATCGTATTCTCGGCATGGGCGATGTGATGACCCTCATTGAAAAGGCTGAAGAAGCCTTCGATGAGGTAGAAGCCATGAAGCTTCAGCAAAAACTGATGAAAAATCAGTTCACCCTGCAAGACTTCCTCGATCAACTTAAGAAAATCCGCGGCATGGGACCGATCAGCCAAATCATGAACATGATCCCTGGTATGAATCGCCTCCAATTACAGAACCAAATCAATGAGGAAGATGTCGAAGGCCGACTGAAGAAAGTCGAGGCGATCATCAACTCAATGACACTGAAAGAGCGCAACAATCCCAAAATGCTTAATGCCAGCCGTAAGCGGAGAATTGCTGCGGGAAGCGGCGTTGAAGTTCGGGATGTCAACGATGTCTTGAAGCAATTTCGCCAGATGCAAAAAATGATGGATCAACTTAAAAAAGGCCGTATGCCGAACTTACCCGGTATGCCTGGCATGGACTAGACATTCCCACAACTTTGACACTGGTCGATTTATGTGAAAATGCCGTATCATGACGAGATACGGATAACCCTCGATTTAGAAGGAGAGAAAAACTATGGTTCGCATTCGCCTACGTCGTATGGGCCTCAAGGGTCAGCCAACCTATCGTATTGTCGTTACAGACAGGCGCAAGGCTCGCAACGGCATGTACATCGAAGCGATTGGAAATCACAATCCGCGTACCCGCCCAACGACAGACATTATTGATGAAGCACGTGCCCTCTATTGGCTAAGTGTCGGCGCTCAACCGTCTGAAGCCGTCGTCAATATTTTTAACCGTACCGGGACTATGGCCCGTTTTGAGCGCCTACGTAACGGCGAAAATATGGAAACGCTTGTTTCCGAAGCGCAAGAAGCGGTCGCATCAGCCGACCCGATTAGCCCACGGACCGAGTACCCGGCACCACCAGCCGGACAGGGCAAGAAAGCACAAATCGCGGCAGAGGAAGCTGAAGAAGCAGTCACAGAGGCCGAATAGCTATGTCCTACTCCGACCAAGAATCTGAAACTGAAAGCGAACTTGTCGAGTATATCGCACGTAACCTGGTAAATGATCCTGATAAAGTTCGCCTGCGCACCAAACATATCGGCAACACAACGATATTGGAGCTTCGTGTCGCACGTAGTGACATGGGTCGGGTAATTGGCAAACAGGGGCGAGTCGCAAATGCGATTCGCTCACTTCTCAAAGTCGTCGCCAACCAAAAAGATCAGCGTATCGTTCTCGAGATCGATTAGCATGGCGCAGCGACTACAGCCAGAATATTTACTTGTCGGGGAAATTCTTCGTCCTCATGGGATTCGCGGAGAGTTACGAATGCGCATCCTGACAGACTACCCGGAACGGATTCCTGAACTAGGGACGATTACTCTCGCCAAACGCCCTGACTCCTCATCGCCTAAACGCTATCATGTTGAGGCGATGAGAATGCACAAAGAATACGGCCTACTAAAGCTCAAAGAAATCAAAGACCGTACACAAGCAGAGTCAATGCGTGGTCTTTTTGTAATGGTGCATTTACAGGATGCAATCCCACTTGAAGACGACGAAATTTACGCGTACGAACTCATTGGTTTACGCGTCGTTGCCGAAGATGGACGAGAGATCGGCGCTATAGCCAGCGTATTAGAAACAGGCGCAAACGACGTATACGTGATTGAAAGCAAGACGCACGGCGAGTTATTATTCCCCGTAACTGACGACACTGTGTTAGAGATTAATACAGAACAGGGATTTGTGCGGGTGCTACCACCCGACGGACTACTCCCGAATTAATACATGTTACACCTTGTTTTAATCCTGCCGAGAAAATGACTACGATCTCATTGCTTGCTTTACCTCGACCAATGACGGTACAATATGTATCGAATTGCGCCGCATATCCACATTGACATGCCGTCTTTCCTGCCGCGCAAACTCACTCCTGATAGTCTGGCAAGCTCGAACAGGAAATTAGCGTGTCATTGTTACACGTTATGATCGGTTTGTTTTCATTTCTGGCAAAATCTTGAGCAAAAGTTGTTTTCTTTCCTTATGCAACGCGAACGTGTAACTGATGATGTTTATATATTTACCAGCGAACTCTATGCAGATGTAACCGCTGGTGTCATTGTGACGACAGAGGGTGCTGTAGTCTTCGACACATTAGCATTCCCTGAAGAAACGCTTGCTATGAAGCGCTTTATCAACGAACGCCTTGGGCTTTCGATTACCTATGTTGTCAATTCACATTTTCATGCAGATCACACTACGGGCACGTGCTTCTTTCAAGGAGCCACCATTCTCGCACATGAACGTTGCCGAAAATTACTGAATGAACGAGGTAGGAAAAGCCTTGAATCAGCGAAAAACACGACTCCCAGTTTCGAAGATGTCGAGCTTGTTTTACCTCAGCTAGTCTTTGATAGTCGTCTAACCCTTCGTTGCGGGAATAAAACGCTTCAATTCTGGTCTTCGCCCGGGCATAGCTCTGACTCAATCGCCTGTCTCATAGAAGAAGATCAAGTGCTTTTTGCCGCAGATACTTTGATGCCCATCCCATATTTTGTGGATGGTAACTTCGAAAATCTTATCTTATCCCTAGAGGCGCTGCGCCGCTATCGCTATGAGACCGCGGTACAAGGGCATGGTGAAGTCATATTGCGTGGGGAGATCGAGGACAAAATCGATAGTGATATTCGTTATCTGCGCGAATTAGAAAAAGCAGTCGACGCTGTGCTAGACGGTCCACAACGCGAACAAGCGCTTGAGAAAATAGACATCAGTGCGTGTGGCAAAGATCGCATCCTGCTTGGTGGTATGGCAGAGCAACTACATCGGCGCAACGTACTGGCATTGTTTGAAGACCGTGTTGAGCGTGGCACAGCACACGCCTAACATCATCAGAATTTCAGTTTATTGATCGGTAAGGTAACAATCATGAATGAAACCAACTACCTGACTAAAGAAGGCAAAGAAGAGCTGGAGCGAGAACTAGACCAGCTCAAAAACGAGCGTATGCCAGAACTCGCGATTAAGCTCAAAGAAGCTGTTGCCCAAGGCGATCTTAAGGAAAATGCGGATTACCACGACACGCGTGAACAAAAATCCTTTGTCGAAGGACGCATTCAGTACATCGAGAATATCCTGCGCTCCGCTCAGATTATCGACACTGACGGCAACGCAGATATGGTGCGCATCGGGTGTGAAGTCACTATTCGCGAAGATGGCGGCGACGAGGATGAAACTTATATGATTGTCGGCGCGGCGGAGGCAAATCCGCGTGAAGGGAAGATTTCTCACGAAAGCCCAATTGGCAGCGCCCTCATGGACAGAAAAAAAGGCGATAAGGTGAAGGTTGCCACACCGTCCGGTGAAATCGTGTTCAAGATTCGAAAAATTCAGTAAGCACCGCGTTTCCAAAATCTACTCTCAACTGAAAACGAAAGCGCCCTCTTCTCAAACTTGAGGGCGCTTTTTGTCATAGCTTCGCTGATCACTTCTTTAATTGCCAATCGGTGTAAAATCACCGGTCCCACCAAAGGGGTCATCATCGTCCTGATTGGGCGCCCCGGGTGGTGGAGGCGGCGCAAACGGACTCGGCTGTTGTGGCGCACCTGGTGGAGGTTGCTGTGGTGGTGGATTATACGCCGGAGACTGCGGCTGTTGTGGTGGTGGATTATATGTCGGCGGTTGCTGCGGCTGTTGTGGTGGTGGATTATATGTCGGCGGTTGCTGCGGTTGAACAGGTGGCGGGTTAAACGCTGGCGCAGGAGCCGGGGCTGCGGCAGTACCGGGTATGGACGCAGCAGCAGGGGTCGAAGCCGGAGCATCCGCACCGCTACCCGCTTTCTCCCATGCCTGAATTTGAATCGCAAGCGATTCAAAATAACTGTTTGGCGGCAATTCACCTGTACCATAGCTCATATCAGCAACCGTAGATTCAAGACGAATTTGATCCGTCTCAAGAACACCCAAAACACCCGGTTGTGCCAGAATAATATCCGTTGCCGGATTCTCGACCTTAGCTTCTAACTCAGACCGGGATACCGGGTCGTTGAACACATGCTCGGTCACAAACACTTTGGTTAGTGTGCGGACAAAGTCTTCTTTGTCGAACAACCAGACCTCAACGGCTGCCAATTCACCCGACTCTCCGATGGTCTTGGCTACCGTTGCCCCACACTCTCCAAGAAACTGGTCAGCCTCATTCTCAATCGCGAATGAGTCATCAAATTGACGGCCTTTCATATATGTGGAAACCTTTTGAGTCACAGGCGGGCCATAGTTGCTAGCAGCCGCTTGCTCCTTCATGCGGTCTTCCATTTCTCTGTTCTTCTTAAATTGCTCGACCGCCAACTTCGCCTGACGATCAGCGTCACTTTCAGGGCGGAACCGTGCGAAGAAGCGTTCAACGTATCCGCCGATGAGTAGCCCCCATGCTATCGCAAATATATTGATAAGTACGATAAAGACAATAGCAGCAATTACAAAGGTCAAGATACTGGCGACAATATTGCCAGAACTTGGCGCATCGCGCCCGGGAAGTTCATCTGGATTCTGTGGCAAAATCTGCTGAACCTCTTGCAAAGCGACTTGTACCTGTCCAGTTTCGCTCTGAGCGAGTGCATTGACGCGCCCAATGGGGTTTTCAACACGATTCAGCAGATTGAGTGTCGTTTGCGCATCGTAGAGACCCGCGTCATAACTACCGGCAACAAAGCGAATCCAGTTGTCGCGATCGCTACTATTAAGTTGGTGCGGCGAGCCATTATAAAACTGAGTTGGTGCGACAGCATACGCCCACATCAGGCCAAATAAGAAAGCACTCACCAGAAGTAGTGTCATGCGTCCTTTTGGCAAATGCGGCTGAATGACGATCTTAAACAGGCCGTTGTAACTATCACGCAACCAGCCAATTAAACCGCCGCCGCTATCCTCATCACTATCGTTCGCCTTCGCCTGGGCTTGTGCGTCTTTTTGGGCTTTGCGCTCGGCACGGCGTTCTGCACGAGTCTTTTCCTTCTTGCCTTCGTCAGCCGGGGTAAGGTCTTCGGACACAACATTTCCCTTTCGTAAATGCTACCGCCAGTGGACGCTTTCATTGTATAGGAGATGTGCAGACCACGCCAAATTAACGCCCCTGCACACCCATTATCGTACTGAGAAGCCGAAATTACAGCAACTCCTGAACAGTACAATCAGGCAGATGTCTCCTGATCATAACTCGCTATTGCAGTTTTTGCTTTATCCGCGGCCTCAGATTCTTCACTATTCTCAACCTGACCCGGCAATTTCCATGCCGAGAAATCACAATCAGGGTAACGCGAACACCCGAAGAATGTGCGACCACGCCGCGTCTTACGCACGACGAGTTCACCGGCATGTTCCTGACCACACTGCGGACAGATAACGCCCGTATATTCGAGATATGGTTCGGTGTGCTTGCAGTCAGGATAATTCGTGCAACCTATAAACTTACCCCAGCGCCCGTACTTAATGACAAGGTCACCTTCATCGCAAGTAGGGCAAATCCGCCCGACTAGCTCTTCCTGGCGCAATTTGGGCATGTTTTCACGGGCATTAACCAACTGCGACTCAAACGGTTCGTAGAAATCGTGCAGCATCGGCTGCCACTGCACGTCACCTTCAGATACCTCGTCAAGCTGATCTTCCATCCGCGCCGTAAATTGATAATCCAACACGTCAGGGAAATATTGCACTAGCAGATCATTCACTGTCTTTCCGGTATCCGTTGGAACCAGCCGCTTATCCTGCTTCTCGACGTAGTCCCGGTCCTGAATCACACCAACTGTCGGCGCATATGTGCTCGGTCGCCCAATACCCAATTCTTCAAGCGTCCGCACCAGACTCGCCTCAGTGTAGCGCGGCGGTGGCTGTGTAAAGTGTTGTTCAGGCATCAACCGAACCAGATTCAGAATCTCTTCGGCAGTCATTTCCGGCAGAATACGCCCCTCATCTTCATCCAGTACGGCGTCCTCGTCACGCGTGTCTTCATACAAAGCGAGAAAGCCGGTAAACTTGATGGTGCTGCCAGATACTCGGAAGAGATACGGCATATCACCCTGCTTAGGCCCAGAAGCAATCTCGATACGCAATGTATTGTAGACTGCGTTTGACATCTGACTGGCGACAAAACGCTCCCAGATTAGCTTATAAAGCCGGAATTGATCGCGCGAGATATGCTCTTTTAGTTGATCTGGCAGGCGACGCACACCTGTAGGACGAATCGCTTCATGGGCCTCTTGCGCACTTTTGGCCTTCGTCTTGTAGACAGGTGCTTTTTCTGGACGGTGATCCTTGCCGAACCGCTCCTCGATATATGTGCGTGCCTCGACCTGTGCCTGTTCCGACACTGAAGTACTATCAGTACGCATATAGGTGATTAGCCCGGTCGTACCTTCGCCGCCAATGTCGATACCTTCGTAAAGTTGCTGTGCCACACGCATAGTACGTCCGGCGTTAAAACCCAGACGGCGCGAGGCTTCCTGCTGCAAGGTACTCGTCGTGAACGGTGCAGACGGGCGACGCTGACGCGTACCACGTTTCACACTGTCCACAATATACTGGCTGCGTTCCAACACTTCAAGATGTGGTCGCACTTCGCTTTCACTGCCAAGTTTTATATCGGCACCCTGATACTTTACCAAACGGGCGACAAAGGACTTCTGCTTTTTATCGTCCTTATTCGCCGCCTTATTCAACTCGGCATCAAGTGTCCAGTATTCTTCAGGCACAAAAGCCTCAACCTCGCGCTCGCGGTCTACCACAATGCGCAACGCAATACTCTGCACTCGTCCAGCAGAAAGCCGATTGCGCACGCGGTCCCACAATAACTCGGTAATGTTATACCCCACCAGACGGTCCAGAATACGACGCGCCTGCTGTGCATTGACGAGATCCATATTGATCTCACGCGGCGTCGCGAATGCATGTTGAACCGCCGGTTCGGTGATCTCATGAAACACGACGCGTTTGATCCGCGACTCATCCATGTCGGCAGCGTGCATCAAATGCCACGCAATCGCTTCTCCTTCACGGTCAGGGTCCGTCGCCAGATAGATTTCCTCGGCGCTCTCAGCAATCGATTTCAGTTCCTTAACCGTCTCGCGCTTATCATTTGGCACGCGATATTTCGGCTCAAAGTCGTTCTCGACATCTACCGAAAGCTGCGTCACCAGCAGATCACGAACATGTCCCTTAGAAGCACGTACCGTATAATTCTTGCCAAGAAAGTGCCCTACTGTGCGTGCTTTTGCAGGCGACTCAACAATGACAAGCTTCCCAACACGCTTGCGTTTTGACGGCTTTTTACCCTTTGCAGACTTGCCTTTAGCTTTGCTGCGCTTAGGCTTCTCTACCACTTCCGGTTTAGGGATATGATCGTGCGCGGGAGTTGCGCCCATACGAAAGAGTGTCGTCCCGCAAACGGGGCATTCTCCACGCGTGCCCGGAGTACCGGTCTTGGTATAAACAGCCTCTGGATTCGACATTTCTCGTTTTTCACGGCATTTAACGCAGTATGCCTGCGGGTTTTCACTCATAGATTTATTTCCTCAACTCATCGGGTTACAGGTAATCGTCGCGCTCCTCAGAGCGCAACTGATTCACAACGCGCTTCACATCCTGTGCGCGGTCCTTATGCATCACCATAATGACATCATCCGCGTCCACGACAATGACATCTTGAACACCAATCGTCACAATCATACGGTCGCTATATACAAGCGTGTCTTTCGTATCCAGGATGATCTGGTTTTTGGCTTCACCACGGAAGTAATTGCCATGCTTGTCAAGCTCAAGCACCTCGAACAGCGACGCCCAGCTGCCGACATCGCTCCATCCGATTTCGACCGGAATCACTGCCATCTTCTCTGCGTCTTCCATAATCGCAAAATCGATGGATGTTTCCGGCATCTTCTCCCACACATTCGACAGCACTCCTGCATAGCTATCAGTGTCTGTCGCATCACGGATTTGCGTCATTAAGGCGTACATATCCGGTTGTTGGCGTTCAAACTCTATCATCGCTGTATCTACCCGCCAGACGAACATACCCGAATTCCACGAATACTCGCCAGAAAGCAGAAACTGCGTTGCAGTTTCAAGGTCTGGTTTCTCAGTGAACTGACGCGCAACATAGGCCGTATGAGCGCCCCATGTACCCAATTCATCACCCTGACGGATATAACCGAATCCAGTGGAAGGAAAAGTTGGAGAGATACCAAGCGTTACGATAGCGTCATCCTGAGCAATATCATGCGCCTTTTCAAGGACATCACGAAAGTCATCTTTCTTACGAATGTGGTGATCTGCCGTAAGCAACACAACGGTCGCATCGGGATCGCGCTTCTGAATCACAGAAAGCGCAAGTGCGACCGCAGCCGCATTATTACGTGCACTGGGTTCTAGAATGAAATTCTTCTTCGGGATTTCCGGGCAGTCACTTTGCAAACCTTCGGCGTAACGTTCCCCTGTGACGATATAAATACGGTCTACCGGAAACAATGGACTAAGACGCTCGACACTGATCCTGAACATTGAATGCTCTTCGACAAGCGAGAGCATCTGTTTGGGCCGGTCGCGACGACTCATCGGCCAAAGACGGGTTCCGCCGCCTCCAGCAAGAATCAATGCATAGTAATGATCGGTCATCTAAATAGCTCCTG